>JAZNJX010000104.1:0-59567 GCA_045578245.1 Candidatus Fimenecus sp. | reverse complement strand
ATCGGTCAGAAGGTAACTTCAGGTCGTGGTGCAGGTGCAAAGCCTGAAATCGGACAGAAATCAGCAGAGGAAAGCCGTGACGCTATCGTTGAAAAGCTTGACGGTGCTCAGATGGTATTCGTTACAGCAGGTATGGGTGGCGGAACAGGTACAGGTGCTGCTCCAATTATTGCTGAAATTGCAAAGGACAGAGGTATCCTTACAGTTGGTATCGTTACAAAGCCTTTCGCATTTGAAGGTACACACAGAATGAAGCAGGCTGAAGCAGGTATCGCAGTGCTTGCACAGCATGTTGACTCACTTATCGTTATTCCTAACGAAAGACTTAAATATGTTTCAGAACAGAGAATTACATTTGCTAACGCTTTCGGTATTGCTGATGATGTTCTTCGTCAGGGTGTAAACTCAGTTACAGACCTTATCACAATGCCTGCATTCATCAACCTTGACTTCGCTGACGTTACTTCAGTTATGAAGGACGCTGGTCATGCTCATATGGGTATTGGTCATGCAAGTGGTAAAGATAAGGCAGAACAGGCTGCTAAATCAGCTATCTCCAGCCCACTTCTTGAAACAACAATCACAGGTGCTAAGGGTGTTATCATCAGCATCACAGCATCTCCTGACATCACTCTTGAAGACGTTGATACAGCTGCAGGTATCGTTCGTTCACAGGCTGATGACGATGCAAATATCATCTTCGGTGTTGCTTTCGATGAAAAACTTGACGATGAAATGTATGTAACAGTTATCGCAACTGGTTTTGGTCTTGATTCAAACGGTGTTGCTAAGAAACCATATTACAACGCATCAGTTGACGAAATCAGCTCAGGTGGCAACTTCGGTGCTCCTGATGAAGATATCGACATCCTTGACCTTTTCAAGAGCAGAAGATAATTACAAAACACAAAGAATAAGACGGAGTTTCGACTCCGTCTTTTTTTGTTGTTTCCTTGCAAAAAATGTAAATATATGTTAATATGAATATGATTATGGAATTTAGGAGATGATTCTATGCAGAAAATAAGCAAAATAATAATAACACTTTTAGCAGTCATAATGCTCTTATCCATCGTGCCAATAACTGCATCTGCAGCAACAACAGGCACTTGTGGCGAAAATCTTACCTGGACCTATGACCCGTTAACATTCACCTTAACTATTTCCGGTGAAGGCGAAATGGGTGATTATGCATACGATAATCGTCCGTGGGAAGCATACGAGGACAGTATTGAAAAAGTTATTATAACTAATGGTGTAACAACAATCGGTGATTATGCATTTTATAATTGCGATGACTTCAAAAGTATAACAATTCCTAATAGCGTAACAGCAATCGGTGATTATACATTTGCATATTGCAAACAACTCACCAATATAACAATTCCTGATAGTGTAACCACAATCGGTAATGATGCATTTAGAGATTGCCATCGTCTTACAAGTGTAACAATCCCTGACAGTGTAACCACAATCGGTAATTGTGCGTTTTATGGAACATCGGCATACATAGTAGTAGATAATAATAACCAATATTATTCGAGTGATGAATATGGTGTGTTATTCAATAAGGATAAATCGACTCTTATTTACAGTGGTGGAAGAAAGTATGAGTATGGTTTTTACAATTATTTTAGTTTTTATCAAATTCCCGACAGTGTAACAACAATCGGTGATTATGCATTTAGCGGTTGCTATGAACTTGTAAGTATAGAAATTCCTGATAGCGTCACAACAATCGGTGATTATGCATTTAGCGGTTGCTATGAACTCGTAGGTATAGAAATTCCTGATAGCGTCACAACAATCGGTGATTATGCATTTTATAATTGCGATGGCATTACAAGTATAACAATCCCTGACAGTGTAACCACAATCGGTGATTCTGCATTTACTGAATCTGGACTTAAAACTGTAATACTTGGAAATGGTGTAACAACAATAGATAATTCTGTATTTGAAGATTGCACCAGCCTCACAAATGTTACAATCGGCAATGGTGTAATAATAATCGGTGATTGTGCTTTTGCTAATTGTCATAATCTTGCAAGCATAACAATCCCTGACGGTGTAACAACAATTGGTAATTCTGCTTTTATCAACTGTAGTTTTCCAGAAATAGTAATCCCTGACAGCGTAACGACAATCGGTGACTATACATTTCAATCTTGCTCCCAACTTACAAGTGTAGCAATCCCTGATGGTGTAACAACAATTGGTAATTCAGTATTTTATGGTTGTTCCAGTCTTACAAGTGTAGCAATCCCTGATGGTGTAACAACAATTGGTAATTCAGTATTTTATGGTTGTTCCAGTCTTACAAGTGTAACAATCCCTGATAGTGTAACAACAATTGGTAATTCAGCATTTTACGGTTGTTCCAGTCTTACAAGTGTAGCAATTCCTGATAATGTAACGACAATTGGCAGTAATGCATTTTCTGATTGTAGTAATCTTATAAGTTTGACGCTCGGCGATAGTGTGGAAAAAATCGGTGATTATGCGTTTCATTTATGCTCAAGTCTCACAAATGTAATAATCCCTGATAGTTTAACATCAATTGGCGAGAAAACTTTTACTTCTTGTTCGAAACTAAAAGATATTTATTTTTGTGGTACATTTGATGAGTGGAAACATGCAGGTGGTTGTAGTATTAAATATTATACTTCATGTCATATCCATTACCACTACGGCAGAGACCACAACTATGTTTGGACTACATTGTATGGACCATTTTGTGATGGAAACGGCAAAGAGAGAGGTTACTGTGAATGGTGTGCTGACGCTTATGAAGAAAGCTACATCTATCGTGATATTCCTGCGATTGGTCACGACTATTCCGACGAATACACAGTTGACTTTTGGCCAACATGTACAGATGAGGGTTGGGAATCACAGCATTGTACTCGTTGTGAAAGTACAACAAACGGAAGAGAAATCCCTGCAACAGGTCACAGTTTCGGTGACTGGTATGTACATGTAGAACCAACTTGTGAAGGAACAGGTTGGGAACAACGTCAGTGTGAACTCTGTTACAATGAATTTGAAGATAGAGAAATCCCTGCAACAGGACACAGCTTCGGTGACTGGTATGTTTACTCCGAACCAACTTGCGATAACCCTGGACAGGAATACCGTGAGTGCCAAAACTGTTACAGTGAATATGAATACAGAGAAATCCCTGCAACAGGTCACAAGTTTGGTGAGTGGGAAGAAAGAAATGCGGATAAAAATTGTACAAATACTGGTTGGGAAGAGCGCCAATGTCAAAATTGTGGTGAATGGGAAGGTAGAGAAAGCCCTGCAACAGGTCACAATTTCGGTGAATGGTATGTAGATTACGAAGCAACATGTGACCCTGGACGGGAATACCGTCGGTGCCAGAACTGTTATGAATATGAATACAGAGAAATCCCTGCGCTTGGCCACGACTATTCCGATGAATACACAGTTGACTATTGGCCAACATGTACAGATGATGGTTACGAGTCACAGCATTGTACTCGTTGTGAAAGTACAATAAATGGAAGATGTATCCCTGCAACAGGTCACAGTTTCGGTGAATGGTATGTAAACTACGAACCAACTTGCGATAATGATGGTCAAGAATACCGTCAGTGTCAGGACTGTTACGACGAATATGAATACAGAGATATCCCTGCAACAGGACACAGCTTCGGTGATTGGTATGTAAATTATGAACCAACATGTGATAACCCTGGACAGGAATACCGTCAGTGTCATAACTGTTATAATGAATATGAATACAGAGAAATCCCTGCGCTTGGCCACGACTATTCCGATGAATACACAGTTGACTATTTGCCAACATGTACAGATGATGGTTACGAGTCACAGCATTGTACTCGTTGTGAAAGTACAATAAACGGAAGATATGTTTCTGCATACGGACATGATTTCTATAGAAATGAAGTAATGTATCCAACCTGTGACCGCGATGGTGTATCCATGGAGTACTGTTATAATTGTAACTATATGGATTATGTTATCGTTCCTGCAACTGGCCACGAATTTGGTGACTGGTATGTATACTCCGAACCAGCCTGTGAATTTAGTGGTGAAGAATGCCGTCAGTGTCAGAATTGTTACGACGAATATGAATACAGAGATATCCCTGCACTTGGTCACGACTATTCCGATGAATACACAGTTGACTCTTGGCCAAGTTGTAAATATAACGGCTGGGAATCACAGCATTGTACTCGTTGTGAAAGTACAATAAATAAAACATCCATTCCTGCAACAGGTGAACACAGCTTTGGTGAATGGTATGTTAAGGAATACCCAGATTGTGAAAGAGATGGTTTCAAACGACATAAGTGTATTAATTGTAATTCATATGAGGATGAAATTCTTCCTGCAACAGGTCACAGCTTTGGTGAATGGTATGTAAACTATGAACCGACTTGTGATAAAGTTGGTGAAGAATATCGAGAGTGCCAGAACTGTTATATCTGGGAGTGTAAGGAACTTCCTGCACTTGGCCACGAGTATTCCGATGAATATATAGTTGATTATGAGCCAACTTGTACAAGTGCAGGTGCTGAATCACAACACTGTAAGAATTGTGGTAACAACATAAACAAAAGACCTATCCCTGCAACTGGTCATAGCATTTACACAGAAGAAGTAACTTCTCCAGTTTGTGACCATGAAGGTGTGTCAGTTCAGTATTGTTATAATTGTAACTTTATGAATGTCGTTAAAGTTCCTGCAAAAGGACATGACTTTGTAGATGGTGTTTGCTCAATTTGTGATAAAAACGAGAATGGAAATATCCCTAGCGAACCTGATGAACCAACTGTTGAACCAGAAGAACCTGAATACAACTATACATTCAGTATTCTTAAGCCTTCAACAACTACAATTAATCATCAGGATGGAATTAAGCTCCATGTAAATATTGAGGGTGACCGTCCTAAGGGTTCATATGTAAGATGGACAGCAAGTAACGGTAAGTTCAAGACAACTGAAATCAATGGGGGAGACTCATTAGAGATTATTTCCGACAGTAACGGTAAGACAGTCTTTACTGCTACTCTTTATAGTGAAGATGGTAAAGTTCTTGCAACAGATTCAGTTGAAATGACATCAAAGGCAGGTTTCTTTGATAAAATCAGCAGTTTCTTCCGTTTGCTTTTCGGTGACCCAGTAATTCGTGAAAAATAAAACAAAAAACTCCTACCTGAAAGGTGGGAGTTTTATTATGTTCAAAATACTTTATTCATCAACATCAAGTGAAAAATCTTCTGCTTCAAAATGCTCGATTTCACGAGGTCTTCGAGGCTGGCGTTTAAGTACATCATATTTGAATTTGTTGCAGGAGAATTCGGGGTCAACAATACCCAGCTTCTTGCACAACACACTATCACCAGTAGGTGCAAGCTTTCCGTTAGCACAGTATGAGCAACGAGCCTCTATTTTCTTGTCATTCAATAACTTCTTCATATTATCACCTGAGAAAAATTTTCTGTAATGATTTTAACACACTTTTTTCTTTCTATCAATATCAAAAATCATAATAACGCACATTAAAACCAATGCCACAAAACCCCATATTGAAACGGAGAAAGGTGCAGGTTGAATGTTGCTTGTATTTGCAAAAACCTCGATTTCGACAGGTATAAACAAAAGAAAAATATATGTAAATATACCCGAAAGACTTCCGTGAATAACTCGGCTGAATAAGAAGTGAGCATATTTCAGTTTACAGTTTTTTAGGCAGTCAAGCACCTGACAATGTACACAAAATCCACCAAAACCGATGATGAATGCAAAAATCGGCAGAGGTATTTTACCTGCAAATTCATTACAAGCACCAGTAACCTCAAAGGTTGTTGTAATAAATAGAGATAAAAACTCGTTTGAGTTTATTGAGTGAAGACACTCGATAAGTCCGCTGAAAAGCACAATCCATCCACAAATTCCAAGAATACTGTTTATACCACTTGTCACCGAGGTCGAAAGGGAAGAAAGGTGTGACAGGTGGTATTGCTTTGTCTTTTTACTGTTATCTTCACAAGTGAAAAACCGAGTGAAAAATCCCATAATCAATGACGAAATGCAAAGCGAAGCAAATATAACAACTCCTGCGAGTGAGGAGTGGAGCATATTCGCGCCAACTGCAGTAATAGTAAAAGCAGGACCTGAATTCATACAAAAACAGCAAAGTCTTTTTGCCTGATTTTCTGTAATTTCCTTTCGCATAAAAAGGTCATTTACCATTTTGATTCCAACGGGAAATCCACCTATCATTGACAGTATTATCACAGGTACAACGCAGGGAGGTTGCCTGAATAAAACATTTGTAACAGGCGATAAGAAACTATAAATAGGACTCAGAATATCGGAATTCACAACATAGGACGAAAGCACTAAAAACGGAAACATTGACGGAATAATGGTGTAAAAACATATTGAGAGACCTCTTGTTATTCCATTCTTTATTTCATTGGGAAACCTGAACAACAGAACAGTAAAAAGAATGATTAAAATCAATGTAAAATACTCTTTTTTCACCTTTACAGTAACCATATAATTCACCTTGTATAATATATTAAAAACAGAGTGGAATAATGAATTTTTTATCTGCCGTATCATATAATTCTATGAGTGAGGTGTTGATGAATGCCACGAAAAGATAAAGATAAAAAGTCAAAATTTCAGTTGCCACAGGTTATTGTCAATGAACCCAAAATCGAGATGACAGGGAATCGGGAAATTATTGTGGACGGGTGCCTGGGTGTTGTTGAATATGGTGAAAATCTTATAAAGCTTAATATAGGAGAAACGGTGATGAGCATATCAGGTGACGGACTTGTAATCAACTCTTTTGACAGCGGAGTTGCTGTAATCAGTGGACAAATTGGTGAAATTTCTTTTGTGTCATAGGTGAATTGGTTTGATTATTGAATTTTTAAGATATATTTTTGGATACATAAATTTCAAGGCTTACGGTGGTCTTGCAGACAGATTTTTAAATCTTTGCACAAGAGAAAAAATACCGCTTTGGAACATAAAAAATATAAATGGGAATATTTTTGCAACGACAACTGTGTCAGGGTATCTTTTACTAAAAAGTCCTGCAAAGAAATCGGGAATGAAGCTTTTATCCCTTGAGAAAAAAGGTCTTAAATTCCTTTTGAAAAATAATAAATCAAAGCTTGGAATTTTAGTCGGTCTTGTGGCATTTTTTTGTGTTATAACTGTACTTTCTCAATTTATTTGGAGTGTTTCCGTTGTTGGTAATACTACTCTTGAAAATGATTATCTTCTTTCTGCCTTTGAAAAGTATGGTATCAAAGTAGGTGCAAGAATCTCACAGATAGATGCAAAGGAAACTGCGCAGAATGTGGTGGCTGAAATACCTAATCTCTCCTGGGCTGCAGTTAACAGAAAAGGCACAGTAATAGTGATAGAAGTCCGTGAAAAGGTAACAGCACCAGAGATTTACGACAATAAAACTCCAACAAATGTAGTAGCGTCGGAAGATGGCGTGATTTTGAGCATTGATGTTCTCTATGGTACGGAAGAAACAAAACCGGGTTGGGCAGTCACAAAGGGAGATTTGCTGATTAGTGGAATTGTTACTCGTGCTGACGGAAAAGAGATTTTCATTCACGCTGATGGATATGTCAAAGCTCTTGTAAAGAAAAAACAGCAGTTTACTCATAAGGATATTGCATTATATGAGTTACAAAATGAAAAACGTCGTGATTGTATTTATTTTTTTGGCTTGAAAATTCCCTTGGGTACAAGTGTTCCACAACCGTTTTTTACACAACACAAATCATTCTTAAAAAGTGATGAAATTTTACTTCCCGTGGGAATAATAAAAGAGTACGGAGCGATGTATAGGGAAGAAGAATTGCAAAAAACAGATTCTCTTAAAGGGAAAATTGCCCTTTATAGTAACGCTGAATACGTGAAGAATCTTCTGGATTCCTGCGAGGTGGAAAAGTGTACTGTCAAGGCTGTTTCGGAGAATGGTGAAACCGTGTATAGACTTTCTGCTGACTGTAAGCAGGAAATAGGCGAATTAAAGGAAATTTATATTGAAAAAAATGGTGACAACACGTGAAAAATATGATAAAATACTTTAAATATATACAATTTTGTTGTGAGTGGGTGAAATGAGTTGTTTGAACAAGTAATAAATGTTGACAGAATGGAACAGACAGTCAGTTTGTTCGGCAGCTTTGATGAAAACATAAGACTTATCGAGTCGCAGTACAACGTAAAGGTTGTAAGTCGTGGCTCAGAAATTAAAGTCAGCGGAGATGCAGAAAATGTTGCCAAAGCAACAAGAGCAATCAATGGACTTCTGACTCTTATTAATCGTGGTGAAGCATTATCTGAACAAAATGTCCGTTATGTACTTTCCCTCGTTAATGAGGGTAATGAGGACAAGCTCTGCGAAATGACAGGGGACTGTGTCTGCATTACTGCAAAAGGAAAACCCATTAAGCCAAAAACACTTGGACAGAAAAAATACCTTGAATGTATAAAGAATAATACAATCACCCTCGGCGCAGGCCCTGCGGGTACAGGTAAAACTTACCTTGCAGTTGCCATGGCTGTTAATGCTTTCCGTGCAAAAGAGGTTAATAGAATTATTTTGACTCGTCCTGCAGTTGAAGCAGGTGAAAAGTTAGGCTTTTTGCCAGGCGATTTGCAGCAAAAGGTTGACCCATATCTCAGACCATTGTATGACGCTCTTTTCGATATGCTTGGAGCAGAGAGCTTTCAGCGTTATCAGGAAAGAGGCAGTATTGAGGTAGCGCCACTTGCATATATGCGTGGTCGTACACTTGACGACAGCTTTATTATTCTTGACGAAGCACAGAATACAACAAGGGAACAGATGAAAATGTTCTTAACTCGACTTGGCTTCAATTCCAAAATTGTTGTAACAGGTGATATTACACAGATTGACTTGCCTGACGGTAAAAAATCGGGACTTGTTGAGGCTATGAAGATTTTAAAAGGTATCGACGATATCGCAATCAATATATTTACGGAAAAAGATGTGGTCAGACATCGTCTTGTTCAGGACATTATCAAGGCTTATGAAAGACAGGATGCGAGGAAAAACAAATGAACGAGAAATTAAGGGTTATAATCGACAATAAACAGAATGTAATGAAAATTCCAACTGGTGTGAGAATGCTCATCCGTCGTTGCTGTAAGGCTGTTCTTATTCATGAGAACTTTACAGATTTGGCAGAAATCAGTGTTTCAATTGTGGATGATGCCACTATCCACGAACTTAATCTTAAACATCGTAAAATTGACAGAAGCACTGATGTTCTTTCATTCCCAATGGGTGAAGATGGCGAATATGATATAAACTACGACACAGGTGCTAAAATACTTGGTGACATTATCATTTCCATTGAACATGCTTATGAACAGGCAGAAAAATACGGACATACATTGCAACGAGAAATTGGCTTCTTAACAGTACATTCGTTACTTCATCTCCTTGGTTATGACCACGAAAACGGTGGACTTGAAGCGGTACAGATGAGAGAAAAGGAAGAAGCGGTACTTACTAAAATAGGATTAAAACGTAACGGAAGTTACTACTTAGACGAGGAATAATTATTATGAAAGACCTTGTTGCTCTATTTAAAAGTTTCGGTTATGCATTTGAGGGAGTCTTTACAGCAATAAAAACCGAACGAAATATGAGAATACATATCTCTTGCTTTGTATATATGTTCTTCTTCCTTTTCGCTTTTGATTTTTTCGAAATCACAAGAACACAATTTGCAATTCTCTTTATTGCTTGTGGACTTGTAATGGGAGCAGAGTTAATAAACACATCCATTGAAGCAGTAATTGATTTACACGGAGAAAAACATACAGAGTTTGGTAAAATCGCAAAGGACTGTGCAGCAGGTGCAGTGCTTATCTTCACAATTTTTGCAGTATTAGCAGGTGTTGCAATTATGTGGCAGCCTAAGGCGTTTCAACAGTTATTCCAGTACTTTACAAATAACCTGTTGGCTTTGGGATTATTTATCGTTTCAATAATTTTAGACACAATTTTTATATTTTTCGGTTTTGAAAAAAAGGGGAAAAATAAATGAATTCACCAAAAACAGCATTTATCGCAATCGTAGGAAAAGCCAATGTTGGCAAATCTTCAATCCTTAATAAACTTTTAGGAACAAAAATCGCAATTGTTTCTTCAAAACCACAGACAACACGTACAAGAATAATGGGTGTCCTGACAACTGACGATAATGTCCAGCTTGTGTTTACTGACACACCTGGTTTCCATAAGCCAAAAACAAAGCTTGGTGAAAAAATGGTTAAGGCAGTAAGCGACAGTATCGACGGTGTTGATGCTTGTCTTTTAGTTGTTGAGCCTGACGGTGAATTGAAAGAAGCTGAACTTGAGCTCATTGATAAAATCAAAAAAGGTAAAAACCCTGCAATTCTTGCAATCAATAAGATTGATACAGTAAAAGAAAAAGGGAATCTCATTTCACGAATCGCAGAAATGTCAGAGCATTATAGCTTTGATGCAATTGTTCCTGTTTCTGCACAGACAGGTAACGGAATTGACTCGCTTTTGGAAGAACTTAAAAAACTTGCATTCGAGTCCGAGCATTTCTTCCCTGATGATACTCTTACTGACCAGCCTGAAAGAGTGCTTGCAGGCGAAATTATTCGTGAAAAGATGTTAAGACTTCTGGATAAAGAAATTCCACATGGTACAGCAGTCAGCATTGAAAAAATGCGTGAGAGAAGTGACGGAATTATGGATGTTGAAGCCACAATTTTCTGTGAAAGAGATAGCCATAAGGGAATTATTATCGGCAAGGGTGGTATGATGCTTAAAAAGATTTCCACCTATGCACGTCAGGATATGGAAAACTTCTTCGATTGCAAAATCAACCTTCAGTGCTGGGTAAAGGTTAAAGAGGGTTGGCGTAACCGTGAAGGACTTATCCATAATTTCGGATTAGATTAATTTACCAAATCTTTTTATTTTTACCACTTATATTTCATACTTTCCAAGCCAAATTACTAATGGTAGGTGATTAACTTGGACAGTATGGCAATTTGGAGCAGATTTACTGAAAGTGGCAGAGTGGAAGATTATCTGATGTATAAAAAATCTCTTGAAAACAAAAAGAGACCTTTATTTGATGGAGAACTGGACTATGAGGACGAATACGGACGGTCTGATACTCAAAGAACAGAATATTGGTGAAAAAGACAAGCTCGTTACGGTATTAACACGCCACAACGGGCTTGTGCGTGCTTTTGTAAGAGGAGCAAAATCTGTCAATAATCGTAAAAACAGTTCAACGGGAATGTTCTGTTTTTCAAAACTCTGTCTTTATAAAACCAAGGAAAGCTACATAATCGACGAGGCTGAGCCCATCGAGCTTTTCTTTGAACTTAGAAATGACCTTGAAAGACTTGCACTTGCACAGTATTTCTCGGAGCTTATAATAACTCTGGTGCAGGAGGATGAGTCTGCTGAAGAGTATCTGCGACTTATACTCAATTCACTGCATTTTCTTGCAAAGGGGAAAATGCCAACGGAACAAGTTAAAGCAATAACGGAACTAAGACTTATGTGTATTGCCGGTTATATGCCTAATCTTGTTGCTTGTGAGAGATGTGGTGAGTACGAAACGGATACAATGTATTTTGATGTGGAAGACGGACTTCTTTACTGTGAAAACTGTATGTCAAACAGTATGATGTTTCCACTCGATATCGGGCTTATCAAAGCACTTCGTCATATAGCATTTTCTGATTTTGAAAAAATCTATTCATTCAAAATGGAGGAGTCTGCACTACCTGACTTGTCATACATAACAGAAAAGTATCTTTTATCCAAATTACAACGGAGTTTTAAAACTTTAGACTTTTATAAGGAAATAGTAATATGAATTTGAATAAACATTATACTTCACTTGAACTTGATAAAATACTCAAAATGCTTTCCGACACAGCAAGTAGTGCTGATGGTAAAGAAAAAGCACTTGAAATCAAGCCGTTAACAGATTATTTTGAGGTGCTTGAGCTGCTGGATAAAACCGAAGCGGCATACATATTTATTGCCAAATTTGGTGCACCGTCCTTTGGTGGATTACAGAATGTCAATAATGCCTTAAGCCGAGCAAGTGCAGGTGGTTCACTCTCTGCAGGTGAACTTTTAAAAATTGCAGTAACACTTAAAATCATCCGTGGAATTTGCACATGGCACGAAAAATGTGCAGGTATGCAGACGAGCCTTGATGATTTGTTTAATTCCCTTTATCCTAATAAATATCTTGAAGAAAAAATCACAAATGCAATTATAAGTGAAACTGAAATCAGCGATAACGCCTCACCTGAGCTTAAGGAAATAAGACGTAAAAAGCGTCATTATGAAAATAAAATTCGTGAACAGCTTGACCATATGATTCATTCAAGCCATTATTCAAAGGTTCTTCGTGACGGAATTATAACACAGCGAAATGGTCGTTTTGTAGTGCCTGTAAAAGCAGAAAATCGTGGTGAAGTTGCTGGTATGGTACACGATACTTCAGGTAGTGGCGCAACTGTATTCATTGAACCTGCTGCTGTTGTTGAAGCAAACAACGAAATCAAAGTTCTTGAAAGCCGTGAGCAGGATGAAATCGAAAGAATTTTAGCAGAACTTTCTCAAATGGCAGGGGAGTTTGAAGATACAATTAAAATCAGCTTTGATGCAGCAGTAATGCTTGACTTGCATTTTGCAAAAGCTCACCTTGCATATAAAATGAAAGCAAGCCGACCAATTCTCAATAATAACGGAGAGATTTTACTTAAAAAAGCAAGACACCCACTTATTGACCCTAAAAAAGTTATCCCTGTTGATATTTCCCTTGGAATTGATTTCGATTCCCTTGTAATCACAGGCGCAAATACAGGTGGTAAAACAGTTTCAATTAAAACTATCGGTCTTTTGACTCTTATGGCAGAATGTGGACTTATGCTTCCCGTTACCGATAACAGCCGAATTTCTGTTTTTGATAATGTTCTTGCAGATATCGGTGACGAACAGAGTATTGAACAGTCCCTTTCAACTTTTTCTGCTCATATGTCAACAATAGTCGATATTCTTAAAACTGCTGATGACAGAAGCTTAGTTCTTATTGACGAATTAGGTGCAGGTACTGACCCTGTTGAGGGTGCTGCGTTAGCGGTTGCCATCCTTGAGAATTTAAGACAAAAGGGTGCAAAAATTGCATCAACAACCCACTATTCCGAACTCAAGGAATATGCCTTGAAAACTAACAGAGTGGAAAATGGTTGTTGCGAATTTGATGTTGCATCTTTAAAGCCTACTTATCGTCTTTTAATTGGTATGCCCGGTCGTTCAAATGCCTTGGCTATTGCAGGACGACTTGGAATTGACGATAGTATTACTGATTTTGCAAGAGCGCTTATTTCTGAGGAAGATACAAGATTTGAAGATGCTGTTGATACCCTCGAAACTGCAAGAAAAGCATTGGAAGACGATAAGGAAAAACTTGAAGAGGAGAAACTCAATATTCTTCGCCAAAAAGAAAATGCTGAAAAAGCATTGGAAAAAGCAAAGGCTCAGAGCGAGAAGGAAATCGCAAGAGCGAAGCAGGAAGCAGAGCGAATTGTTGAGAATGCTCGTCGTGCAGGTAATTCATTGCTTCTAGAAATCGAACAGCTGAAAAAAGAACAGGCAAAAGAAAAGAACTTGCAGGAAATTGCAAGAAAAGCCAAAGCTGCTATGGGACGACAACTTGACAAAATGGACGAAATCAGTAACTCTCTCGAAAATGAAGACGGAGATTATACATTGCCAAGACCATTGAAAGTCGGTGACAGAGTTTTTGTGAAATCTCTCGGTGGCGAAGCAGAGGTTGTGTCTGTTGACGAAAAGAAAAACGTGGTTCAGGTGCAGTCAGGTATGATAAAGATGAAAGCCGAGATTTCCGATATTCGCTTGATTGGTAGTAAGAAACAGCCTAAAAAACAGACGGGTGGAATGAGAATGGTTCATACTGGCTCCTCGAAAGCAACTGCATCTTCAAATTCAAGTATTGACTTGCGTGGTACAACAGTGGAAGAAGCTATGCTTGACCTTGATAAGTTTATTGACGGCGTACTGCGAACGGGACTTAATGAAATTACAATTATTCATGGTAAAGGCACAGGCGCTTTAAGAAAAGGTATTCATGTATATCTTCGTAAACATCCAAACATACGTACTTTCCGTGTGGGAACTTTCGGTGAGGGTGAAGAAGGTGTTACCATTGCCGAGTTGAAATAGTTATTGCAATTTTGTATTACCTATGATAAAATTAAAACAATAAATTAATCCTAAAAGGAGTTTTGCTTTATGAATAAAAAAATAGTTTTAGTTGCAGTTGTACTTCTCCTCGTTGCAGTTCTTTTTGCAGCTTGTAAGGATAAGGAAGACTATAGTGCTGACCCAGAACAGTCAACAAAACCTGAAATCACAACAAATGTTGACGAAAAAGGCGCTTATGTTTTCAATAAAGATGACGAAAAAGTTTACCTTGTTGACGAAGAAGGCTTTAATATTAATCCTGAAGATGCAGTTAATATGTCACCTTCTAAAGAGGAAGATGGATTCTTTATCAATGGTGCCACAGATGGTGATAAAAACGCAAGCATTAGTTGGGATGATATCGTAAATTAACTCTTGACAAATAAATAGTTATTTAGTATAATGTCGTTCTGTAAAGTGTTTATGCTTTACAGAACAATTTTCTTTTTGCATAAAGGACGGTGTCAAAAGTGGCAAATAGTATTGAAATCACAATGCTTCTTGACCTGTATGGTGAAGTTTTAACAAACAAGCAACGTGATTATCTTAACTTTTACTACAATGACGACCTTTCTCTTTCAGAAATCGCAGAAAATGAGGGAATTACCCGTCAGGGTGTACGTGATGCAATTAAAAGAGCAGAAGCACTTTTATTTGATATGGAATCAAAGCTGAAGTTCTCAAAAAAACTTGAGAAGATTAACAGTGGTCTTGCAGATATATCAAAGTATGCTGATGAGATTAACGAGTACAACCTTGCTAATGGACTTTCCCGTGAAATTAACGATAATTCAGTTAAGATAAAGTCAATTGCGCTTTCTTTGACGGAATAGGAGGAAGTAATGGCATTTGAAGGTTTATCCGACAGACTTGAATCCGCTTTTCAACGACTGAAGAGCAAGGGTAGTCTTAATGAAAAAGACGTCAGAGAAGCAATGCGTGAAGTTCGACTTGCTCTTTTGGAAGCTGACGTTAACTATAAGGTGGCTAAGGACTTTACTGCAAAAGTTACTGAGCGTGCAATCGGTGCTCAGGTTATGGAAAGTCTTACACCAGCACAGATGGTTATTAAAATTGTAAACGAAGAGCTTACTGACCTTATGGGTGGTACTCAGACAAGACTTGCTTATGCAAGCCATCCACCAACAATCGTTATGATGTGTGGTCTTCAGGGTTCAGGTAAAACAACTCACTGTGCAAAAATTGCAAGAAAACTTAAAAGTGAAAATCACAGACCTTTGCTTGTTGCTTGTGACATTTATCGTCCTGCTGCTATCAAGCAGTTGCAGGTTGTTGGTGAACAGGTTGGAGTTCCTGTTTTTGAAATGGGACAGACTAATCCTGTAACAATCGCTAAAGAGGCAATCAAACTTGCAAAAGATAAAGGTTATGACTATGTCTTCATTGATACAGCTGGTCGTTTGCATATTGATACAGAGCTTATGAATGAACTTAAAGACATCAAGAGTGAAGTTCATCCACACGAAATTTTGCTTGTTATTGATGCAATGCTCGGTCAGGATGCTGTTACTGTTGCAAGTACATTCAATGATGAACTTGGTATTGACGGTCTTGTGCTTACAAAAATGGATGGTGATACCCGTGGTGGTGCCGCTCTTTCAGCAAGAGCTGTTACAGGTAAACCAATCAAGTTTGTAGGTATGGGTGAAAAACTTGATGAACTCGATTATTTTTACCCTGACCGTATGGCTTCCCGTATCCTTGGTATGGGTGACGTGCTTTCTCTTATTGAAAAGGCAGAAATTGCTCTTGATGAGAAAAAGGCAGCAAAGCTTGAAGAGAGTCTTCGTAAAAACAAGTTTGACCTTGAAGATTTGCTTGACCAATTTGAACAAATCAATAAAATGGGCAGTATGAAGGACATTCTTTCAATGCTTCCCGGTATAAATAAAAAAGTAAAAGATGTTGAAATTGACGACCGTCAGTTTGACAGAATGAAAGCAATTATTCTTTCAATGACACCAAAGGAGCGTCGTCATCCTGACATCATCAATCCATCTCGTAAGCGTAGAATTGCAGCGGGTTGCGGAATGCAGGTTGAAGATGTCAACAGACTTTTAAATCAACACCGTCAGATGCAGAAAATGTTCAAGCAGATGAATTCCGGTAAAATGAAACGCCAGTTAAAGCGTATGGGCTTTGGTAATGGTGGCATGAACGGAATGGGCGGTATGGGTGGCATGGGTGGCTTCCCAATGTAACGTATATAACACAAAAGTGTTTATAAAATAAATTTTTATATATTTGGAGGAAACAAAAATGGCAGTTAAAATCAGACTTCGCAGAATGGGTGCTAAGAGAGCTCCTTTCTACAGAGTAGTAGTTGCAGATTCTCGTTATCCAAGAGACGGCAGATTCATCGATGAAATTGGTACTTACAATCCAATGACAGACCCTGCTGAAATCAAGATTGACAACGAAAAGGCAGCTCAGTGGATTAAGAACGGCGCACAGCCAACTGACACAGTTAAGGTTATTCTTAAAAAGAGCGGCGCTATTAAATAAGAAAGGTTTTTGAAAAAATGCAGGAACTTCTTATTACAATAGTAAAAGGACTTGTTGAAAATCCTGACGCTGTTACTGTTACTGTTGACGAAGCAGATGACCGTGGTGTTATCGTATATCACCTTCACGTTGCTGAAGAAGATATGGGTAGAGTTATCGGTAAGCAGGGCAGAATTGCAAAGGCTATCAGAACAGTTGTTAAAGCTGGTGCAACTCGTACAGGTGAAAAAGTTCAGGTCGACATCGACTAAGATTGCAATGGGCATGCGGTTTTTACTGCTTGCCCTTTTGTAACTGTAAATGGGATTTTATTTATGATTAAAGATTATCTTGAATTAGGACAAGTAGTATCAACTCACGGAATAAAGGGCGAAATGCGTTTTAACCCTTGGTGTGATACCCCTGATTTTGTAAAGAAATTTAAAACTTTATATTTTGACAATAAAGGAGAAAAAAGTATAAAGGTTATTTCTGCCCGTCCTCATGGAAATGTGGCAATTTTGATGCTTGATGGCATAGATGATATTGATAAGGCACGAACACTCAAAAACAAAGTGCTTTATATGAAACGCAGTGACGCAAAACTCCCTAAAGGTACCTGGTTCATTCAGGAGCTTTTTGACTGTAAAGTTTTGGATGACAATACAGGCGAAGAATTGGGCGTTATTACTGACGTAAGTGAAACAGGTGCCAACGATGTGTGGCATATTAAAACACCGAAAGGTGAAGTGCTTATTCCTGCAATCAAACAGGTTGTTATATCTGTTGATGTGGAAGAAGGCATTGTAAAAATTAATCCTATAAAGGGACTTTTTGACGATGAAGATTAACATTATGACACTTTTCCCTGAAATGTGCGAAACCGTACTTTCTGAAAGTATTATCGGCAGAGCGAGGGAAAATGGATATGTGGAAATAAACTGTATAAACATAAGGGATTACACACGGGACAAACACCGTAGAGTGGATGATGCTCCTTACGGTGGTGGTATGGGTATGCTTATGCAGACTCAACCTATCGCAGATTGTTATAAAGCTATCTGCGAAAAAAGTGAGAATAAAAATCACTTGATTTATATGTCGCCCTGTGGTGAAGTCCTTACTCAGAAAAAGGTTAAGGAATTGGCTGAGCTGTCTGAAATAACAATCCTCTGTGGACATTATGAGGGTGTTGACCAAAGAATAATCGACACACTTGTTGATGAACAGATTTCAATAGGTGATTATGTGCTTACAGGTGGCGAGTTGCCTGCATTAGTCCTTGTCGATTCAATTTCAAGAATGCTAGAGGGAGTATTGCCAAACGATGAGGCAAAAGAGCTGGAAAGCCATTACAACGGACTCCTTGAATATCCGCAATATACAAGACCTTATGAGTGGAATGGTATAAAAGTGCCTGATGTTCTTATTTCCGGACATCATGGTAATATTGAAAAATGGCGTCGTGAACAGTCAATTTTAATGACTGCAAAACACAGACCCGATATGCTCGAAAAAGCAGATTTAACAGAAAAAGAAAGAAAATTTTTAGAAGAAAACATATAACAAGGAAGATACAAGTGGACTTTAGTAAAACAAAATCAAAACTTTTTGATATAGCAATTATTGTGGTTTCCTTTGCCATGTTGTTTTCTGTTGTTACTACAATTGCTTTTGGATTGAGAAATGGTAAGAGTAGTATTAATATTCAGCAAAGCACAAGCAGTGTTGAAACTTCTATGAGTTCAACGACCGAAACCTCAACAGAGATTCAAAGTGAAACTCAACCAACTACAGAGGAAAGTACAACTCAGGAAACAACAACTGAAAAACCGACTGCACCACCGACTACGGAGCCAGCAAGCAAGGAACCTAATAACCCTAATGAAATCATTATTCCTGAAATTGTGGATGCTAAGGGCAAAACTGTATATTTGACATTTGATGATGGTCCGTCAATTTACACAAAGGGAATTCTTGACGTGCTTGATAAGTATGGTGTCAAAGCAACATTTTTTGTGGTAAATGGTAAACAGAATTATCTTATGAAAGAAATTGTTAACCGTGGTCACCAGATAGGCTTGCATGCCTATGTTCATAAATACGATGTAGTTTATCAGTCTGAGCAGGCATACTTCGACGATTTGAACAAAATAAATGAAGTGGTGAAAACCGAGACTGGCGTTGAAACAAAATTAATCAGATTCCCTGGTGGTGGAAGTAACGTTATAAGTAAAAAATACGAAAAAGGACTTATGACAAAACTTACAAAATCCGTTGCAGATAAAGGATATTACTACTTTGACTGGAATTGTACAAATGGTGATGCCGAGGGGGCAAAAACTATTTCTGACCAGTTAAGATATTGCAGTAAGTTCCCAAGGGGAGCACAGAATATTATAGTGCTTATGCATGATAATAAAAAACTTACTGCACAGTCATTGCCATATATTATCGAGTACTATAAGGCTTGTGGAATGGAATTTGGTGTTTTAACTCCTGAAACTCCACCCGCACACCATCCGGTTTATAATTAAATGTAAAAATATGGATATTACACAAAATCTACAAAGCATTATGGCAATATTGCACAAAGAAGAAACTTTCTAAAAACTCGTTTTTGTTACGCTGACTGAAATATTTTTTTCAGGCAAAAACTATGACTTTTTTCGTTGACGATGAAAAGTTTTGTGTTATAATATATTAGTAAATAAGTATGTAAAACTGTTATTTAATAATTTTCATTTGGGAGAATGAGACTATGTATACAAAAGATGTAGAAGTTAAAAATCAAGTTGGTTTGCATGCACGTCCTGCAACATTCTTTATCCAGAAAGCAAATGAATTCAAATCATCAATCTGGGTTGAAAAAGAAGACAGAAGAGTAAATGCAAAGAGTCTTCTCGGTGTTCTTTCACTCGGAATTATGGGTGGCACAACAATCCGTATTCTCGCAGGTGGTCCTGACGAAGAAACAGCTGTTGATGAACTCGTAAAACTTGTTGAAACAGGCTTTGCTGAATAATCAAGGAAATTAGGGCACATCATTTTGATGTGCTTTATTTTTTTGTAGTTTTATGTTACAATAATTAGAAAAGTAAGGTGGTGAATTCTGTGAACGAAAAAATGCATATTCTACGTGAAAAAGCAATGAAATTGCCAATGACTCCCGGTGTTTATATTATGAAGAATAAACAGGAGAAAATTATCTATATTGGTAAAGCAAAAAAACTTAAAAATCGAGTAAGTCAGTATTTTGGTTCACAGAATAAACACTCGATTAAAGTGCAAAAAATGGTTGAAAATGTTGATGATTTTGATTATATTCTGACCGATAGCGAGTTTGAGGCATTGGTTCTTGAAGCAAGTCTTATTAAACGATACCAACCAAAATATAATATTCTTTTAAAGGACGATAAGGGTTATAGTTATATAAAAATTACTAATGAACCTTATGGAAAAATTACTGCTGTTCTGCAAAAAGACGATGAAAATGCAAAGTATATAGGACCATTTACAAGCTCATATTCTGTAAAGCAGTCCGTTGACGAAGCTAATAAGATTTTTCGTTTGCCACAGTGCAACAAATCCTTTCCGAGAGATATAAGAAAGGGCAGACCTTGTCTTAATTTTCACATCAATCGTTGTATGGGTGTGTGTACAGGCAAAATTTCCAAAGCCGAGTACGACGAGGCTTTGAAGGATGCCATTGATTTTCTTAATGGGGAGATTTCAAAGATTATAAAAGACTTGAAAAACCAAATGAATACCTGTGCGGAAAATCTCGATTTTGAAAATGCAAGTAAGTACCGTGACAGAATCCGTGCCATTGAAAATATGCAGTCGAAACAAAAGGTTGTCAGCGAAACCAACGAATCCAAGGACGTTTTTGCTGTTGCTACCACTGATGAAAATATCTGTATTGCTGTTTTAAGATTTGAAAAGGGTAAACTCAGCGACAGTGAACATTTTTTCTTTGACAGTGATAAAACTGTGGAAAATATCCGTTGTAATTTCATTATTCAGTATTACGGAATGAACAGGACAGTGCCTAATAAAGTCCTTGTTGACGAAGTGTTTGACGATATGGATTTGTTGGAGCAACATCTTACAAATGTAAGGGGTAAAAAGTGCAATATTACAGTCCCACAAAAAGGTGAGGGCTTGAAACTTGTGAATATGTGCCTTGAAAACGCCTATGAAAAGCTTGCACAGAAAAAAGGTAAACAGTCAGGCACATTCAAGACCCTTGAGGAGTTGAAAATTCTCCTTGCACTTCCAAAAACACCAGAATATATTGAGTCCTACGATATTTCCCACACAGGTGGGGAAGATAATGTTGCGGGTATGGTTGTGTTTAAAAATGGACGACCATTAAAACGTGCATATCGTACCTTTAATATCAAATCTTTTGCGGGACAAGATGACTATGGCTCAATGCGTGAAGTCATCTCCCGAAGATTTAATGAGTACCTTAAAATTAATGACGAAAATGCCCAAGAAGGTTTTGGCAAATTGCCTGATTTGATTCTTCTTGACGGTGGTAAAGGACAGGTAAGCGTTGTAAGGGAAGTCCTTAATGAAATGGGTATTGATGTACCGCTTTTTGGTATGGTCAAGGACTCAAAACACAAAACTCGTGCAATAACAGGTGATGGTGGAGAAATTGCAATAAACTCCACAAGAAGTGTCTTTACTCTTGTTTCTGAAATTCAGGAAGAGGTGCATCGATTTTCAGTTGGCTTCCACCATAAAAAGCACACAAAACGAGGACTTGAGCTTTCACTCACAAAAATTGATGGAATCGGTGAAAAGAAAGCCCAAGAACTTTTGAAAGTCTTTAAAACAACTAAAAAAATAAAAGATGCCACAGTTACTGACCTTTGTCAGGTTAAGGGTATCAATAAGGAATTAGCAGAAAAAATTTATAATTATTATAATGGAGAAAATGATGATTGATACAATAATTTTTGATTTGGACGGAACGCTCTTAAACACTCTCGAAGACTTGCGTGATAGTGTGAACTTTGCACTTGCAAAACAGAGTTTTCCTTTGCGAACATTATCTGAAATCCGTTCCTTTGTTGGTGACGGAATTAGAGTTTTAATGGAAAGAGCTGTACCAGAGAGTATAGATGCAGAAGTTTTCGAAACTTGTTTTGCCGACTTCAACGCCTATTATAAAGTACATATGGAAGATAAAACTGCTCCTTACGATGGCATAAACGAAATGCTTACAAATATCAAAAAAGCAGGTTTTAAAACAGCTATTGTTACTAATAAGGTTGATTACGCTGCTCAGGATTTATGCAAGAGAATGTTTGGGGAAAACATTGATTTGGTTGTAGGTAGTGTTGATAACAGACCAAATAAACCTGCACCTGACGGAGCTTTTTATGCTATCGAAACTCTCAAAAGTGATAAAGAAAATACTATTTTTGTAGGTGATGCTGACACTGATATTCTTACTGCAAAAAATGCAGGACTTGTATCCGTTGGTGTACTTTGGGGATTCCGTGACCGTGAAATTATTGAAGAAAAAGGGGCAGAATATATCGTAGAAACGGTAAATGACCTTGAAAAATTGCTTATTTCACTGAAAAACGGCTGATTTTCGCTAAAAAACCCTGAAAAATTTGACAAATAGACAAAAAAATGAGATAATGTCATGTATTGATAAAAACGGAGTGAACGTATGAGAGTAATAACAGGTGAAGCAAGGGGCAGAAAACTTATAACTCTTGAAGGTGAGGATGTAAGGCCTACAACTGACAGAGTTAAAGAGGGTATGTTCAATATTATCCAGTTTGAACTGGAAGGTGCATCCGTGCTTGATTTGTTTGCAGGCTCAGGTCAGTTGGGTATTGAGGCATTAAGCCGTGGTGCAAAACATTGTACATTTGTTGATTCATCAAACCGTTCTATCGATATTGTAAAACAAAATCTTAAATCTGTAGGATTTGAAAAACGTGCAAGTGTTTTCTGTGGTGACGGAAAAATGTATATCGGACTCAGTCGCGATAAGTTTGATATTGCACTCCTTGACCCACCATATAACAAACATATTTTAGATGATGTATTACCGGTTGTAGCCGAAAGAATGACTGATTATGGTGTGATTCTCTGCGAAAGTGAATTGAGAGAGGTTTTACCTGAAACAGCAGGTGAGTTCAGCATATACCGTGAGTACAGATACGGTAAGATTAAGATTACCGCATACAGAAAGAATAAGTGAGAAATATGAAAACTGTAATTTGTCCAGGTAGTTTTGACCCGGTAACTAATGGGCATCTTGATATTATCAGCCGAAGCTCAGCGCTTTTCGACAAGGTGATTGTGGTTGTTATGAAAAACCCCTCAAAGAAGAATTTTTGCTTCTCACCTGAAGAAAGAGCTGACCTTATCAGACGTTGTACAAAAGAGTTTACAAATGTCGAGGTTGATACATACGAGGGATTGCTTGCCGAGTATGCAAGGGAAAAAGGTGCTGTGGCAGTCGTTAAGGGACTTCGTGCTGTGTCCGACTTTGAATATGAATTCCAGCAGGCACAGATGAATAAAAAACTCAACAGTCAGCTTGAAACAGTGTTTATGAATACAAAGGTTGAGAATTTGTACCTGAGTTCAAGTGTAGTAAAGCAAATTTGCGAATTGGGAGGGGACATAAGTGATTTTGTTCCTGAGGTAATTCGTGATGATATAGTTAAAAGAATTAAAAGAGGTGTGAGCAAATGACAATTGAAAGCTTACTTGAAGAAATTGAATCTATACTTGAGGAAGGAAAAACAATGCCTTTCACATCAAATCTTCTTGTTGATGCTAATGCCATCAAAACTGCTATTGAGGATATAAGACTCAATATGCCTGATGAGCTTATGCAGGCAAGAAAAATCGCATCAGAAAGAAAAGAAATTCTCGTTGGTGCACAGGATAATGCTGATAAGATTATCGAAAAAGCACACCTTCGTGCAAAAGAAATCATTTCTGAAGATGAGATTACAAGAGGCGCAGAGATTCAGGCTGAAGAAATTATTCAGCAGGCAAGACAGACTGCAAACGAAATCGTTGAGCAGGCAAGAGCATCTGCAACTGAACTTACAGAGCAGGCAAGAGCTTGGTCAAAAGAGATGCGTACAAGTGCTAGCGAATATGTTGAAAGCATCGTTGCTGTTGCTGACGAAACTCTCACAAATTCAGTTAATGAAATCCGTCGTGCACGTCAGCACTTAAAGGCTGCATCACAGTCAAAGCGCATTGACGAATAAAGCAATTTGTATTGTTCCAAATTTAGTATAATCTAAATAATATTATAATTTATCACCTCGTCGCATATTTATTTATATAAATAGTGTTCGAGGTGTTTGTCTTATGTTTGTATATTCAGTTCAGTCGAAGCATATTAAAGTGTTGTCAGTTGGTTTGTTTGTGGTGTTTACAATAGTCTCATTGGTAGTGTTATCCCGTGAAAGTAAACAGACAAGTAGTGACGGCAGCATTAGTCTCAAAGCATCAACTCATCAGGAAAGAATGGCGTTTCTTTCACAGTTCGATTGGGAAGTGGATGAAGAACCTGTTGAGATAAAAGAGATAGTTATACCTGCTACCTTTGACGATACTTATAATGCCTATAATGAAATTCAGAAAGAACAGGGGTTTGACCTGACCGAATATGCTGATGTTCGAGTGAAACAATGGACATATACAGTAAAAAATTACGATGGTTATGAGAATAGTGAGTGCATACATGCAAATATTTTAGTTCACGATGGAATTGTCATAGGTGGCGACATCTGTTCCGTTGAATTGGATGGCTTTATGCACGGATTATCAAAACCGTGATTGGATGTTTTAAATGGAAAGACTTGATAAAATTCTTGCTTCCCAAGGCACACTCTCTCGCCGTGACGTAAAAGAACTTATAAGAAAAGGTCTTGTCACGGTTAATGGAGTTGTTGTTAAAGACAGTTCTTTAAAAATTGATGAGAACGGTGATTCAGTTTTTCTGAATGGGGAAGAATTGACATTAAAAAAGCATATTTATATTATGTTGAATAAACCACAGGGAGTTGTTTCAGCAAGTGAAAGTGAACAGGATGAAACAGTTGTTGACCTTGTTCCTGATTCACTTTATCGTAAAGGTCTTTTTCCTGCAGGCAGACTTGACAAGGACACAACTGGATTTGTGCTGATAACTGATGATGGTGAGTTTGCTCATAATATTCTTTCTCCGAAAAACCATATATTCAAGACATATATTGCAGGGCTTGAACATAGTTTAGGTGAAGCTGAAATCAAAATGCTTGAAAATGGGATAACCTTAGCTGACGGTACGGTGCTTAAAGAAGCAAAGGTGGAAATCATTGAAGATGGGGACAAGCCTTTTGTAAAAATTATGATTTGCGAGGGTAAATACCATCAGGTTAAAAGAATGTTTGCAGCAGCAGGAAATAAGGTTATATCACTTCATCGTTCAAAAATGGGTAATCTGGAGCTTGATAGTTCATTAAAACCAGGAGAATGTCGTGAAATAACCCCGGATGAGCTGTGCTTGATAAGACCGGCTAAAAATATTTAGTCATTTTGAACAAAGAAAATCGAGGTTGAAAAATAACTAAAATGCGTGAATTCACCAAAAAATATGCGAAAATTTGTGTATTTTGTTTTAAAAATTCGAAAAATATAAAAAAATTACTTGCAAAAACGGATTTGATTGTGTAAAATACATAGTATCTTAATGGTTAATTTGTATAAAAGGTGGTATAACCATGTCAAACAGGTTGTTTCAGGGTATTGTTCATCAGATGACTGAAGTTATTGATAGAACTTTCGGTGTTCTTGATGAAACAGGAACTGTAATCTCTTGCAGTGAATTGAGCCGTATCGGTGAAGTTCAGTCAAATGCAGTAGCAGATGTGTTTGCAGGTACAGATAATGTTGTTATAGACGGATATACATATAAAGCTTTCGGAACTCATATGCATCCTGAGTATGCAATTTTTGTGGAGGGCGATGACGATATCGCAGGTCGATATGTTTCAGTTCTTTCTGTGTCTCTCTCTTCAATCAAGCAATACTATGATGAAAAATATGACCGTGGTAATTTCATTAAGAATGTTATCCTTGATAATATTCTTCCTGGTGATATTTATATAAAGGCAAGGGAACTCCATTTTAATAATGATGTAACAAGAGTAGTTATTCTTATCAGAATTACAGAGAAAAACGATGTTTCTGTTTTTGATGTTATTCAGGACCTGTTCCCTGATAAGTCAAAGGACTTTGTTATCAATATCAATGATACTGATATTGCATTGGTTAAAGAAGTTAAAAATAATATTGAGGGTAAGGACCTTGAAAAACTTGCTCGTTCAATAGCTGATTCGTTGGGTACAGAGTATTATACTCATGTTCTTGTTGGTATCGGTACAACAATTAACAACATTAAAGATTTGGCTCGTTCATTCCGTGAAGCACAGGTTTCACTTGAGGTTGGTAAGGTTTTTGATACTGAAAAAACAATCGTAAGCTATGAAAATTTAGGTATTGCCAGACTTATCTATCAGCTTCCTACAACTCTTTGCGAAATGTTCCTTCGTGAGATTTTCAAACGTGGTTCAATCGAAAGCCTTGACCACGAAACACTTTTCACAATTCAGAAATTCTTTGAGAACAACCTTAACGTTTCTGAAACATCAAGAAAGTTGTTCGTTCATAGAAACACACTTGTTTATCGTCTTGAGAAAATCAAGAAGCTCACAGGTCTTGACCTTCGTGAGTTTGACGATGCAATCGTGTTTAAAGTAGCACTGATGGTTAAAAAATACCTCGACGCAAACCCAATTAAATATTAAACAATTAAGGCAGGGTGACAAACCCTGCTTTTGTTTTTCGAATTTATGCAACTCGTACATTGTTGAATGATAAAATTGTGCAAAACGACGATAAATGTTAACTTTCTTTAAAAAACGTTACAAATACAATATTTTGTGGTATAATGAAGCACAACAATGACTTATTGTGTGTTGTTGTGTTTAAAATCGGTTAATTTTCAGAATTTATTATAAAGGAAAGGTGCATAACGTGATTGAATTCAAGCATGTTTCAAAAACATATGAAAATGGAACAAATGCTCTTCGTGATGTTTCAATAACAATCAACGATGGTGAATTTGTATTTATTGTAGGTGCTTCAGGCGCTGGTAAAAGTACGTTTCTCAAAATAATTATGCGTGAACAAGTGCCTAATAGTGGTTCCGTTATTATCAATAACTATGACCTTAATAGAATTAAGAAGAAAGATATTCCAAAATTCCGTAGAACAATGGGTATTGTTTTCCAGGATTTCCGTCTTATTCCTAATATGACAGTTTATGATAATGTTGCGTTTGCTATGCGAGTTATCGGTGCAAAGGAAAAGGAAATCAGCAAGAGAGTTCCTTATGTTTTAAGCCTTGTTGGTCTTAATTCAAAGGCAAGACAGTTACCAACACAGCTTTCAGGTGGTGAACAGCAGCGTGTTGCTCTTGCTCGTGCACTTGTTAATAATGCAGGTATAATTGTTGCCGATGAACCAACAGGTAATATCGACCCTGAAATGTCATATGAAATTGTTGACTTGTTGAATCATATCAATGCTAATGGTACAACAGTTGTTATGGTTACTCACGAACACGAGCTTGTTCGTCGTTTCAACCATCGTGTAATTACAATTAATCAGGGTGAAGTTGTTTCAGATACAGCCGAAAAGCAATATGAAGAAATTGACACACATGAGGTTGTCGAGGAAACAATTGTATATGAAACTCAGGCTGAACTTAAAGAGGCAGTTGAACAAGAGCTTTTAGAAGATGTTAATCAATTCCGTGAAGAAGTTAAGTCTATTGAGATTGCTGAGGATAAACCTGCAACGTCATTCTATGCTCAGCCAAACAGTGATAGTGAACTTGAAGAGTTTATGAAAACTTACGGTGTTGACGAGCCTGTTTCAACAGATGTAGAGGATTATTCAGTGTACATAACAGAAGAAGAGAACGGAGGTGACGCTCAATGAAAGGTGCAAGTTTAGGTTATCTTACAAAAGAGGGCTTCCGTAATGTCTGGGTAAACAGACTTATGTCATTGGCGTCAATTACTGTTCTTATGGCTTGCCTTGTTATTATAGGACTTGGTGCAATGCTCTTCTTCAATATCAATGCTTTGCTTGATAATATCGAAAGTCAGAATGTTATTATGGTTTATGTTCAGGATGGTACAACTGACGAGAATATTGAAAAGATGGAAACAACAATTAATAATATGGATAATGTTCAGAGTTGTGTTTTCGTTTCAAAAGAAGAAGCTTTTAAAGCACAGTTAGAGGATATGGGTAGTGACGCTGAACTTCTTAAGGATATGGAAAATCCACTGCCTGATGCCTTTAAGGTTTCCGTTGTGGATATGACACATTTCAATGAAACAGTTGCTCAGCTGCGTGCAACAGCAAACGTTGAAACAGTACGTGAAAATGGTGACGTTGCTGACAAACTTGTAAATATCCGTCAGGGTGTTACAGTTGTTATTGCAGGTATGGTTGCACTTCTATTTATTGTTTCATTGTTCATTATTGCAAATACAATTCGTATTACAATGTTCTCAAGAAAGCTTGAAATCAGCATTATGAAAGCTGTTGGTGCAACAAACTGGTTTATCCGTTGGCCATTTATGGTTGAGGGTGTTGTAATCGGTATTATTTCAAGTTTTGTATCCTTTGGCGTGTTGGCAGGACTTTATCAAGGTGTAGTTTATGTATTTAAGGATATGCTTGCTTTGTTTACACCTATCGGATTCCTTCAGTATGCAGGATATATCTTGTTGCTGTTTATGGTAATCGGTATGTTTACAGGTTCTGTGGGAAGTCTTATTTCCATGGGTAAATATCTTAAAGAACAGGGGAGTGTTGTAAGTGAAGATTAGTACAAGAATATTTGCTGTAATCTGCTCATTGACAATTCTTCTGACAACTCTTCCGTTTGCTGCCCCTGCTAAAACTATTGCTGAGCTTGAAGCAGAGATTGACAGATATGAGCAACAGATTGCTAATGCGGCACAGGGACAGGCTAATGCTAAAGAAAAGCTCAAAGCTCTTCAGGAACAGAGCCGTGCTATTGATAAGAAAGTTGAAGCCCTTGAAAAAGAAATGGCTCCAATCCGTCAGAAGATTAACGAATTGACTGCGCAAATCAAAGAGTTTGAAGCTAGAATACAGACTCTTGAAAAGGAAATTAAAGAAACAAACGATAAAATTGATGAGCAGGATAAGCAAATCGAAGGAACTCGTGAGCTTCTTGCAAAACGACTCAGAGCTGCTTATATAGCAGGTGAAACATCTGAGTTGGAAATATTCCTTAATGCTACTGACTTTTCTGATTTCCTTGCTCGTAGTGAGCTTCTTCGTCAGGTTTCAAAGCATGATGATGAAGTTGTAAAGGGATTACAGAATCAAATCAAAGAATTAAATAAGTTAAAAGCAGATTTGGATTCAAAACGAGCTGAAGAAGAAGAGAAAAAAGCAGTTCTCGCAAGTGACCGTGCTGAACAGCAGGCTGAAATGAACGTGTTCCAGGGTAAGATGAATGAGTTGGAAGCAACTCAGGCACGAAATGAAAAGAATATCAAGGAACAGAATAAGATTCTTGCTACATATAGTGAGAAGAGTGCATACTATCAGCAGTTGATGGCACAGGCTGAAAAAGAAAAGGCTGAATTTTCAGCTGCATTGGATAAGGAATTTGCAAATGGCGGTTCATCCGGTAATGGCGTTGTTGATAACGGAAATGTTAACCATAATTTTAAGGTTTCATCAAGGGGAATTATCAGTCCTATTCAGGATAAGTCAGTTTATTACTCTGCAACCTATTCGGAACATGTTTCTCGTGGTACAGCGTCAGTTGACCTTGTTGCACCTGCAAACAGAATTGTAAATGGACAGTCATATTACACATCAAAGGGTGCAAAGATTTATGCCGTTGCATCAGGTACTGTAAATAAATCGACATTTGCATCGTCAAGCTATGGTCACTACGTAAATATTGACCATGGTAATGGCTTGAGTTCACTTTATGCTCATATGGATGCGAGGTATGTCAGTGTTGGTGATAAGGTTGTTCAGGGTCAGGTAATCGGTATCCTTGGTAATACGGGTAACTGTTGGCCACGTCCAACAGCTGCTAACCCTGTTGCAGGTTCGCATCTTCACTTTGAAATGCGTCTTAATGGTAACAGAGTTAATCCGGAAATCTACTTACCATCACCACTTGTATATAAATAAATTGGTGAATCTAAACAGAAAAGGATGATGTCCTTTGAATAAAAAAATATCATTAGGACTTGCCGTATCTTTGATTTTTCTTGCCGTGGCAATTACAATTACTGCAACAATGTTAGTTGCAATGGGTGTGTATAATGACATCATTAAGGATGTGTCAGCACGTTCAGGTGTGTATTCAACCGTTTCTGAAATTGACGAGTTAATCCGAAAGAATTATTACGGTGAAATCAATGAAAACTTGCTTAATACAATGATGTCCGATGGCTATGTTGCCGGTATTGGTGACAGATACAGTTATTATATGACTCCTGATGAGTATGCAAGATACAAGGAAGAAGAAAAGGGCAATAAAGTTGGTATAGGCGTTGTTGCTGTTTATGACGGTAAAAACAATAACATTTATATTTCTGAAGTGTCTGCAGGGTCTCCGGCACATATTCAGGGAATTTCAAAAGGTGATGTAATTACTGCTGTTGATGGTGTTAGTGTTACATCAGGAAATTACAAAGAATTGCTTGAAAGTCTTGAGGGTGCAAAGCTTACTAATGTTCAGGTAACATTTGTTCATGAAGGTACTACAAGTACAGTTTCAGTTGCAAGAGGATACTCAGCACAGACTGTTTATTATAGCGTTATGGAGGATGTAGGATACATCAAAATAAATGCTTTTTACAGTACGACTGCAAAAGAACTTGAATCTGCCCTGAAATATATGATGGACAAAAATATTGCGTCGGTAATTTTCGATGTACGTAACAACAATACAGGTCTAATTACTAATGTTGTTAAATGTATTGATATGATAGTTCCTGTGGCAACAGAGGGCACTAATGCAGTGGCAACCGCAGTTGACAAAAACGGAAATATCATTGAAACATTTGCATCTGACTCAGATAGCGTTAATTTCACGATGATTGTTCTTGTGAATTCAAATACTTCAGGTGCAGCGGAATTGTTTGCTTGCGATTTAAGAGATTTCGGTCTTGCACGTATTGTAGGAGTAAAAACTGTAGGTAATGGTACAATGCAGAAAATTTTTGAGCTCAATGACGGTAGTGCAGTAGCTTTGACAGTTGCAAAAATCCTTCCTTATAAGAGTGATAGCTTTAACGGAGTCGGTTTAGAACCTGATTTCGTCGTAGAACTGTCTGCGGAACAGAATGAAAGACTTGAGATGCTCACATATGAAGAAGACTTGCAGTATCAGAAAGCTATGGATATTTTAGGTAACAAATAAATAAAATATAGTCCCTTCACATAATATAAGTGTGGAGGGATTTTTTATGTTCACCGTTCTTAATATCAGTAAAAGAAATAATAACATCTTTGAAAAGCTTTTCGGTTGTTTTATCAGGGACGAATATGATGTGAAAACTGTGGGGATTTATAAAGGAGCTCCCTTTTATCAGTTGAATGTCCGAGTAGGTAACAGAGGGGTGAATTGCCAGAAAATACTTGATTGTGTGGGTAAATGTTCAAAACGAATGATTACAAATGATTTTGATTTGTTACCTGAAACTGATGACTTCGGACTTTTTAAAAGCAACAAATTATACAATAAAATGATGCAGAATACTTTTGTTGAGATTCTCGGTGCAAATGACATAAATAATTCTCCGTTGCCAATATGTCTTGTGGACGAAAAAGCATCTAATACTGATTTTGCAGAAAGACTGTGTAAGTACTGCTCAACACTTGCAATTGTGACCTTGAAAAGGGAGAAATATAATTCAGTCTGTGAAGAGATAACGGAGAATACTGGCTTGTGTCCGATTTTTAAGAGTGAAAGTAATGGCGAGAGAATCGTCATAGACCTTGATAATAATACTATGGAAATATGTGGTGAGAATAAGAAAACCATAATAAATAACGGAGAAGATTTTGTTGTCCCTGAAATATACAATTATCTCAAACCAGAGGCGATAAATAAGTATGATTTTTACTCGGCACTCTATGAACTTTGTGGTGTTTTTTCTCTTGCAGACGGTGTTTTTGAAACAATAAGCATGAATAATGAAAAAAAGAGCGTGACAGACGTTCATTTCTCTTGACACAACTGGAAATTTTTAATATAATATACTCTAATTAGGGCAGTATAACTGCTTGTTTAGTTATGCCCAAAATCCGAATTTAAAGGAGTTTTTAAAATGGCGGAAACATTACTCACAATAGAAGGCCTTAAAGAACTTGAGGCTGAACTTGACCAATTAAAGCTTGAGGGTAGAAAAGAAGCTGCAGAAAAAATTAAACTTGCAAAAAGCTTCGGTGACTTGTCAGAAAACAGTGAATATGACGAGGCTATGAATGACCAGGCTAAACTCGAAGCAAGAATCAGCGAAATCGAGTACATCATCAAAAATGCAAAAGTTCTTGATGTTGAGTCACTTGGTAACGAAAACATTCATATTGGTTCAACTGTTAAACTTACAGATAAAAAGAAAAAGACTTTCACATATACAATCGTAGGTTTTGCACAGGCTGACCCTGCTGCAGGTAAGATTTCAGACGAATCTCCTGTTGGTAAAGCTCTTATCGGTCACAAAAAAGGCGATAAGGTTGCTATTGAAGTACCAAACGGTACACTTGAATTCAAAATCGTAGATATCACAAGATAAGGTGAATAAAATGGCAGATAACATTAAGCATAATCAGCCTGAACTTGATTTAGGTGAACAACAACGTATTCGTCAGGAAAAATTAAAGGCTTTGCAGGAAGAGGGCAAGGACCCTTTTGTAATCACTAAATATGACCAGACACATCATAGTGCTGATGTTAAAGATAACTTTGACGAGCTTGAAGGTAAAACTGTACGTGTTGCAGGTCGTATGATGTCAAAGCGTGTTATGGGTAAGGCTTCATTCTGTAACATTCAGGACTTAAAGGGCAATATTCAGTCATATGTTGCAAGAGATAGCATCGGTGAAGAAGAATACAAAGGCTTCAAGAAGCTTGATATCGGTGATATTATCGGTATTGAGGGTGAAGTTTTCAGAACAAAAACCGGTGAAATTTCAATTCATGCAACAAATGTAACTCTTCTTTCAAAGAGCTTGCAGATTCTCCCTGAAAAGTTCCACGGTCTTACAAATACTGATATGAGATATCGTCAGAGATATATCGACCTTATTATGAATCAGGAGTCAAAACAGACTCTTATCAACCGTTCAAAGATTATCAGTGCAGTTCGTAAATACCTTGATGGTGAGGGCTTTATGGAAGTTGAAACACCGATGCTTGTTTACAATGCAGGTGGTGCAGCAGCAAGACCATTTGAAACTCATTTCAACGCACTTGATACTGATATCAAACTTCGTATTTCTCTTGAACTTTACTTAAAGAGACTTATCGTTGGTGGTATGGAAAGAGTTTACGAAATTGGTCGTGTTTTCCGTAACGAAGGTCTTGATACAAGACATAATCCTGAGTTTACACTTATGGAACTCTATCAGGCATATACTGACTACCACGGTATGATGGACTTAACAGAAAATCTTTACCGCTATGTTGCTCAGGAAGTTCTCGGCACAACAAAAATCGTGTTCAACGGTATTGAAATGGATTTAGGTAAGCCATTTGAGAGAATTACAATGCTCGATGCAGTTAAGAAATATTCAGGTGTTGACTTTAACGAAATTCATTCAACAGAGGAAGCTCATGCAGTTGCAAAAGAGCATCATGTTGAATTTGAAAAGCATCATAAAAAAGATGAAATCCTTAATCTCTTCTTTGAAGAGTTTGTTGAAGAACACCTTGTTCAGCCAACATTCGTTATGGACCACCCAATTGTGATTTCTCCACTTACAAAGAAAAAGCCAGAAGACCCTAACTATGTTGAACGTTTTGAGTTCTTCATGAATGGTTGGGAAATGGCAAATGCTTATTCAGAACTTAATGACCCAATCGACCAGAGAGAAAGATTCAAGGCTCAAGAAGAACTGTTAGCACTCGGTGACGAAGAAGCTAATACAACTGATGAAGACTTCCTTTATGCTCTTGAACTTGGTATGCCACCAACAGGTGGTATCGGTTTCGGTATTGACCGTATGACAATGCTCTTAACAGACAGTCAGGCAATCCGTGACGTAATTCTCTTCCCAACAATGAAACCACTTGATTAAAATTTTAGAGGACATCATTAAAAGGTGTCCTCTTGTTTTATGTTCAAATAAATGGTAAAATTATCGAGTGATAATGAATTATAAATTTGTTATATTATATAATGAATTAACCTAAATGGGAGACAGTTAGAATGTATAATGAGCAGGAAATAAGAAAGAATTATGAAAAACTTACTAAGCTGTTAATTGAAAAAAATATGACAATTACAACAATGGAAAGTTGTACATCGGGTCAGTTAGCATCCCTTATAACAGATACCGAAGGTGCATCTGCAGTGCTTAAAGGTGCTTTTGTCACATATTGTAATGAGGCGAAAATCATGCAGGGGGTAGCCGAAGAAATCATTGAAAAGTATTCGGTTTATTCAAAGGAAACTGCTTGTGCTATGGCTGAAACTTGTCGCAAAGCATATAATGCGAATATCGGTGTAGGTGTAACCGGAACAATGGGCAATGTTGACCCTGAAAATGCAAGTACCTCCGTGCCGGGTCAGGTGTGGTTTGCGTTCAGCTTAAAAGAAAAAACAATACCATTTTTCATTGAACTTTCACCACAACCTACTCGTTTTGAATACAAAATGGCAGTTGCAAAAGAAGTTGTTGATGAACTTTTAAACTTAATATAATAAAGAAGGGCTCTTACGATAACAGTAAGAGTCTTTTTTCTTGCAAAAATCAAACTATGTGTTATAATTTAATTATAAGAAATAAAAGGGGCTTTTTATTATGGCAGAAAATAAAGAAAAAGTAAAACTTACTCCAAAAGAAACTGCAATTCAGGTTGCAAAATTCGTTGCATTTTCAATGGGTGCAGGTATTATTCAGACAGTTACATTCACACTCTTAAATGAGGTTGCACACCTTGAATATTGGGGTAGTTATCTCACAGCACTTGTTCTTTCTGTGCTTTATAATTTTACCGTTAATCGTCGTTACACATTTAAGTCAGCGACAAATGTGCCCATTGCAATGCTTAAGGTTGCAGTTTTCTATCTCATTTTTACACCTGTTTCAACATACCTTGGCAATATGGCACAGAATAATGGCGTAAACGAATATATCGTTCTTGCTGTAACAATGGCTTGTAATATGGTATCAGAATTCCTTGTTTGCAGATTCTGGGTTTACGGGAAATCAATCAATACAAATGATATTGCTGAAAAAGATAAGAATAAAACAAAATAATACTTAAATACTTTTTCGCCTCCCTCTGACGAGGGAGGTGGCATTTTTGCAAGAAAATGACGGAGGGAGAGAAAAAACACATAAAAACTCTTGACTTTTACCCAAGGTAAAAATGTAAAATCGTCATTGTAAAGGGGGTTTTGCCATGAAAATTAAAGAGGTTATCAAAGAAACAGGTCTTACTGACCGTGCAATAAGACTTTATATTGAAAATGACCTTGTTAAACCTGAATGTGACGAAAATTACAATGGTAGAAAAAGTATAGTTTTTTCCGAAACTGATGTTGCAAATCTTAAAAATATTGCCTTACTTCGTAAAGCAGATTTTTCAATTCAAGAAATCAAAGCTTTGCAAATGGGTGGTGAAACTGCACAACAAACAGTTAAAGATTATATAAAAAGAACAAATGAAAAAATTCAATTCAACACAGAAATAATCGAGAAAATCGGTGCTCTTGCAGACGAAGAAAATATCACAATTGAAGTTATCTGCGAAAAACTTTCAAGTAATTTAGAAAATGAAAATGTCCCTGCAGAAGATATGGAACTTTCACCAAAAGAGCGACGAGAAAAAATTGTTTTTACGGTTGTTTCAGTAATTGGTATGGCATTTTCGCTTGTATTATCTGTGTATGTTATTTATTTTCAATTAAATTTTTATAAATTCCCACACCCAAAACCACTATATAAAGCATTTGAAATTGAAACATTACACGATGTGCCATTATTGATTCTCTTTATTGTTTGTAAATGTTTTTTTGTTATACAATTCGTTTTGTGTTTTGCAATAGGGTTGTTGTATAAACATAAAATCGTAAATTATAAAAGAAAAGACAAACGGAAAAGAAAAGCTATAATTCTTACGATAATATGGGGTGCATCCTTGTTGTTATTACCTTTTACGATTCTTGTCAATATAATTCCAACAACTTATTCTCAAACTGACAATCCTAATAATTATTTGGAAATTGATAGAGATTTAGATGCTGATATAGAGGCTATCTACGAGGTTTTTCCAACTAATATTCCAAACTCTGTCATTGCCGAAAAATCTCTTTTAGGTGACACAGACAAATATCTTAAGGAAACTCAATATTATTACCTTGCAGCAGGAGGATTATTTGACTATAAATATGATATTTTTGCACAGTGGCAATTAACTGACAGGGTTGAGTATGATAGTGCTAAAGAAGAAACTATAGAAGATATGGTAATAGTTTACGAAGAGAAAAAAGGTGATTGGCATTGCGTTTATTCTGAAAAAGATGATAAATATGATGGGAAAAATGAGTATTATTACTTCCTAATTTTTGCGTATAATGATAAAACACAAACAGTAAGATATGTTTTTGCACAAGGTTCAGATTATTATAATCGTGAGCCATATTACTTAACTCAAGAATGGTAATCATGCGTGGTCTTTTGACCACGCTTTTTCTTTGCCTTCCCCTTGAGGGGAAGGGGGACCGCTTGCGGTGGATGAGGTGGAATCCTATAACTATTGCTAATGCACTTTACACCTCATCAGTCACTTCGTGACAGCTTCTCCTCAAGGAGAAGCCAATTCATTTTGCATTTAAAATTTAATTCCTACTAATTTTATGTGAATTACCTCTTGAATTCCTACTATTTTTGTATTATATTATTATACAAGGCAAAAATAACAATACTTTAAAAGGTTATGATAATATGAAAATCTCAACAAAAGGCAGATATGCACTTCGTCTTATGACTGATTTGGCAATTCATAAGGAAGACGGATATATTTCAATAAAAACTGTGTCACAGCGTCAGGGTATCAGCGAAAAATACCTTGAACAGATTATAAAGCTTCTGGCAAAAGAAAATCTTGTTGAAAGTATCCGTGGCGCGCAGGGTGGTTATCGATTGACACGTGAACCGGTGGAATATACAGTGGGTGAAATTCTTCGTGTGACAGAGGGTAGTCTTGCACCTGTTGCTTGTCTTGCAACTGACGAAAACACTTGCGAAAACTGTATGGATTGTGTAACACTTGAAATTTGGCAATGTGTCCTTAATGCAGTTAATAAAGTTGTTGACTCAATTACTTTGCAATATCTCGTTGACAAACAGAAAGAAAAGGGGAATTGCGGATGTTGTTAGAAATATTCGGTAAGGAATTACTTTTCTTTGACGGTGGAATGGGTACGGAATTGCAGAAAAATGGACTTAAAAAAGGTGAGTTACCTGAACTTCTCAACATCCATTCACCTGAAATCGTGAAAAAAGTTCATAAATCATATTTGGATGCAGGTTGCGACATAATCACAACTAACACTTTCGGTGCAAACTCACTTAAATTTTCAAATGTAGAAGAAATTATCACCAATGCTGTAAATATCGTGAAAGAGTCAATAGGTGAAAGTGGTAGGAAGGCATATATAGCTCTTGATGTAGGTCCGTTAGGTAAACTTTTAACACCTTATGGTGATTTGCCATTTGAAGATGCCTATAACCTTTTTAAAGAGCAGGTAATTGCAGGCGAAAAGGCTGGTGCTGACCTTGTGCTTATTGAAACAATGGGAGATTTGTATGAAATAAAAGCGGCAGTTTTGGCAGCCAAGGAGAACACTGCTCTTCCCATATTCGTTTCAATGATTTTCGATAAAAGAGGCACACTCTTAACAGGTGCTGACATTAAAACTGCAGTTGTTACACTTGAAGCCTTGGGTGTGGACGGAATCGGTCTTAACTGTGGACTTGGCCCTGACCAGATGCTTGAATTGTTAAAAGAAATGACCCAATATTCAAGCACACCAATATTTATTCAGCCTAATGCAGGGCTTCCGGTTTCAGTAAATGGCGAAACTGTTTACAATGTAACCCCTGAAGAATTTGCAGAAAAACAGCTGAAAATCCTTGAAAATGGTGCTTGTGCTTTGGGTGGATGTTGTGGCACAAATCCAATGCATATAAAGACTATGATTGACCTTTGTAAGGGCAGAGAAGTCAAGAAGATAGAAAAGAAAAATTATACTGCAGTTTCTTCCTATTCAAAGTCCGTTTTTTTTGAGAATAAGCCAATTATCGTTGGTGAAAGAATTAATCCAACAGGTAAAAAACTTCTTAAAGAGGCCCTCCGTAACAATGATATGGACTATATCTTCCGTGAGGGTGTAAGTCAGACTGACTTAGGTGCAGACATCCTTGATGTGAATGTGGGGCTTCCTGAAATTGACGAATGTGAAATGATGACAAATGCTGTTATGGGACTTCAGAGTATTCTCAATGCACCGTTGCAGATTGATACATCCGACCCACGTGTAATGGAAAAATCACTTCGTCTTTATAATGGTAAGGCAATGGTAAACTCCGTTAATGGCAAGGAAGAATCAATGAATTCCGTTTTCCCACTTGTGAAAAAATATGGTGGTGTGGTGGTTTGCTTAACTCTTGATGAGAACGGAATTCCTGAAACTGTAGATGGCAGAATCGCCATAGCAGGGAAAATTATAGATAGAGCAAAAGAGTTTGGAATAGAGAAAAAAGACCTTGTTTTTGACCCGCTTTGTATGACAATAAGTACAAATAAAGACAGTGCAAAAATCACTCTCCAATGTGTTGAAAAGCTTACAAAGGACTTAGGTGTTAAAACAATTCTCGGTGTCTCCAATGTCTCTTTCGGACTTCCAAACAGAGAGCTTATTAACTCAACATTCTTTGGACTTGCCTTGCAGAAAGGACTCAGTTCGGGCATCATAAATCCAAAAAGTGAAATGATGATGAATACCTATTATTCATTCAACGCTTTGAATGCTCTTGACGAAAACTTTGAGGAATATATCGCAAATGCAATGGATGTTAAGGCAGAAGTAAAAACTGATGTCGTTGACTTGAAAACAGCCGTTATAAAAGGTCTTAAAGAAAGAGCAAAGCAGGAAACTGAAAAAGAATTAAAGTCAAAATCTCCATTTGAAATTATCGATAATATCTTGATTCCTGCACTTAATGAAGTAGGTGAGGGGTTTGAGAACAACAGAATTTTCTTACCTGGACTTTTGATGAGTGCTGAAACAGCAGGTGTAAGCTTTGATGTTCTAAAAAATGAAATGGAGAAAAGTGGCTTACAGGGTGAAAAAAAGGGCAAGATAATTATGGCAACCGTCGAGGGTGATATCCACGATATTGGTAAAAATATCGTTAATGTATTGCTTGAAAATTATGGCTATGAGGTTATCGACCTTGGTAAGGACGTAAAACCCGAAACAATCGTAGAAACTGCTCTTCTCGAGAATGTTAAGTTCGTCGGACTATCTGCCTTGATGACAACAACTGTTCCATCAATGGAAAAGACAATTAAAATGCTCCGCGAAAAGGACAAGAATATTGCAGTTATGGTTGGTGGTGCAGTTTTAACACCTGAATATGCAGAAATGATAGGTGCAGACTTCTATGCAAAGGATGCAATGACAACTGTAAGAATTGCTGAAAAATTCTTTGCAGAATAATTCTATTTGTATATTGTTATAATTGACAAAATATTACAGTATGTAGTATCATATAAATGAATTCACAGTAAATTACTATGAAATAGAAAAGAGATGTATATATGAAAGTTTACGCAGATAATGCTGCAACAACAAAAATATCAAAAACGGCTCTCAATGCAATGATGCCGTGCTTTGAAGAAATATATGGAAACCCATCAAGTTTACACTCAGTCGGACAGGATGCTTTCCATGCAGTAAGAGATGCTCGTAATACTATTGCTGAGTGTATCAATGCTGACCCTAATGATGTTTATTTTTCATCAGGTGGTAGCGAAAGTGACAACTGGGCAATTAAAGGCACAGCTCATTTAATGGCAAAAAAAGGTAAGAAGCATATTATCAGTTCAAAGTTTGAACATCATGCAGTTCTTCACACTCTCAATGTTCTCGAAAAAGAGGGCTTTGAAATCACTTTGCTTGATGTTTATGAAAACGGTCTTGTGCGTGTAGAAGATGTAAAAAATGCAATTAAAGATGATACTGCACTTGTAACAATTATGTTTGCTAACAACGAAATCGGTACAGTTCAGCCAATCCGTGAAATCGGCGCAGTTTGTCGTGAGAAAGGTGTTCTCTTCCATACTGATGCTGTTCAGGCAGTAGGTCATGTGCCTGTTGATGTTGTGGCAGATAATATTGATATGATGTCTTTCTCAGGTCATAAGTTCCACGGACCAAAGGGTATAGGTGGTCTTTACTGCAAAAAGGGTATAAGACTTCCTAACCTTATTGAGGGTGGTGCTCAGGAAAGAAATCGCCGTGCGGGTACAGAAAATGTTCCTGCAATCGTAGGTATGGCAGCAGCACTTAAAGATGCTTGTGAACATATGGAAGAAAACACAAAGAAGCTTATCGCAATGAGAGAACAACTTATTGAAGGAATTCTCAAAATTGAGCGTAGTCGGATTAATGGTGACCGTGAGCATAGATTACCAGGTAATGTAAGTACTTGTTTCGAGGGTGTTGAGGGTGAATCACTTCTCCTTTACCTTGATATCATGGGAATCAGTGCTTCATCAGGTTCGGCTTGTACATCAGGCTCACTTGACCCAAGCCATGTGCTTCTCTCAATCGGTTTGCCACATGAAATTGCACACGGTTCACTTCGTTTGAGCCTTTGTGAAGATAATACACCTGAAGAAATGGAATATATCATCGAACAGTTACCACCAATTATTAACAGACTTCGTGATATGTCTCCACTCTGGGAAAAGATAGAGGCGGAGAATGCCAAACACAATAAGGTTTAACACGACCTATTTCTCCTGTATCTTCGTTAAAAATCCTCGAAATACGAAAAGTATTCCTTGTGGTTTTTGCCTTGATACAGAAAAAATATTTTCGTGTTAAACTTCAAAGAACCTTAAATGTATCAGTTTTCGTGCATTTGGGGATTTCTTTAGTGAAGCAATACTTGTTGTATTGCAAGATAAAAAATACACAAAGGTGCGGAAAATCATACATTTAAGGCTTATGGTGTTTGACTTTCTCCGCCCCAGAAGGAAGGTAAATAAAAATGGAATATTCAGAAAAAGTAATGGAACATTTTGTGAATCCACATAATGTTGGTAAATTAGAAGATGCTGACGGAATCGGCGAAGTTGGTAATGCAAAATGCGGAGATATTATGAAAATGTATCTCAAAATTGAGAATGATATTATCACAGATGTTAAATTCAATACTTATGGTTGTGCATCTGCAATCGCAACAAGCTCAATCGCAACTGATATGATTAAAGGTCAGCCATTAAGTGAAGCACTTAAACTTACAAATAAGGCAGTTGTTGAAGCGCTCGACGGACTTCCAGCAGTTAAAATCCACTGTTCAGTTCTTGCAGAACAGGCAATCAAAGCAGCAGTTAAGGATTATTACGACAAAAATGGTATTGAGTACAACCCTGCAGACTTTGAATTCGAAGAACACCATCATTAAAATTGTTTCTTTTTCCGCAATACTGCGTGGCTGTCGGCTCGCGGTATACCCGATACAGCTTCGCCTTAACCACATTGTCTTGCGGAAAAATAATTCAATTTTATAATTTTGTAGGGGCTGACGACTCGGCAGCCCGAAACAACGCGTAGTGGCAGGCTTCCACGCCTGCATTGTAATCTTTAAAAAGGAAGATTAAAATGACAGTAAGAGAAATGCAAGAAAAAATCTTGCAACTTAAAAAAGAAAAAGATATCTGTATTCTTGCTCATAGCTATGTTGCTCGTGAGATTATTGAAGTTGCCGATTACACAGGGGATAGTTTTCAGTTAAGCGTACTTGCTGAAAAAACTGATGCAAAAACTGTGATTATGTGTGGAGTTCGTTTTATGGCTGAAACCGTAAAAATTCTCTCACCAGAAAAGACAGTTTATATCACAAGTCCTGTTGCAGGTTGCCCAATGGCAGAGCAGATGAGTGTTGAATACATCAATGAAATCAAGAAAGAGAATCCCGACTATACTGTTGTAGCTTATATCAACACAACTGCAGCACTCAAAACTATTTGTGATGTTTGTGTAACGTCTGCATCAGCAGTTAGTGTTGTCAGCAAATTAGATAACGATAAAATCCTCTTTATCCCTGACTGTAATCTTGGTGATTTTGTTGCAAAACAGCTCCCAGAAAAGACATTTAAGTTTGTAAATGGTGGTTGTCCAATTCACGGACAAATTACTGCAGATGATGTTAAAAAGGCAAGAGAGTATTATCCTGATTCACTTCTCCTTGTGCATCCTGAGTGTAAGCCTGAAGTTGTGGCAGAGGCAGATTATGTTGGCTCAACAACAGGTATTATGAAATTCGCGAAAGAGAGTGACCATAAGAATTTCATTATCGGTACAGAAATCAGTATCGCAGAATCTTTGCAGTATGAATGTCCTGATAAGAATTTCTTTGCACTTTCACCAAAACTCATTTGCCCTGATATGAAAGCAACAACACTTGTTGACCTTTATAATACAATGCTCGGTAAGGGTGGCGAAGAAATCACACTCGATAACGAAACAATCGTGAAAGCCAAAAAATGCATTGATAAAATGCTTGAACTTGGGTGAATAAAATGAAAGCAGTAATTGCTATGAGTGGCGGAGTTGACAGCTCCGTCGCTGCTTTACTTATGAAAAATGAAGGCTATACCTGTGTCGGTGCTACAATGCAGCTCTATTCCGAAGGGGATTGTTCTGATGCAAAAGCAGTTGCCGACAAATTAGGTATGCCTTTTTATATTTTCCCACTTAAAGAAGAATTTAAGAAACAGGTTATTGATAAGTTTATTGAGTTTTATGAGAATGGCAAAACTCCAAACCCTTGTGTTGAGTGTAATCGTACACTTAAATTCGGTGCTATGATGGATAAAATGCATGAGTTAGATTCTGATTTTGTTGTAACAGGTCATTATGCTCGTGTTGTCTGCGAAAACGGTGAATATAAACTTAAAAAAGCCGTTGACGAGAGTAAAGACCAGAGCTATTTTCTCTATATGCTTACTCAAGAGCAATTAAAGCATATCAAATTCCCATTAGGTGAATATACAAAACCTGAAATCCGTGAAATCGCAGAAGAAAATGACCTTATAACTGCACGAAAAAAAGATAGTCAGGATATCTGCTTTGTACCCGACGGTGATTATGTAGGTTTTATTAAGTCTTATAACAATAAAACTTATCCAAAGGGACTGTTTATGCACAAGGAAGGTTTTTCATTTGGTGAGCATAAGGGCATTGTGAATTACACAATCGGTCAGCGAAAAGGACTTGGAATTGCCTATAAAAACCCACTTTATGTACTTAACATTGACCCTGAAACAAACAATGTAATTCTTGGTGATAATGAAGATTTGTTTACCGATACAGTAACTGCTAAGAATGTTAACATAATCAGTGGAAAACCAATTGCAGAACCAATACGTGTACTTGCTCGTGTCCGATACAGACATAAGGAACAACCTGCAACTGCATGGCAGGATGAAAACGGATATTTACACGTTAAATTTGACGAGCCACAAAGAGCAATCACAAAAGGACAGTCACTTGTTATATTCGATGGTGACACAGTCCTCGGTGGTGGAGAAATTATATAAGTGCAAAATGAAAAACGCAAAGTGCAAAACGTAAGGGACGAATAACTCGTCCCTTTATTTTTTTACCGAATACATTTATAAAATCACCGAACACTTTTAATATATTGCAAACCGAAAAACAGAATGATAATATATACTCGCAAGGAGGAATTTCATGAAACTTCAAATTGTAATTGACCCTAATCGTGACGAAGAAATACTTATATTTGCCCACGAGAAGACACAGTTAATAAACGAGATAGAGGAGCTTGTAAAAAGCAGTTCATTCGATTTAATAGGCTATACCGAAGATGAAACAGTAAAACTCAATTTAAATGATGTTTATTGCTTTGTTACAGACAATAACAAAGTCTACGCACTGACTGAAAATAAGAAATACAGACTTAAATTAAGACTATATCAGCTTGAAGAGAATTTAAGTGATAATTTTGTGAAAATCAATCAGTCATGCATAGCTAACATGAAAAAAATCGACAAGTTCAAAGCAACTGTAGGTGGCTCTTTGACAGTGGTTTTCAAAAACGGATATGTGGATTTTGTGTCACGAAGAAATCTCAAAAATGTTAAAGAAAGGCTGGGTTTGTAATATGAATAAATATGTAAACGAATTTTTACACCGTGGACTTGTGTTTGCGGGATTTGGCCCAATAATTTTAGGAATTATAATCTTTATAGTATCAAAAACAACCGACAATTTAGTTTTGAATGCTGGTGAAGTATTAGTTGGAATTGTTTCAACTTATCTGTTGGCGTTTGTTCATGCAGGGGCAAGCGTATTTAATCAGATTGAGCATTGGGGGATAGGTAAATCTTTGCTCTGCCATCTATCAACACTCTATGTTGCATATTCTCTTTGCTATTTAATAAACACATGGATTCCATTTGAACCAAAAGTGCTTTTGATTTTCACTTTGATTTTTATGGCAGTCTACTTTGTAGTGTGGGGTATTGTATATTTCTCAATAAAAACCACAAGCAAAAACTTCAACGCAAAACTAGAATAAAACCAATAGGGGACGATGCCTACATCGTCCCTTTTCTTTTGTATTGCAAATATATTTATATTCTGCTACAATATTATAGAATAAAGATTTAAAAGGAAAATTTGTTATGAAGACTTATAACCTCAACGGACAATGGAATATGACTCGTGTTGCGACGGGGGATAAATATAATGTGTCTGTTCCGTCTGATAACTACACTCAGTTGTTGGAATTAGGTGCTATTCCTGACCCATATTACAAAGATAACGAAAGACTTGTTGAATGGATAGGTCGTGAAGACTGGACTTATGAAAAATCTTTCACACTTACAGAAGACGACCTTACAAACAGAAAGGTTTTACTTGTATGTAAGGCTCTTGATACACTATGTGATGTTTATGTAAATGACACTCTTGTTGGTAAGGGAGAAAACGCACATTTCAAATATGAATTTGATATCAAGAATGTTGCAAAAACAGGGGAAAATACCCTTAAAATCACATTCTTTGCACCAACAACTTATATAGAAAAGAAACAGGCAGAAAAGCCAATTCCAAAGAATTGCAACGGTACTGATGGTGCTGCATATATGCGTAAACCACATTGTCATTTCGGTTGGGACTGGGGTCCACATCTTCCTCTTTCAGGTATCACAGACGACATCTGGGTTGAGTGCTTTGACAACAGACTTAAAGATGTTGAGATTAAGCAAATCCACGAAAACGGCAAGGTTACTGTTAAAATCAAACCTGTTGTTGATGGCGAGGGTGAAATATCTGCGAAGATTATCTGTCCTGACGGCACAGAAAAGATAATCGAAAACAACGAAGTTGTAATCGAAAACCCTGAACTCTGGTGGATAAAGGAATTAAACCCAGTTGAAAAACAGCCACTTTACACAGTTGTTGCAACACTCGGTGACACGGAAATCACAAAGAAAATCGGTCTTCGTACAATCCGTCTTGACCGTAGCAAAGACCAGTATGGTCATAATTTCTGTTTCTACCTTAACGGTGTGCCAATTTTCGGTAAGGGTGCTGACTGGATTCTTCCTGACTCACTTATGGGTAGAGTAACAAACGAAACTTATGATTACTACATAGATTCAGCACTTAGTGCAAACTTCAATATGCTTCGTATGTGGGGTGGTGCATACTATACATCTGACTATTTCTTTGAACAGTGTGACGAAAAAGGCCTTCTTATCTGGCAGGACTTTATGTTTGCATGTCTTATGTATCCATTCTATGAAGAAGATTTTCTCCAGAATGTGTTGAAGGAAATAAAATACCAGATTATGCGAATAAAATCCCATCCATCTCTTTGCCTTTGGTGTGGTAATAATGAAGTTGAAACAATGTTCTCATATATGCCTGAAACAATGAAAATTGTAGGGTGGTATAAGAAATTTTTCTATGAGATTCTCAAGGATTTGGTAACTGAACTTGACCCTGACACACCATATATCGAAACTTCCCCAATCGGTGACGGATTCCGTAAAGGTGTAACAGGTGATGACCACGGAGACACTCATATGTGGACAGTTTGGCATGGTCAGAAACCACTTAACTATTACAGAAGCAGACCTACTCGTTTCTGTAGTGAATTCGGTCTTGAATCATTACCATCAATGGATGCTGTCCGTCAATTTGCAGAAGAAAGTGATTACTACATCACAAGTGATATTTTCAACTCACATCAGAAATGCAGAAACGGTAACAGAAAGATGCTCTATTATCTCCTTGAGAAGTTCTATGAGCCTGAAAGATTCGAAGATTTAATCTATATGACAAATCTCATCCAGAAAGAATGTATTCAGGATGCTACCGAGCATTGGCGTCGTCATCGTGAACGTTGTAATGGTTCTCTTTTCTGGCAGTATAACGACTGCTGGCAGGCTCCATCATGGTCAAGTGTGGACTACACAGGTAAGTGGAAAGCACTTCAGTACGCTGCTCGTCACTTCTTTGAGCCGGTTTGTGTTTCAATTGAAGAAACAGATAAGGACTATAAAGTTTATATTCTCAATGATACAAGAGAAGATAAAAAATTGACTGTAAGCGTTAAAATTGCAACTCTCGATGGTAAAGTGCTTTACGAAAACAAAAACACTAATGACCTTGTAAAAAATGTTGTTGCAAATTCAAGAGTATTGTTTGAAAGTGGAAAAATCGGTGGCGATAAAAAGGATATGTTCATGTCGGTTAAACTTTTTGAAAACGGAAAAGTTATTTCAGAAAGAACAAAGGTTTTCGTGCCTGACCGTGATTTGAAGCTTAAAGCAAACACAATTGAGAAATCGGTTTCTTATGAAAACGGAGAAATTGTTGTAAAAATGCAATCTCCTGTATTCTGCCGTAGCGTAATGGTTGATATAGTTGATTTCAGAGAGCCATTCTCCGATAACTATTTCGATTTGCTCCCTAATGAAGAAAAAGTTGTAACTGTTAAGGCTGATAAAATATATGATGTTACTGTAAAATCTCTTGCAGATATTCCTGTTAAAGGTTCAAAACTTAAAACAGCACTTTTCAGAACAAAATTCTTTGTTGAGCCTGAAAATCTTGCTAACTGGTTCTACTATACTATGAATTGATTCTTGACTAAACAGTAAAAAATAAATATAATTAGTCTGTAATCAATTTCAGAAAGGTTGATATTATGAAAAAAGTAATAGCAATTTTAATGGTGGCAGTAATGCTTTTCTCATTTGCTGCTTGTAATAAAGATAAGCCAGAGGAAAATAAGCCAATAAATCCTCCTATTAATAAAGAAGAACTTAAACAGGGTTGGCAGGAAGGTGTTCTTACATTTGCAAATGGCAATTCCATTACATTGCCATGCAGTGTAACGGAGATAATGAATGCTTCAGGACTTTCAATTCCGGTTCTTAAACAGAATGCTGAAACAACTCTTGCTGCCGGTAGGCAAAAGTCATTTAACCTTGTTGACTCAGATACTTCTATCTCTATTAAATGTCAAAATAATGGCAAAGAGGATATTAAGCTTGAGGATGCAATGGTTGTAGGTTACTCATTTAACCGTACAAAGGCAGGAAATAATAAGGTTTTTTTTGCTAACACTTTGACTGTAAATGCAATGAAAACAGAAGTTGAAGAAGTTCTTGGTATAGATGAAGAAGCAGAACAAAAAGGTTTCAGCAAATATCAAGGTGAAAACTCAAAGGGGAAAAAGGTTGAAATGAGAGTATCGTATGACTCGGACAACTATGTAAACTCTGTTGCATTTGAAATTAAATAAAAAATAGGGCTGTAAGAAATTACAGCCCGTTTTTTCATTTTCCTATGCAGAAATCATCCTCTATATTGGTGATTTCAATATTTTGTATTACTCCCACAGTACCGTGAGATACTTTAACTGGTGTGTAATTTGGTGTGTAGCCAAAGTACACATCATTTTTTTGTTTTTCTTCAATTAAAACTGATAACTCTCTGCCAATCTGTGACTTGAGAAAATCATTTCTTATTCTGTTTGCAACAACGGAAAGCTCATTGACTCTTTGTGCTTTAACGCCTTTTTCAATCTGTCCGTCCATTTTGTCGGCAACAGTACCACTTCTACGCGAATAAGGGAAAATATGTATCTTCTCAAAGCCTACTTTCTTAGCAAAAGCCTTTGTAGTTTCAAAATCATCCTCTGTTTCGTGAGGGAATCCCACCATAATGTCCGTCGTAAGAGTACAGTCTTTAAACTCTTTTCTCAACTTCTGACACAGTGAATAGTATTCATCACTTGTGTAATGTCGGTTCATCTTCCTAAGAATCTTGTCACAACCACTCTGTAAGGAAATATGGAATTGTGGACATAACTTATCACATTTTGCAAGCTTTTCGATAAGCTCATCAGTAATATGGTCAGGCTCAAGGGAGCCTAAACGGATTCTCTCAACCTTTTGGTTTTCACTTACAGCAAAAACTGCATCTGCAAGGTCTAATTCTGTACCTTTACCGTATGCTGAAAGATTAATACCTACAAGTACAATTTCACGATACCCATTGTCTGTTAGTGCTTTGACTTCACTTTTTATATCTTCAATAGGCTTCCATCGCACTCTGCCACGAGCTTTTGGAATGATACAGTAAGAGCAGAATCTGTCACAACCATCTTCAATTTTAAGAATAGCGCGAGTTCTTTCTTCAAACTTACTGATTCCCGATGATGCAAGTGCTTCACCACTCTGATGCTGTTCCATATGGAGTGTTCTACAGGAATTTGAAAGATACTCGTTCAATGAAGATACAAGTAATTTGTTGTTTTTGTTACCCAGTACAATGTCTGCCTCTACGAGCTTCTCTGCCATTTCAGGGAATGACTGTGGCATACAACCTGTAAGCACTACTGTGCTATCAGGATACTTCTTTTTATAATGACGGACACATTGACGAGTCTTTCTGTCACTTTCACTTGTAACGGTACAAGAGTTTATGACGAAAATATCAGCTGTACTTTCATCTTCCGTTATTTCATATCCGTTTTTAGTTAATTGTTCACGCATTTCCTGGGTCTCGTATTGATTAACTTTGCACCCAAGAGTGTGGAAAAATACCTTCATAATCTCACCTGAACACATTGTAACATATTTTTTGAAATTTTCATATACCAATTTGTCCTGTTCATATAATTTTTTGGAGGGATAAGCATGAAAAAAATAATTTGTATTTTAATGTGTGTAATAATAGCCTTGCCAATGTGTGTCGTGGCAAGTGCAAAGGAAGAAACAGTAGCAGGCACTATATCTGCGAAGTCAGCAATTTTAATGGAAATGTCAACAGGTAAAGTGTTGATGGAATCAAACCCCGACGAGAAATTATCACCTGCATCCATAACAAAAGTAATGACAATACTTCTCACTTTTGAAGCACTTGAATCGGGACAAATTAAGCTTGAAGACCGAGTAACAGCAAGTCGCAATGCATCCTCAAAAGGTGGCTCCCAAATCTGGCTTAAAGAGGGGGAAGTTATGACCGTTCACGAGCTTTTAAAAGCCACAGTTATTGCAAGTGCCAATGATGCGTGTACAGCCCTTGGTGAATATATTTCGGGGGATGAAACATCTTTCATAGCACTTATGAATAAAAGGGCAAAAGAACTTGGAATGAAAAATACCAATTTTGAAAATTGTTCAGGTCTTGACGATACAGTTACTAATCATTATTCAACTGCAAGAGATGTAGCAATAATGAGCTGTGAACTTATGAAGCACGAAAAGGTGAAAGAATACACAACAATATGGATGGATAGTCTTCGCAATGGAGAAACTCAACTTGTGAATACAAATCGACTTATCCGTTATTATGATGGTGCAACAGGACTTAAAACAGGAACAACATCAAAAGCAGGATATTGTGTGTCAGCAACTGCAGAGCGAGACGGTATGGCACTAGTTGCAGTGGTATTGGGCAGTGATAACAGTACACAGCGTTTTGAAGATGCAAAGAAAATGCTTAATTGGGGCTTTGCAAATTATGCAATCTATCAACCACAGATAGATATGTCACTCATAACCGATGTAACAGTGCTATATGGAAAGGAAAGTACATTAAAGCCCATTGTGGAAACACCACGAAAAATACTTGTGAAAAAAGGCGAAGGGGATAAGATAACTCAACGAGTTGATATGTGTGTTGATGTGGAAGCTCCTGTAGAAAAAAAACAGACTTTAGGTAAGGTGTATTTCGAGATGGACGGTAAAATCCTCGAAGAATGTGCTATTCTGTCAGAAAGAAATTATGAACGTCGTAGTGTGTGGTTTGCATTTTCACTTTTGTGGTCCACTTTTGCAAAAAAATGATAAAATTCTATTGAAAATTATGTAGTTTTAGGGTAAAATAGTTAAAACACTATATCAAAAGCGAGGACTAATCAAAAATGGCGTTAAAACTTAACGATAAATATGTTAAGAATTTCATCTCTGACGATGAACTCAATTCTATGGCTTCTGCTGTAGAAGAAGCTCATCAGAAAATTAAGGATAAGAGTGGCGAAGGCTCCGACTTTTTAGGTTGGGTCGACCTTCCGGTAAACTATGATAAAGAAGAATTTAAAAGAATTAAAAAAGCAGCTGACAAAATTAAGAATGACTCAAAAGCTCTTGTTGTTATCGGTATCGGTGGCTCATATTTAGGAGCACGTGCTGCTATTGAATTCTGTACTTCACAAAATTACAATCTTGTGTCAAAAGACACTCCAAATATTTATTTCAGCGGTAACTCAATCAGTGGTAATTCACTCAGTGAGCTTGTTGACCTTGTAAAGGATGTTGATTTCTCAATCAACGTTATTTCAAAGTCAGGTACAACTACTGAACCTGCTATTGCATTCCGTATTTTCCGTGACCTTCTTATTAAGAAGTACGGTGAAGAGGAAGCAGCAAAGAGAATTTATGTTACAACTGATAAAGCAAAGGGAACACTCAAAGAGTTCTCTGACAAAGCAGGTTACGAGACATTCGTAGTGCCTGATGATGTTGGTGGCAGATATTCAGTTCTTACTGCAGTTGGTCTTCTTCCAATTGCTGTTGCAGGAATTGATATTGATAAAATGATGCAGGGTGCAGCTGATGCTCGTGAAGCATACAGCATTTGCGATATGGATAAGAATGATTGCTATAAATATGCTGCAATCCGTAATATCCTTCTCGGAAAAGGCAAGGCTGTTGAACTTATGGTTGCTTATGAGCCTGATTTCACAATGATGAACGAGTGGTTCAAACAGCTTTTCGGCGAAAGCGAAGGTAAAGACGGAAAGGGTATTTTCCCTGCAAGTGTTGTTTGCTCAACTGACCTTCACTCAATGGGACAGTACATTCAGGATGGTGTGAGAATGCTCTTTGAAACATCCGTTATGTTTACAAAACCAAAGAGAGAAGTTGTTATCGAAGAAGACGATGTTAATGCTGACGGTCTTAACTTCCTTGCAGGAAAAACAATGGACTTCGTTAATCGTAAAGCATATCAGGGTACATTGTTAGCTCACGTTGATGGTGGCGTACCAAACATCTGCATTGAGGTTCCTGAGATGAACGAATATGAATTTGGTTATCTCGTTTACTTCTTTGAAAAGGCTTGTGCAGTTTCAGGTTATGTTTTAGGTGTTAACCCATTTAACCAGCCAGGTGTTGAGAGCTACAAAAAGAATATGTTTGCTCTTCTGGGCAAACCAGGTTATGAAGCTCAGGCAGCAGAACTTTTAGCGAGACTCGACTAATTTATAAGTTTAAAAAAAGGGAAATGACCATCTTTTATAGGATGGATAATAAATATATAGGAGGAGATAATATGATTTCTCTTATTATCGGTAAAAAAGGAACAGGAAAAACAAAGGTACTCGTTGAACATGTAAATGATGCAGTTCACGTGTCAAGTGGTAATGTTGTATGTGTTGAAAAAGAAACAAAGCTCACATACGATGTAAACTATCGTGCAAGACTCGTTGCAACAGACGTATTCTCAGTTGCAGGCTATGATGCATTTTATGGCTTCTTAAGTGGTATTTGCGCAGGTGACCATGATATTACAGATATTTTCGTTGATGCTACATACAGAATCGCAGAAGACACAGACAGAACAGGCGAAGCACTTGCTGCTTTCCTTAAGAAGGTTGATGCACTTTCAAAAATTTCTGACACTAAGTTTACTTTCACAATTTCATCTGATGTTGAGGACCTTCCAGCAGAGATGTTCGAATACTGTGAAAAAATCAACTAATTATTAGTAATTGAGTGAGTGAGGCGGGGTCTTGACCCCGCCGATTTTATGTAAATTTGTATAAAAATATTTGTAAATTTTTGTTGACAAAAACGAAATATAAATATATAATATTTAACGCATGTAATGAGGAATGTTTTATGAATATTCAACTTGAACAGATTTTTAATCTTGAAGGCTCAAAAAAGGAATTCGATTTCTGCTTTGAACCAGAATACTCTCTTTCTGACGATATTTCACTTGACACACCGGGTATTGCGGTTAGTGGTAAAATCGAGAATAAAACGGGAATTGTGTCGTTGTCAGGAATTGCAAAGTTTTCAGCAACCGTGGTTTGCAGTCGATGTGCCGAGGGCTTCAAGAAAGATTTTCAAGTCGAAATTGAGCATTTACTTGCAAACAAACTCATGAACGAAGATAACGACGATTATATCGTTGTTGAGAATTCGGTGCTTGATTTATCTTCACTTGTTTGTGAAGATATCATCTTTTCATTACCATTAAGGTTTTTGTGTGATGAAGAGTGTAAGGGACTTTGTTCCAAATGTGGTAAAAATCTTAATAACGGTCCTTGTGATTGCAAAAAAGATGTTGACCCACGAATGGCAGCATTATTACAGTTGCTTGATGATTAGTAATTATTATTTATAATATTATAAGGAGGTGCCCCAAATGGCAGTACCTAAGAGAAGAGTTTCAAAGACAAGAAGAGATAAGAGACGTTCAAACGTTTGGAAGATGACAGCTCCAGAGCTTGTAAAGTGCCCTAACTGTGGCCAGTACAAGAGACCTCACAGAGTTTGCGGTGAGTGTGGACAGTATAAGGGTAGACAGGTTGTTGCTCTTAAAGAAGAGGCTTAATTTCTCTAGAATTATCTTTTGATTTAAGAAGGCGGAAAGAGCGAATTCTCTCCGCCTTTTAGTCGTGCTTAGGAAAGTGGGTGAGTGTTTTGTCAGTAAGGATTAGCAATGTTAGGGAAAATTCTCTTTGTGATGCGAAAGGCATTAAAGCAGGGGATGAGTTGCTTAAAATTAATGGCAAGGAAATTATGGATGTTCTTGACTATGATTTCTATATGGCAGAACGAAATCTTACCCTTACTTTTAAATGTGCTGACGGAAAATTCCGTGTAGTTAAAGCAAAATCTGCTGATTGTGGACTTGAATTCGAGACATACCTTATGGACAAGCAGCAACATTGCAAGAATAAGTGTATTTTCTGCTTTATTGACCAGTTGCCAAAAGGTTTAAGACCAAGTCTCTACTTTAAGGATGATGACAGTCGTCTTTCGTTCCTTTTTGGTAATTACATTACGCTTACAAATATTTCAGAGCACGAAGTTCAGCGAATAATCGATATGCATATCAGCCCTGTTAATGTTTCAGTTCACACAATGAACCCTGAATTGAGAATTCAGATGATGAAAAATAAAAATGCAGGTGAAAGCCTTAAAATCATTAAGAGATTGGCTGATGCAGGTATTAAAATGAATACTCAGCTTGTCCTTTGTCCCGGAATAAATGACGGAGCAGAACTTCGAAGAAGCATTGAAGAATTATCTTCCCTTTATCCGTCAGTTCAGAGTATTGCAGCAGTTCCTGTAGGACTTACTAAATTCCGTGAGGGTTTAGAAAAACTCGAACCTTACAACAAGGAAACAGCAGGGGAAACTATTGATATAATCCAAGAATATGCTGACAAATTCCGTAATGAATATGGCATAGGACTTTGCTATCCAGCCGATGAATTCTTTATTAAGGCAGAAAGAGATTTGCCTGAGGCTGATTATTACGATGGTTATCCTCAGCTTGATAATGGTGTCGGATTAGTCCGTTCATTCGTTGATGATTTTATTGACGAAATGGAATATTGTAACGAGCAACCAACTCATAAAAGCGTTACTCTGGCAACAGGTACTGATTTCTATCCATATCTCTATGATCTTTGCAAAGAGGCAGAAGAAAAATATAACATAGAAATTAATGTGAAGAAAATAATCAACAGCTTTTTTGGTGAAACTATAACAGTTTCAGGACTTGTAGCCGGAATCGACCTTTACGAACAGCTTAAAGACTGTGATTTAGGTGAGTTTTTACTGTTACCAGGTTCTATGATAAGTGATTATACAAATCATACTGAAAACAAAAACAAATTCCTTGACGATATGACTGTTGAGGAATTGGAAGAAAGATTAAATACGAAAATTATTCTGACTAGCGGTGGCGGTGGTCAGGTTTTAAAAGATATTTTGGGGGTGGAATAATGGCAAAACCCGTAATTGCAATCGTTGGTCGTCCCAACGTTGGTAAAAGCACACTTTTCAATAAGCTTATCGGTAAAAGACTTTCAATAGTTGACGATACACCAGGTGTTACACGTGACAGAATCTACGGTGACTGCGAATGGTTAGGTCATGAAATGTTGCTTGTTGATACAGGTGGTATTGAACCATATTCAGACGATATTATACTTTCACAGATGCGTCGTCAGGCACAGCTTGCCATTGATAGTGCTGACGTTATCATTTTTGTAACTGATGTGAGAACAGGTGTTGTGGCTACTGACGAAGAAGTTGCAACAATGCTTATTAAGAGCAATAAACCAATTATTCTCTGTGTTAATAAGGCTGACTCTTTGGGTGAGCCACCTGCAGAGTTTTATGAATTCTATAATTTAGGACTTGGTGACCCAATTCAGGTGTCTGCTGCTCATGGTCACGGTACTGGTGACTTGCTCGATAAAGTACTCGAATATCTTCCCGAAGATTATGAAAACGAAGAGGAAAACGATACTGTTAAGGTTGCTGTTATAGGTAAACCAAATGCAGGTAAATCTTCACTTATCAACAAAATTGCAGGTGAAGAAAGAGTTATCGTTTCAAATATTGCAGGTACAACAAGGGATGCAACTGACACATATATTGACAATGAGCATGGTTCATTTATGTTCATTGATACTGCAGGTCTTCGTCGTAAGAGCAAGGTTGAAGACCAGATTGAGAAGTATTCAGTTATCCGTGCACAGATGGCAGTTGAAAGAGCCGATGTATGCGTTATTATGATTGATGCAGTTGAAGGCTTTACAGAGCAGGATTCAAAGGTTGCAGGTATTGCTCATGAACTCGGCAAGGCTTGTATTATTGCAGTTAACAAGTGGGACTTGGTTGAAAAAGACGGTCAGACTATGGACAAATACCGCAAAAAACTTATGAATGATTTCTCGTTTATGAGCTATGCACCATTCATCTTTATCTCTGCAAAAACCGGTCAAAGAATTGATAGACTTTTTGAACTCATTAAGTTTGTTGACTCACAGAATGCTATGCGAATTTCAACAGGTAAACTTAACGATGTTCTTGCAGATGCAACTGCACGTGTTCAGCCACCATCGGACAAGGGTAAACGTCTTAAGATTTACTATATGACTCAGGCTTCAACACGTCCACCAACATTCGTTTGCTTTGTAAACAATAAGGACTTGTTCCATTACAGTTATCAGAGATACATCGATAATCAGATTCGTGAAGTCTTCGGACTTGAAGGCACACCAACAAGATTCGTTATCCGTGAAAGAGACAAAAACAACAAAAAATAATTATTAACAAACTGAAAATTATATGTAAAAAGGGGCTTTTTAAGCCCCTTTTTTCTTGCCATTTATAATGTAATGTGTTATAATTAATCGATTATATAGTGAGGTAGTATGTCATGGTGATTTTAGGCATCGACCCAGGCTATGCAATAGTAGGTTGGGGAGTAATTGACTATACAGCAAATCGTTTTCAGGTAATCGCTTACGGCGCTGTTACAACCGAGGCAAAAACACCTTTTAATGAGCGACTTGAAACGGTTTATGATGGTATTTGTGACATTATAAATAAATATAAACCTGATGCTCTGGCTATCGAGAAACTTTTCTACAACACCAATGCAAAAACGGTTATTGACGTTGCTCAGGCAAGGGGAGTTATCAACCTTGCAGCACAGAAGAATAATCTCAATATTTTTGAGTACACACCTTTGCAGGTTAAGCAGAGTGTTGTAGGTTATGGCAGAGCCGAGAAAAAACAGGTGCAGGAAATGACAAGGGTTATTTTAAAGCTTGAAAAAATACCAAAGCCCGACGATACTGCCGATGCTCTTGCTATGGCAATTTGTCACGCACACGCAAGTGGCTCACTTATGGGTAGATTAAGAAATATTAAATAAGGGAAATTATTATGATTTATTCAGTAACAGGAAATGTAGTTGACTTTGATGCTAATACAGTCTGTGTTGATGTGAATGGTGTTGCATTCCGTTGTATGACCACTCTTACAACATCACAAAAATGTGCATCAATGGGTATGAAAGTCACTCTTTATACATATCTCAATGTTCGTGAAGATGCTATGGAGCTTTTCGGATTTTACGATAAAACGGAAATGGACTGCTTTAAAATGCTTATAACAGTTAACGGTGTAGGTCCTAAAATGGGACTTGCAATTCTTTCGGAGCTTACACCTGATAAGGTTGCATTGAGTATCGCAGCAGGTGACCATAAAGCACTCACAAAGGCAAACGGTGTTGGACCAAAACTTGCACAGAGAATCTGTATGGAACTCAAAGACAAGGTTGGAAAGACTTTCGCAGGTGCTGAAAGCTCGGTTGACTTAACTGCAGTCAGCTCAACACTTACAAATTCAAATACTGCTGAGGCTGTTGCTGCTCTTGAAATGCTTGGCTATTCACAGAGTGATGCAAGTGTTGCAGTGAGTAAGATTGACCCATCACTTTCAGTTGAAAATATTATCAAACAAGCACTTAAAATGCTTTCATTAAACTAAGGGGGACTGAACAATGGATTTCGAAAATGAAAACAGAATAATGACTCCCGGTTTTACAGAAACTGACCATGATATTGAAATTTCCTTGCGACCAAAAGCATTGACAGAATATATCGGTCAGGAAAAGGTAAAGGAAAACTTGAAAATATATATTGAGGCTGCGAAAAATAGAGGTGACACTCTTGACCACGTACTTTTGTATGGCCCTCCTGGACTTGGTAAGACAACTCTTGCAGGGATAATCGCAAACGAAATGGGTGTTCAGATTAGAGTAACCTCAGGTCCTGCGATTGAAAAGCCAGGTGACCTTGCTGCACTTCTTACAAACTTAAATGATGGTGATGTGCTTTTCATTGACGAGATTCATCGTCTTTCCCGTGCAGTTGAAGAAGTACTTTATCCTGCAATGGAAGATAATGCTCTTGATATTATCATCGGTAAAGGTCCATCGGCAAGAAGTATCCGACTTGATTTGCCTCGTTTTACACTTGTTGGTGCAACAACTCGTGCAGGTCAGTTGACAGCACCTCTTCGTGATAGATTTGGTGTTATTTTAAGACTTGAACTCTACACTCCTGAAGAACTTGCAGAGATTGTAAAGCGTAGCGCAGGAATTCTTGATATCTATGCTGAAGACGGTGGTGCATTGGAAATTGCATCCCGTTCACGTGGTACACCAAGAATTGCAAACCGACTTTTAAAACGTGCTCGTGACTTTGCTCAGGTTATGAGTAATGGTGTAATCAGTGAGGACAATGCAAAAATTGCCCTTAGCAGAATGGAAATTGACGATATCGGTCTTGATAATATTGACAGACTTATGCTTACAACAATGATTCGCAATTTCAATGGTGGTCCGGTTGGACTTGAAACAATAGCGGCTACAATTGGTGAAGAGGCTGTGACTATTGAGGATGTTTATGAGCCATATTTAATGCAGATTGGTTTCTTGGCAAAAACTCCTCGTGGCAGAGTTGTAACACCTTTGGCATACAAACATTTAGGATTTAATGTATCGGACACAAATAACAAAGCAAATTCCCAGACTTCATTATTTTAAGGAGATTTTATTATGGGTAGACTTTTTGGAACAGACGGCGCAAGAGGCGTTGCAAATACAGAACTTACATGTGAATTATCAATGAAAATCGGACGTGCAGCAGCAATAGTGCTCAGCAAAAATCTTAATGGTAAAAGACCCAAAGTGCTTATTGGTATGGATACTCGTGCATCATCCGAAATGCTTGAAAGTGCAATTACGGCAGGTCTTTGCTCAGTCGGTGCTGATGTTTTACAACTTGGTGTTGTACCAACTCCTGCAGTTGCATTTTTAGTTCGTGAATATGGTTGCGACGCAGGTGTTATGATTTCTGCATCACACAATCCTTGCGAATACAACGGAATCAAGATTTTTCAGTCAACAGGATATAAGCTTCCTGATGCACTTGAAAATGAAATTGAAGAAATTATCCTTGATAATGTTATGGAAATCCCAACTCCAATCGGTGGTGAAGTTGGTAGAGTAGAGAGAAAACCTGATGCAATCAATGATTATATTGAGCATCTTCTTACTGCAACAAATATGAGCTTTAAGGGCTACAAAATTGCCCTTGACTGTGCAAATGGTTCATCAAGTGTTTCTGCAGAAGAAGTTTTTACTCGTCTTGGTGCAGAGGTAATTGTTATAAATGCAGAGCCAAATGGTGTTAATATAAACAAAGACTGCGGTTCAACTCATCTTGAACAATTACAGAAATGTGTTGTGGGAAATGGTTGTGATTTAGGTTTTGCCTTTGATGGTGATGCTGACAGAATGTTGGCTGTTGACCATACAGGTGAAGTTGTTGATGGTGATAAGTGTATCGCAGTTTGTGCAAAGCATATGAAGCAGTTGGGCAAACTTAAAAAGGATACTGCTGTTGTTACTGTTATGAGTAATATGGGCTTTTTCAAGTTCTGTGAAGAAAACGGAATTAAATGTGAAAAAACCAA
>JAZNJX010000103.1:0-2063 GCA_045578245.1 Candidatus Fimenecus sp. | reverse complement strand
GGGTGACGAGATGCAACTCAGCGAGAGAAAAGAAAGAATCCTTGCTGCCATTATAGAATGGTATATCGCAACGGGGGAGCCTGTTGGTTCAAAGACCTTGCTTGAGTACATTCGCATTCCCGTGTCATCCGCTACTATACGTAATGAAATGGCTGAACTCTCAAGGCTTGGTTTTATTGAACAACCACATACATCAGCAGGAAGAATACCATCACAGATTGGTTATCGATATTATGTTGATAAATTGATGAACAGATACGAACTGCCAATCAATGAAAAAAGACTTATTGAAGCAAGGCTTTCTGATGCAGGTGGCGAACCTCAACAGATTCTTGAACAGGCAGGACAGGTTTTAGCCGAACTTACAAACTGTGCAGTTGTTTCAACAACACCAACTGATGAAAATGCAGTTATTCGCAGGGTTGAGTTAGTGCCTCTTGGTACACATACTGCAATGATGGTCATGCTTTCATCATCAGGAATTTTAAAAAGCCGAGTTTGTCGTACGGACAGCGAAATGAATTTAGAGTTAATTGAAACATTTTATAATATAGTTTCAAAACACTTTATCGGTAAATCGGCAAGTGAAGTAAGCATAGCACTTATTCAGACTCTTGCACTTTCATTGGGAAGTAAATCACTTGCAATTTCACCTTTACTTGTAACACTTTCGGATTTGGCACAGCTTACCGAGCAGACACAGTTGTTGTTGCAAGGTCAGTCAAATCTTCTTCATCACAATGATTACCCTAATGCCTACGAGCTTATGGAATTTTTAAGAAGAGGAGAGCCACTTACAAATCTTTTTGCAGGACATAAGGCAGAAAACAATACGAATGTGCTTATCGGTAAAGAGAATTTTTATCGTGAACTTCAGGATTCAAGTCTTATTTATTCACATTATTCAGTGGGTGGAAAAGATAGCGGTGCGTTGGGACTTATCGGTCCTACCAGAATTGACTATGCGAGACTTATTCCAAGTCTTAAATATTTAACAGAAATCGTGGGCAAGATAATGTCCGATACTTTGGAGGATTAAAATGGCAAAAGATAAGAAAAAGGAAACTGCTGAAGAAATCGTTGAAGAAACAGTAGAAACAGCAGAGCCTACAGTAGAAGAAAAACTTACTGCTGAACTCAATGAAACAAAAGATAAGCTTTTGAGAGTTATGGCAGAATATGATAATTTCCGTAAGCGTTCACAAAAGGAAAAGGAAATGGCTTACGGAGATACAAAGGCAAGCACAATCGGTGAATTTTTACCGGTGTACGATAACTTTATGAGAGCAATGAGTGCAGAGGCTACTGACCTTGAATCATTCAAAAAAGGTATGGAAATGATTTTTAATCAGTATGGTGAAACGTTCAAAAAGCTTGGTGTTGAGTCATTTGGTGAAAAAGGTGAAACTTTTGACCCAAATGTGCATAATGCAGTAATGCACGGTGAAGATGACACTCTTCCTGAAAACAGTATTTCAGACGTATTTTCAACAGGATACAAAATGGGTGACAGAGTAATTCGCCCTGCAATCGTTAAGGTAGTAAACTGAGAAATCAGTAAATAATATTTTAGTATATATCCATTTAGGAGGAATAAATTTATGGCAAAGGTAATTGGTATCGACTTAGGTACAACAAACTCATGTGTAGCAGTAATCGAAGGTGGCGAACCTGTGGTTATCGCTAATGCTGAAGGTGCTCGTACAACTCCATCAGTTGTAGCATTCTCAAAAACAGGCGAAAGAATGGTTGGTCAGGTTGCAAAGCGTCAGGCTATCACAAACCCTGACAGAACAATCGCATCAATCAAAAGACATATGGGTTCAAACTATAAAGTAAATATTGACGGTAAAGACTACACTCCACAGGAAATTTCAGCAATGACTCTTCAGAAGCTCAAGGCTGACGCTGAAGCATATCTCGGTGCTCCTGTAACAGAAGCAGTTATTACAGTTCCTGCATATTTCACAGATGCTCAGCGTCAGGCTACAAAGGATGCAGGTAAAATTGCAGGTCTCGAAGTAAAGAGAATCATCAACGAACCAACAGCAGCAGCTCTTGCT
>JAZNJX010000102.1:0-32713 GCA_045578245.1 Candidatus Fimenecus sp. | reverse complement strand
CGGAAAAGCTATGTTTGTTATCTCAACGGCACTTTTGCTTAGCGGAATAGTAAGTCTGCTGGGAGATTCGGAAAAGATTACATTGGTTGCGGTTGCAGTATTAATTGTTGGATTAATAATCGGATTTATCTGCATTTTTTGTGTGCAGAAAAAATATAATAACGGTGTTTTCTGATTGACAAATTCCAATTTATCGGGCTGTTTTGAGTGATTTCAATTTTTGACAAAAACAAGTTGTAAACACAAAAATCGACGAATTTCGACAAGAAGTTCGTCGATTTTACTTTTTCACCTCTTCACTATTCACTCTTCACTAATATTCGTGTCGATTTTTGGAAATAATAAGTAATAGTGAATAGAAAAAAAGTGATGGCGGGACATCCGCATCCGATTGTAATTATTGCTTATATGTGATATAATCAGTTCGACAAAGATGGATTTAATGAGGTACGATTATGATTTTTGATACTAACAAATTACAATGGACAAGAGAGCCTGCAGATTACACAATCACTGCAGACAAAATCGAAATTATCACTTCCCCATATACTGACCTGTGGCAGAGAACATACTATCATTTCAGAAATGATAATGCTCCCGTTTTACAGATGGAGACCGAAGAAAAATATTTCTCTTTTACCGTCAGAACAGAATTTGAAAGCAAGCATCGTTTTGACCAGTGTGGAATAGTAATGTATCTTGACAGTGACAACTGGCTTAAAGGCTCTATTGAATACGAAAATAATGAGTTTCAGCATCTCGGCTCTGTTGCGACGAATAATGGATATTCCGATTGGGCAACTACTGAAATTGATGCAAGTATCAAATCCATGTGGTACCGTTTTAGTCGTAGAGAAGACGACTACTGCATTGAGTGCTCTGAGGACGGTGTTAAATTTAAGCAGATGCGTGTTTGCCATATGTGGAAAGGCACAGGTGTAATCAAATTCGGTATCTATGCCTGCAGTCCTGAGGATTCATCCTTTAAGGCCATCTTTACCAATATGGAAGTTACAGAGTGTAAATGGCTTGCTCATAACGGTCAACAACCGGATGGTGAATAAAAAAACTCCATTTTGTTAAGTGGTTTTCATTTTTGACAAAAACAAGCAAGATTGACATCATGTTATCAAAGTGCTATCATTAAGTAGGGTTTATAAATCATTTACGGAGGGGTTATAATGAAAAAGATTATTACAAAGTCTTTAGCTGTTTTGCTTGCTGTTATGATGTGCTTTAGTGCAGTTGTTTGTTCTGCAACAGAGCTTAATCAGGATGCAGTAAATGAACACAGAGGTCAGTTCAAGAAGTATGTTCTTCTTGGTGACAGTGTAGCAAGTGGGTATCGTGATGTTACTTGTGACGAGGATGATGCATATAACAAGTCATATCAAGAGACAACTTATTGCAGAGTACCCGGTTCATACGCTGATGTGCTTACCAAGGCAATTATTGAAGACAACACAATGACAGCATTTGCAGCGCCGGGATTCAGAACTATTGAAATCCGTTATATGCTTGAAGATGATTTCGACGAAGCAGATGAATATATGTTCCATCCTGCTCAGTTGAATACTGTTGGTGATGCAGGCAGCGAGGAATTCAGAGCAGCATATAAAAAAGCAATCGCTGAAGCTGACCTTATCACTCTTGGTGTTGGTGGTAACGACTGGGGTGCATATCTTGGCTGGGTAATTTCCGATATCTTTGAAAAAGAAAATGTTGCTGACAAATATATGGTAGCGTTACAGAAAATTATCGCAGAAGATACATTTGATGCGGAAAAGGTTGAGGACCTTGTTGACTTAGTGCATACTGCAGGTGCACTTCCTGAATTGGTTGCAACTTTACCATTGGCATTGTCAAGTGGTCTTGGTAATTTCTATAAAAACTGGGACATTATGATTCAGGATATTTATGACTTGAATCCTGATGTTACTCTTATGGTTATCGGTATGAGTGACAATAGTATAAAGGGTAATTATTTCGGATACAACGGTGAAGAAGGCAAACCTATCAATGAGGAACCAACAGAACCTTCTGCTGTTGTTACAACAATCGTTGATTTTATTATGTCGGTCGGAAACGGTCCAATGATTAAAGGTGAAGAAAAGTTCGGTTATATTTATGTTGATACTGCAGGTACAACATATGTTGAAAGCCATCCTGACGCAGCAGGACATGTATATATTGCAAACAGAATTATTGAAGCATTACCTTCTGCAGATTTTCCAAGTGATGATGTAACACCAGATGAGGATGTTACTGAAAACACCTTGGTTACAACAATAAAAACAGTTTGGGAAAAGATTGTGGCAATAGTGACAAATAAGAAATAATTGAAAAAGGACTGACTTCACACGAAGCCAGTCCTTTTTTTGTTAAAACTTCCTCACGAAACTACATCTTTTACAGAGTTCTTCCGGGGCTTTTCGATTTGAAAATCCGTTATATATTTTTTGTGCTTTTTCGGAGCTTATTATTTTTTCTAATTCACCTTCGAAAATGTTTCCAAGGCTTATCTCACCATTATTGTCAAGGCAACAGGGGACAACGGTACCGTCGGATAAAACGCCAATCTGGTCACGGAGTCCGTAGCAGAAAATATTTTCATTTGTGTCGTTGCTTTCAAGAGTTGGCCAGTCGAATTTATCACCGTATTGAATATAGATTTTCTCACCGATTCTTGTTCCGTTTCTTTCTTCTGCCCAAGGTTTTGGGAAATAATCTTCAAGGCATTTTAAAATTTCATCATTAAGGCTATCTTTTCCACCGTTGTTCCAGAGTCTTAGAACAACGATTTTTTTGTTTTCAGCTGTTTTTGCATAGGTAAAACAGTTGTTCAAGTATTCTTCAAAGGAAACCCTGTTGTCGTTTGCCTCAAAGGAATGGAGAGAAATGACGGTTTTGTAGTGCGAATTTGATTCTAAAAGTATATCTTTGTTTTTCTCTAAAAGAGTGCCATTTGTGGTGATAATCACTTTGAAATGCATCTCTTCAGCAATTTTCAAAAATTCTTTAAGCTGTGGGTGACAAAGAGGTTCACCGAGAAGATGAAAATAAATGTAATCAGTATAGTCCTTGATTTTTTCAAGCACAATTCTAAATTCTTCAACGGTCATTCGTTTTGGTTTTCGTGTAGTGCCAGGACAAAATGAGCAATTTAAATTACAGATATTTGAAATTTCAACATATACCTTTGCAAATCGTTTCATATTCTCACCTCTTTAATTTTGTATTATACCATATTTCGGACAGATAATAAATAAATTTTATTGAAAGAAATTTCTATGTGTGATAAAATTTCATTGGGTGATAATTATGAAACTTATAGTTTGTCTCGATGACAAAAACGGTATGATGTTCAACAAACGTCGTCAGAGTCGTGACAGAGTGCTTATTGAAAATGTTTTGGAACTTTGTAAAGGCGAAAAGCTTTACGCAAATGAATATTCTTCAAAACTTTTTCCTGAGAATTCGGTTGAAGTTTTTGATAGCATTGAAAACGTGGGAAACGAATATTGCTTTGCCGAGAATTTCACTGTAAAAGAAGAAAATATTGAAGAGATAATCGTGTATAAATGGAACAGACTCTATCCTGCAGACACATATTTCAATATTGACCTTGCAGGCTGGAACTTGACTGAAACTGTGGATTTTGAGGGTTCATCCCACGAGAAAATTACAAGGGAAATTTATGTGAGGTAAGTTATGAATAAGAGATTTTTATCAGTAATAAGTTTAGTTCTTGCCGTTTTACTTACATTCTGCAGCTGTGGTGGTTCACTCAATAATGGTGATATTCTTCCTGAACCTGAGAAAACCACAACTGCTGATACACAAAGCAAAGTAGTATCTCTTGACGATATTCCTGAATATTCAGGTAGTCCCTATGTTGCAATCAACGATAATCAGCCGTCTTTTACAGAAGAAGATTACACAACAAAGGCTTTTGAAACCTATGCGAAGCTTGATAAATTAGGTCGTTGTGGCGTGACATATGCTTGTATCGGTACGGAGATTATGCCCACTGAAAAACGAGGCGATATCGGAATGGTAAAGCCTACGGGTTGGGTGACAGCAAAATATGATTTTGTTGACGGAAGGTATCTTTATAACCGTTGTCATCTAATCGGCTATCAGTTGACAGGCGAAAACGCAAACACAAGCAATCTTATTACCGGTACACGCTATATGAACACTCAGGGTATGTTACCTTTTGAAAATATGGTTGCTGACTATGTAAAAGAAACTGAAAATCACGTGCTTTACCGTGTAACACCGATTTTTGATGACGATAACCTTGTTGCGAGTGGTGTGCAGATGGAAGCCTGGTCCGTTGAAGACGATGGTGAGGGTATATGCTTCAATGTGTATTGCTACAATGTTCAGCCGGGTGTGAGGATTGATTATGCAACCGGTAAGAGCACACTTGATGAAAGTTATACAGAAAATCAGGAAGAAGATGTAAATTCATCACAGTTTGTTCTCAACACATCATCAAAGAAAATACATAAACCAACTTGTTCAGGTGCAACAGGAATGAGTGAGAAGAACAAGCAGGTGATTCAAGGAAAAGACGTTAAATATTATGTTCAGCAGGGATATGAATACTGCGGAATATGTAATGAATAAAAAGAAGGAGCAAATGCCATTGGCAAATGCTCCTTTTATTATGTTAAATTATTTATTTTTCCAAAGGAAAAGGTTTGTTACTGTTGCAAGTTCTTTTGCTCGGTTTTCAATGCACTGATGACCGCCACCGATTACATTGTAAGTTGTAGCATCAGGGAATGCTGAATTCATCTGGTCTTTCATCTGTGCATTAAGAACCATATCACCACTTGCCTGAACTAAAAGTACAGGACATTCGATTTTGTCTGCATTCTCTAAATCAGTAGGTCTTACATTGTACATCATTTCGCACATTCCTGCGCCAAATCCGTCATACTGAACTGCATCTGTAACACCATCAAGGTCATAGTCTTTTGAGAACTTACAGTCGAGAGTTGCCATGAAAATTACCATTTTAACAAGTGGATCAACCTCTGTACCGTATTTGGAAAATACATTCATAGTACCTTTCATAATGTCGGACTGAATAAGACCTTTCATTGCTTCGGGGAATTCACTCTGTGGTGCAGGACAGTAGAGAAGAAGTGCCTTAACTGGATTTTCAATTGCAATATTGACTGCAACACCACCACCCATTGAGTGACCTGCTAAAATCCATTCATTCATCGGAGCAATACTTTCCATAAGCTTAGTGATTAAGATTTCACGGTCGATAATTTCCATATCAGGATTTTCTCTTGTGCTGTAACCAAAGTCAGGAAGGTCAGCAAGCACGCACTCATAGCCTTTTTTACTCATTTCGTCTGCCATATTGCGCCAAGCATATGTTGAACACATAAAGCCATGGAGCATCATAATTCTGCCCTTAAATTTACCCTGTGCTGGGATTACTCTGTAATGAATGTCGTAGTCACCGTATGTAAAATACTGACTTTCTTCATAAGGTTTATAATTTGTGTCAGCAGCAAAAGCCGTTACAGAAAATGTTGAAAGTATGATTGCTGCAACACATAAAATACTGATTAATTTCTTCATTTTGTTTCTCCTTTTTATTTAGCAACGGCAATATTTTCTGCTGAAGCTCTGCGTTCTGCCAATTCTCTTTCAACCTGAGCTTTCTGTTCTGGAGTGTATTTGATGAAGAGAAGTGGAATGGTGTAAAGAAGTGCTGCGATTGCAGGCGTGAGCATTACAAGCGGCCAAATCCATGTTTCGAAAGCCTCTGTCTGTGTACCAAGATAAACTGCACCAGGTACATCTTCAACAGCCTTATATCCAAGAGCACTGAGAGCAAATGTGCCGAGAGCACCTGTAATACCACTTGAAATCTTTGTGAAGAATGTCTGCATTGCAAAGGTAACGCCTTCTGTACGTTTACCTGTTTTCCATTCCATATAGTCAACGCTGTCGCAGAAGAGAGATGTCTGTGCAATACTTGAAGCTCCTGCAGGGAATGAAGAAAGAGCAAGGATAATCATTGTGAGAATGATGTTTTTGCCTTCAAATCCGATAATCCATGCAAGGACTCTTGAAACCAATGTGCAAAGCTGAATAAAGATAAGAAGATTTCTGTAACCCTTGAATTTTTCTTTAAGTTTATCAGCTAAAAGCATACCAAGGAAACTTGGAGCAGTTGTTAAAGCACCAAAGACTGTTGTAAGTGTCAATGGCCCGAGAACAAAACCTGCAATTGAAATTTCAGGGATTTTGTATTTGAAGAAGTATGTCATAAGGTTGCCACCGAATGCCAAAGCACCGAAAAGGTTTGAAAGTGTTACCAACATGAGCATCTTGTTCTGGAAAAGAAGCTTGAAGCATTCTAAGATTGATGTCTGTTGCTGTTCAGGTTCAACAAGACGGACTCTTTCCTGTGCTTTATAGCATTTCGCACTGACTAATGCACCACCAAGACCGAAGATTGCTGCAAATAAAACTGTCATAAGAGCCAAGGAATTACCAGACTGTTTTGCAACAATTTCCATAATCATAGGAATAACGGCACTGAAAATACCAAAGAAAATGGAACCGATTGTTCTTGCTAACTGAACAAATTTATCACGTTCATTGGAATCAGGTGTAACAACGGCAGTCATACCCCAGATAGCAACGTCTTGCATAGTGTAGGTGATATCCCAACAGAGATACATTATTACAAAATAACCGACACGAAGCCAAAGAAGGTTTTCAGCAGTTGAGAAAACTACGAAAATAAGTACGGTGAAAACACCAACCGGTACAGGTGTGTATTTAAGTAATGGACGAAGTTTTTCTCCGGTCTTAAAACGATGACGGTCAACAATTGAACCGATAATCGGGTCGTTAATACCATCCCAAACTTTCATAAGTATCAAGAGTACACCAACAATACTGGCAGGGAATTGTGCAATATCAGTAAGGAAATATTGAAAGAAAGATGCACCGATAAAGCAGTAAACAATATTTTGTCCTGCAAGACCCGCCATAAAGTTGACTTTCTCTTTTTTGGCAATATAATTCATATTTTGTAACACTCCTTTGAAAGAGATTTCTATGATTAAATATTATACTATAAATAAGCTGCTTTTTCTACTGTGATAATCTATAAAAAAACAGGTGAAATTTTTACATACTGACAAAACTGAACAAGGTATTATTAAATTGTTAAATATTTGTAAAGTCTCTCTCATTTATTGACAATTTTGAGTTTTTGGGATATAATTGTATAAATATTAAACACTTGAGCGGTCAAATGTTTAATAAAAGGGAAGATAGGGGGCAATTATGGACTGGAAAATTATTTATAATGAAAGAGTCGTAACTGCTGAAGAAGCAATAAAAAATATAAAAAGTGGCGATAAAGTTGTTATGGCTTTCGGATGTAGTGAACCAAGAGCGGTTGTCCGTGCCATGAGGGAAAATTATAAGGATTTTCATAATGTTGAAATAATCAATATGCTCCTTTTGGGTGAAACTCCTTGGGTTGATGAAGAAGTGAAAGGTCATTTCAGATATAATTCGCTTTTTGCTTCAGGAACAAACCGTAAAGCAATTGCAACAGGTGTGGCTGATTATACATCATGCTATCTTTCTGAGATTCCTTCTCTTTTAAGAGATTATCTTAAACCAAGAGTTACTGTTATGTCAGTTACTCCTCCTGATGAGGATGGTTATGTTTCACTTGGTGCAAACTGTGATTATATTGAAACAACACTTTCTCATTGTGATGTGAAAATTGCTCAGGTAAACAAATATGTGCCATATACATACGGTGCTGCAAGAAAGCATGTTTCAGAATTTGATTTCTTTGTAGAATACGATGAGGAACTACCACAAGTTCCTGCACCGCCACTTACAGAGGTGGAAATTCAGATTGGTAAAAACTGTGCTTCACTTATTAACGATGGTGACTGTATTCAGTTGGGTATCGGTGGAATTCCAAACGCAATCTGTGAAGAATTAAAGAATAAAAAGGATTTGGGACTTCATTCGGAAATGGTTGGTGACGGTGTTGTTGACCTTATTACAAGTGGAGTTATCAATAACTCAAAGAAAAATATAAACAAAGGTAAGACAATTCTCGGTTTTGCTTTTGGTACAACAAAGCTCTTTGATTTCATCAGCGGAAACCCTGATGTTGAAATGATGCCGATGGATTATGTTAACAATCCTGTTGTTATTGCTCAGCATGACAATATGGTTTCAGTCAATTCTTGTTTGCAAATCGATTTGATGGGTCAGGTTGTTTCTGACACAATCGGTCTTAATCAATTCTCAGGTGTTGGTGGACAGGTTGACTTTGTCAGAGGTGCAACAATGAGTAAGGGTGGTCGTTCAATTATTGCAATGCCATCAACTGCAAAAGGTGATACAATCTCAAAGATTGTTCCTAAAATCACTGACTATTCGGCTGTTACAACAACAAGAAATGATGTTAATTACATTGTAACTGAATTCGGTATTGCTCAGCTTAAAGGCAAAACCATGAGAGAAAGAGCAAGAGCACTTATTGCAATTGCTCATCCTAATTTCAGGGATGAACTTTGTGAAGAATTTGAAAGAAGATTTAATGAAAAAGCGTTTTAAGGAGATTTAAAAATGGCTATTTACAAAAAAGAACGATTTGGTATTGCAAGAAAAATTGTTTCTAACATGACAGCAGAAAGCTGGGAAACAATTCCTCACGCTGTTGTAAGTTATGAAGCAGATGTTACAGAATTTATGAAAGAGTACAAGAAACTCAATGAGGGTTGTACTGACAAATCAAAGAAAATCTCAATCAACACAGTTGTTATGAAGATTATCTGCGAAGGTCTTATGGCTGCACCTAAAATGAACTGTCATCTTAAATTTGAACGTAAACTTGTTCGTGGTAAGCTCTTATATCATAACCGTGTTAATGTTTCAATGCCTGCACTTCTTCCTGACGGCAGAATGATGACTGTTAATCTTCGCCATATGGAAAGCAAGAGCCTTCTCAAAATGACAGAAGTTATCAACGACACAATGCGTCGTATGCAGAACACAAACATGGACGAGGCTATGTTTGAAGTTTCTATGGATAACACAATCCAAGGCCTTAAAAAAGGTAAGATTATGCAGGCTATCTATCGTCTTATCGGTTCAAAGACAGGTAAGCATAAGGTTCGCACATTGAAAGGTAAGGCTAAAAAGCAGTACTACTCAATTCCTGAAAAGGACAGACTTACAAAGAAGGATATTGAACAGGGTACAGTTACAATTTCTAACCTTGGTTCAATTCACCGTAACCAGACTGGTATGTGCTACCTTCTTGAAATTATTCCACCTCAGGTTACTGCTATTGCTGTTAATGCTGTCAGAAAGCAACCTACTGTTGTGACTGATGAAAATGGTAACGACACAATAGCAATTCGTCAGATTCTTCCTCTCACAATTGCATTTGACCACAAGGCACTTGACTATTGTGATGTGCTTCCATTTATGAACAGACTTGATGAAATTTTTGCAAATCCATCAGTTATCCACGATTGGAAAGGTGAATAATCGGCAAAACAGTTAAAAAATGTAAATTTATAGTGGTTTGTAGAGCGGAAATGCTTTACAAACCATTATTTTTTTATTATAATACAATGGTATATTTATAAAATGGAGTAATATTCCATTGGCAGAAAGGATGAATGAAATGTCTAACCAGATGAAGATATTTCTCGCTATGGCAGGATATATGCTGATTGTTATCGGCATCGGTGTATATTTTGCACGTAGAGCAAACAAAAACGCAGAAAACTATTTCCTTGGTGGTAGAAGTTTAGGACCTTGGGTTGCAGCTATGAGTGCTGAAGCTTCCGATATGAGTGGTTGGCTCCTTATGGGTCTCCCGGGTGTTGCATATTGGTGTGGTGTAGCAGATGCAGCGTGGACAGCAATCGGTCTTGCAGTTGGTACATACCTTAACTGGCTTATTGTTGCAAAAAGACTTCGTAACTATTCAGCAATCAGCGGTGATGCGATTACAATCCCTGAATTTTTCAGTAATCGTTTCCACGAAGATAAAAAGGTTATCAGAATTATTGCATCAGTTTTAATTCTTGTGTTCTTTACAGTTTACGCTGGTAGTTGTTTCGTTACTTGTGGTAAACTTTTCAGCACATTGTTCGGTTATTCATACACATCAATGATGATTGTAGGTGCTCTTTTCGTTATTGTTTACACTTTCCTTGGCGGTTTCCTTGCAGAAAGTGCATCTGACTTTATGCAGAGTATCGTTATGGTTGTTGCCCTTGTTTCTGTACTTGTGCTTGGTACAATCAATGCAGGCGGTATTGGTGCTGTTATTGAAAATGCACAGGGCATTGCAGGTTATTTTTCATTTACAGAAATTGCAAATCCTGTTACAAATGAGGCAGGAATACAATTAGTCGAAAACGGTGTACCTGTATTTGGCGATGCATCTGCATATCCGTTACTTACAATAGCTTCATTGATGGCTTGGGGTCTTGGCTACTTTGGTATGCCACAGGTGCTTCTTCGCTTTATGGCTATCCGTAAGGCAAACGAACTCAAAAAGTCAAGAAGAATTGCAACAATCTGGGTTATTATTTCACTTTTTGCAGGTGTAGCAATTGGTATTGTTGGTCGAGCAATGCTTCCTACAGCAGAAACTCTCCTTACAAAGAGCGGTGCAGAAAACGTATTCGTTCTTATGAGTGAAAGCCTTCTTCCACCTCTCTTTGCAGGTGTAATTATGGCTGGTATCCTTGCTGCTACAATCAGCTCATCTGACTCATACCTTCTTATTGCATCCTCTGCACTTGCAAACGATGTTTACAAGGGTGTTATTGACAAAAAAGCAAGTGACAAGAAAGTTATGTGGGTTTCACGTATTGCCCTTATGATTATTGCTCTTATTGGTATGGTAATTGCTCTTGATGAAAAGAGTGTTATCTTCAACATCGTATCATTCGCATGGGCTGGTTTTGGTGCAACATTCGGACCGCTTATGCTCTTCTCACTCTTCTGGAAGAGAGTAAACCGTGCAGGTGCTATTGCAGGTATGCTTTCAGGTGCTGCAACAGTATTTATCTGGAAACTTGTGCTTAATCCAACATTAGGTGGCGTATTTGCGATTTACGAGCTTCTTCCTGCATTCGTTGTTTCTTCAATCGTAATTGTTGTTGTTTCTCTCATCACAAAGAAACCATCAAATGAAATTGAAGAAGAATTCGAAAAGGCAAAAACAGGTATTGCAGAATAATTTTTAACCAATAATATATATAAAGGACTGAAAATCATTTATGATTAACACAGAAAAAACACTTGAAAAACTCGTTGCTCTCTCAAAGGGCAGAGGCTTTGTTTACGCAGGTAGTGAAATCTACGGCGGTCTTGCAAACACTTGGGACTACGGTCCTTTAGGTGTTGAACTTAAAGAAAATATCAAAAAGGCTTGGAGAAAGAAATTTATTCAGGAAAACAAATATAATGTTGGTCTTGATTCTGCAATTTTAATGAATCCACAGACTTGGGTAGCATCAGGTCACCTTGGTGGCTTTTCCGACCCACTTATGGACTGCTGTCAGTGTAAAACAAGACACAGAGCAGATAACCTTATAGAAAACTTTGATGGTACAAACGTTGCAGGTTGGTCAAACGAAGAAATGGCTAACTACATCAAGGAGCATGCTATCCCATGTCCTGACTGTGGTGCTCACAACTTTACTGATATCCGTCAATTTAACCTTATGTTCAAGACATTCCAAGGTGTTACAGAGGATTCAACATCTGAAATATACCTTCGTCCTGAAACAGCACAGGGTATTTTCGTAAACTTCCAGAATGTTCAGAGAACAACAAGAAGAAAGGTTCCATTCGGTGTTGCACAGATTGGTAAATCTTTCCGTAATGAAATTACTCCAGGTAAGTTCATCTTCCGTGTTCGTGAATTTGAACAGATGGAACTTGAATTCTTCTGCAAACCGGGTACAGACCTTGAATGGTTTGAATATTGGAGAGCATTCTGCCGTGACTGGCTCTATTCTCTTAATATCAAGCCTGAAAATCTTCGTCTTCGTGACCATGACCCTGAAGAACTTTGCTTCTATTCAAAGGCTACAACTGACTTTGAATATCTCTTCCCATTCGGTTGGGGTGAACTTTGGGGTATTGCTGACAGAACTGACTACGACTTAACTCAGCACAGCAATACAAGTGGTAAGGCTCTTGAATATTTCGACCAGACAACAAACGAAAAATACATTCCATATGTTATTGAACCATCTCTCGGTGTTGAACGTCTTTTCCTTGCACTTCTCACAGAAGCTTATGATGAAGAGGTTGTAGATGCTGAAAAGAACGACACTCGTGTTGTTATGCATTTCCATCCGGCTATTGCTCCTGTTAAGGCTGCTGTTCTTCCACTTTCAAAGAAACTCGGTGACAAGGCTGATGAAATCTACGAAATGCTTTCAAAATATTTCAATGTTGAATATGATGATGCAGGTTCAATCGGTAAGAGATATCGTCGTCAGGACGAAATTGGTACACCATTCTGTATTACAGTTGACTTCCAGACTGTTGGTGACGATGAAACTGAGGCAGATAACTGCGTAACAGTTCGTGACAGAGATACAATGGAACAGGTAAGAATGCCTATCGACCAGTTGGTTGATTATATTAATAAGAAGTTGGAGTTCTGATATGTCTAAAAATCTTTTGCTGATTATCAATCCTATTGCGGGTAAGCGTAAATCTGTTGACTTTCTTCCTAAAATTGTGAAGGAACTTGAAAAGGCAGATTATAGCGTAAGTGTAAGATACACTGAGATTGATAAGAATGCATACTACGTGACAAAACATTACGGTGAGGGTAACGAGGTAATTATTTGTTGCGGTGGTGACGGAACATTAAAAGAGACAATCTGTGGCGTTATGGAATTGAAATTGGATGTTAAAATCGGTTACATTCCATTTGGTACAACCAATGACTTTGCTCATTCCTTGCACATTCCTACAGATGCCGAAGACGCTATTGAAGCAGTGCTTGAAGGCAGGACAAGAGCCATTGATATCGGTGACTTTTGTGGTAAGGAACAGTTTATCTATGTTTCTTGCTTCGGTAATCTCTGTGATGTTTCATATAAGGCAAAACAGTCACTTAAAAATAAAATCGGCAGGGGAGCATATTATTGGGAATCAGCAAAAGAGATGTTTTCAATTAAAGGCTTTAAGGCAAAGATAGAATGTGATGATGGAGAAATTATAGAGGGCAATTTCTTCTATGGTGGTGTTTCAAACTCATATTCTGTTGCAGGATTCCCTGTGCTTAAAAAGGCAGGAGTTGAGTTTGACGACGGATATCACGAACTTGCGATGATTCGTATGCCTAAAAACCCTGCACAACTTGCTTCAATTCTTAATGCTATGTTTGTGACGAGAAATGTTGTCGAAAACAAGTATCTTATTGTAAAGCGTGGCAAAAAGTTCAAGTTCACTTTTGACGAGAAAGTCAACTGGGTGCTTGACGGTGAAAACGGAGGCTTCCACGATTCCGTTGAAATTAAAACTTGCGAAAATGCTATCGAAATTTTCGTAGGTGACGATGACTAATATTAAAAGAATCTGCATTAACTGAATATAGTGATGCAGATTTTTTGTAGGTGAGTTTATGGGTGAAAAAATCAAAAAAGCAATAGGTATTGAGGGAACATTCAAAGAATCAGTTGTTCCTATGATTAACTATTGTTACACAAACATCTTCCTCGGTGGTGCAGGATACATAATCAGTATGTATTTCAGCATTTTCCTGACAAAGGTAGTTGGACTTGACATAAGATATGCAGGCTTTATAACAATGATTGCTGTTGTGTGGGACGGAATCAATGACCCGATTATGGGCATTATCACTGACCGTACCCGTTCAAAATACGGCAGACATCGTGCATATTTAAAATGGGGCATTCCACTTGTGTTTGTGTCATACATAATGTTGTGGAATTCCTTTGGTCTTGATGGTGAAAACCATCCTTATTTAACAGTTGCATATTTCGTGTTTGCATATGTGCTTTATAAAACTGCTTATACAATTATAACTGTGCCACATACTGCGATGCTTCCTGAACTTGCACCTGAGTATAATAAGAGAACACAGTACACATCTGTAAGTTATATTTTTAACTCCTGTGGCATGATTCCGTCATACATTATTCTTCTTGTTTTGCTCTCCATTTTCGGATTCTCAAACGGACTTACAAGGGACTCGAAAATGCCATTCCTTATTGCAGGTGTTCTCCTTGCAACTATGTACAGTGTTGCAATTTACGGTACTTTCAAATTGGTTAAAGAACCAAGCTCGTTGGATATGAAAAACGAGCCACTTGATTTGAAAGCCGCAATCAAGGAGTATATTCTCGTTTTCAAGAGTCGTTCTTTCAGACAATATTTCGGAGTTAGTTTCTTCTGGGAAACTGCAAGAAGTTTTTACTCAACAACATATATTTACTATGTAACTTTCCTTGCAAACCAGTATAAATTCTATCCGATTTTCAATACTTTTGCAGGTGTGTTTGAAACAGCTGCATTCCCACTCAACTATATGTTGACAATGAAACACGGCAAGAAAAAATGCGGTACAATCGTAACTCCATTTATGATTTTAGGCCTTGCTATCGGACTTATTGTTCAGGCAAGTCAACCGGGTACACCAAAGGCAACATATATGCTTATTCTTATGCTTTTAGGCGTTACTTTCTATCCATTTGGTATGAGTGGTATCGGTTTTGTATGCAATAATGTTTTCCCTGATTTGACTGATGTGGATGAGCTTATTACAGGCCGTCGTCGTGAGGGTGTAGTTTCAACCTGTAACACAATGGTTAAGCAGGTTACAGGTGGTATAAATACGTTTATAGTGACCCTTATTCTTGGTGGTTTCGGACTTGATACAAAGAGTGAGGCAACGGAATTCGTTGAACAATCCGACTCTGCGATTTTCGGTATTCGTCTTTGCGTTGCACTTATTCCAATGGTTTGTGCATTGATTTCATATATTCTTTTAAGAAGATTTGAAATGACAAAGGATGACCATACAATGATTCGTGCAGCAGTTGCTACAAAGCATAAATATGGTAGTGTCACATTGACTGCTGAGGAAAAATCAAGATGCGAAACCCTTTCAGGTCAAAAACTTGAAAACACTTGGCTTGGCAAGGATAATGACGAAAGTCAGGGACATACGCTCGACAGAGATGAAAACGGAAATTATATAATTCTCATCGAAAAAGAAGCCGAGAAAAAGGCTCTTATGGAAAATACATAAGAAGGGGAGTAACTATGGAAAAGATTGATATAACCAAAACTGCACCGACAGTGAAAAGAAGTAAAATATTTGACTTTTTCTTCTATTTTATTCAATGGACATGGTGCTTACCTGTAAATATTGTGGGAGGAATCGCATACCTTATCTGTACAAAAATATTGAAGCGACCACACCAAAAATTCGGATATGCAAATATAGTTTATCTCCCTTGGAAACAAGGTGGACTTTCAATGGGATTGTTTATCTTCATGAGGGATAAGCACGAAAATGAAAAGTGGACATATAACACAAGAATTCACGAGTACGGTCACACTTGGCAGTGTTTACTTTTAGGTCCTTTATACTATATTGTTGTAGCACTTCCATCTGCAATCTGGTGTAACTTCTTTGCGAAGTATAGAGAGAAGAATAATGTTTCATATTATAAGCTTTATTGCGAAAGCTGGGCAAATAGCTGGGGCGAGAAGTTTTCTCATATGAAACGTGTTCAGAATGAGAAATAATCAACATAATTCGACTGTTTAGTTTCTTGACATTATATAGATAATGTGAGATAATAAACTAAATAATTGGAAAAAATGGAAAGAGGCGAGAAAATAATGAAAAAATATGTTTCATTAATTTTAGCGTTGGTATTGATAGCAACTGCTATCCCATTCACTGCTCTTAATGCAGCCGCTGCACCTACAGATATGTATATGGGTGACGCTAATGGTGATGGTGATGTAACAGCTATCGATGCACGTATTGTTTTGCAGGTAGCTGCAGGCACTAAGGTTGTTGATGCTACTACATTAGTACGTCTTGATATGGACGGTAATGGTAGTGTTACTGCTTTTGATGCACGTAAGGTTCTTCAGACAGCAGCCGGCAACATTGAAAAGGTTCCATACGACAATGGTTTGCCAACACCGGATGAGCTTAAAGAAATTGTCGGAAGGTTCGGATATGAATATGATGCAGAAGAAGATATCTTTGTAACACAGCTTAATCCATGGCAGAGACAGTTTGGCTTTGCGGATATTTATGACGATGCGGCAGCTTATGCTTCAATGTGGTATATGACACTTAAGATTGACTTCGAGTACAATGACCTTCTCTGGAGACTTCAGTGGTGGAAGGGTCAGTATGGTATTCTTGAAGGTGCTGAATTAGGCGTTTATACAAAGAAACCTGAAAACAAAGATTTCCCATTCTATAAGTGTGCAGAGAACGAAAATCTTCTTAGTATGTATTTTGAATACTATCAGAATGCTAAACAGTACAACACTGGTGTGCCACATTTCACAAGAAGGGAACAGGAACACTGGTGGCTTACAGGCTTTAAGTTCGGTGTTTGTAACCCAACTAAGAATGTTATTAAAGCAACTCTTATCGCATTGGATGACACAATGGCTGACGGTATTGAAGAAGGTCTTAAGAATGTAACTGACAAGACAGGCAGACCAAATGGCTTCAAGGAATACAAGCCATGGGTTCCTATTGAGATGCAGGGTTATAACTTCTACACAAGAGAAAAACTTGATAACGGACGTACAAAGTTCACAGTTGTATGGAGAGATGCAGGTTACCTTAACTACGGTGAAGAACATGTTTGTGAATTTGGTGAACCAAGAGTTATTAAACAGCCAACTTGTGTTGACGAGGGTGTTCAGCGCAGAACATGTACAATCTGTAACTACGAAGTTGATGAAGTAATCCCAGCAACAGGTATTCATACATTTGGTGCTCCTGTAGTAACAACAGCTCCAAATTGTGTAACAGAAGGCGTAACAAAGATTCCTTGTATCCACTGTGATTACTACAAAACAGGTTCAGTTCCTGCAACGGGTGTTCATACTTTAGGTGAAGAGCAGGTTGTAACAGCTCCAACTTGTACAGAACCGGGCGAAGGAAAAAAAGCATGTGCTAACTGTGACTACTATGTAACAACAATAATTCCTGCAACAGGTCATGATATGGATGCTCCATTTGTGGAAACAGCTCCAACTTGCTCAACAGACGGCGTTAAGAGAACAAATTGTAAGAATTGTGACCACTATGTAACAACAGCAATTCCAGCAACAGGTCATGATATGGAAGCTCCTGTTGTAACAAAAGAGCCAACATGTGAAGAAGCAGGTGTTCAGAAGTCAGAATGTAAGAATTGTGACCATTATGTAGAAACTCAAATTCCTGCAATAGGTCATAATATGGGTGATTGGACTGTTGTTACTCCTCCAACAACTGAAGCTGACGGACTTAAAGAAAAGGTTTGCCAGAATGAGGGTTGTGACCATAAGGTAACAGAGCCTATTGCAAAACTTCCAGTAGTTGAACCAGAAGAACCTTCAGTTCCAGACACAGATGCATAAATAATAAAGACGGTGAGCAGAAATGTTCACCGTCTATTTTTGTATAAAATTTAAGGGAGTGATTAACACTCCCTTTTTGTTTTATTAAAGTTTTGAGAATCCGTGGCAGTTAATAAGTGCATCTAACTTTTTGCCTTCTTTACAAAGAGGACATTCGTGAGCTGGTTTGCTGAAATAATCAGGTAAATCGTTAGGATTGAAAACTGAATTAACTTCAAAATCAGCACATTTTTTTGATGTTGCGAATATTGATGCAATACCAACAACTTCGCCACCGTAATATTTAATTGCTTCAATAGCAGCCTTTGCAGTGTTACCGGATGCTACAGAAACAGCAGTAATCAATACATGCTTGCCTTTAATCATAGGAATAATGTTGTCACGGAAAATAATCTGTGAGCCGTTTACAATTTCAGGTGTAACAACATAGATTGTCTGATGAGCATTGATGTTAACATAATCATTCTTTGTAAGTTCATCTGCAACACAAGTAGCAATAACTTCTGTTCCGTCAAGGCATAAAATAGTGTCAACTATCTGATTGCTGTATTTATGATTTTTGCAAAGTTCTACTGCAACAGCCTTTGCTTCTGAAAGACGTGATTTCTGCGCAGCAACGTCAATGTAATAGTTACTGTGTGCACTGCTTGTTGCGAAATGTCCTTTAGCTACACGAAGAACGAGGTTCTTCTGGTTAGTTTTGATTTTTGAAATGTTTGATGTAGGCATTTTGTATCCCCCTATCTTCTTTATAGTATAATTTTATTATAAAGGAGTATAAATTTCAAGCAAAATATGTGTGTGAGAATGTAGAAAAAAAGAGGCAAAATACAGTAAAAATGCCGAGAAACATCATTTGTTCTGATACTGCCTTCCTGTGTGGTCGATGGTGTAATTGTCTTTGTAGATTAAATCGTTAACAGAAACAAAGGAATAACCTTGTTTTGAAAGTTCTGTAAGAACCTGCTGGAGAGCGGGGGCAGTGTTTTCCACTCCGTTGTGGAAAAGGATTATAGAGCCATTCTGTGTACCGTTTACAACCCTATTCACAATCTCATCCACCGAAATCTTCGTGTAGTCAAGGCTGTCACAATTCCATTGAATAGTCTCCATTCCAAGGCTTTTTGCGATTTCAATGCCTTGGTTAGTATAGTCACCTGAAGGTGCACGGACAAGTGTTACTTTTTGTCCTGTTATAGCTTCAAGCTTCTTGTTACAGTTTTCTATTTCTGCCTTGATTTCATCCCTTGAGCATTTTGAAAAAGCTTTGTGAGTGTCAGAATGATTTGCTATAGTGTGACCTGCATCGTAGAAAGCCTTAACACTATCAGGAAATTTTTCTGCCCAGTCACCGACAATAAAAAATGTTGCCTTTGCATTATGCTTTTTGAGAATTTCAATTATCTGTTGTGTGTCCTGATTTGTCCATGCAGCGTCAAAGGTTATTGCAACTTTCTTTTCATCAGTTTCAACGGAATATATGGGCAGTTTTCTTTGGCTGACTGAAGCTGAAACATAATTTCCCGTTATTAATCCTATAATAATAGAAATGGCTAATACTATGGAAAGCACACCCGTAAGTTGTCTTAATGAAAAAGTTTTAAACCACATAAAAATCCCTCCCGTAGATTATACGAGAGGGACAATTTTTATTATGAATTATTATTTCATATTTCCTGCTCTGATTTCAGCAATTTCATTCTCGATAAATTCATCGAGTGTAGGCTGTTCTTCCATTTGCTTTTTAAGAGTTTTACCAACTACAACATTCATTGCAACATTCACAATGAAGAGAGCACAACCAACAATGAAACCGATTCCTAAACTACATTCTGTAACGATTCCGCCACCGAGAGAAGTACATGCAGATGTGAACTGTACAAAGAATACAGAAGCAACTCCCCAGCAGATTGTAGCAAGTACATTAAGAAGGATGTTGAACTTGTATTTCAACTTGATACCTGCAAAAAGAAGTACGAAGAAATTAAGAACACCGAATACAACAGCAAGGAGTAAAAGAACACAAGCAATTACAACCATTGTTGCAGCCTTGCCTAAAACATCTCCTCCCATAAGAGCAATAACACTGCCGATATCTGTTTTAAGGAGATAGTCAAGCACAAATGTCAGGAAAGAAACCGACTCATTGCCCTGATAGAATGGGAGATTAAGCTTGAAGCTATAAAGTGGGAGAAGAAGTGCAAGGAGAGGGGCAAAAGTAAGCACAAGACGTGCAATACGAAGCTTTGAACCTACAACTGCAGATTTAAAATTCCCAAATTTATAATGGAATTTTGCAAAAGCGTGTTCTGCAAAATCAGCGTCGTCAGACAAGCGTTTTTCCCACTGGTGATTAGGAATATTAGCACCACATTTAGGACATTCAGCTTTGAATTCCCATATTTTTAAGCTGCGTCCGCAAGATGGACATTTTGAAGCCATAAAATCACTCTTTCTAAAATTAACTTTTTATATTGTACTACAATTATTTTCTTTTTGCAAGTCTAATTACATTCCATGAAAGTGGTTTAAGGTTAACATTAAGTGTCTTGCCGTCAAAGTCAGGCTTAGGAGCTTTGAAAGGCTTAACCGGTGTTGCAATAGCACTGTTTTCCTCCTTGATTCCGTATCCACTCATTTCAATACAATCAACAACCTCGAAGTTGTCAAAGTCAAGGAGTGAAACATCGAAGAGTACATCTTCATCCATATTTCTGTTAACAGCAAAGATTGTAAGGCTTTCTTTATCCTCACTCATTGTTGCGATTGACTCAATATCAGGAACATCTGTGAATTCCTTTGTGTCATGTTTAGGAGAAACAACTCTTGAATCGAGAGTGTAACCACGACCATAATTTGAAAGGTGCATAAATGGGTAGAAGATTGTCTGTTCCCAGCAAGCACCACCGTTTTCAGTCATAATCGGTGCAATAACATTTACAAGCTGTGCAAGACAACCGATTTTAACTCTGTCAGCATTTTTAAGGAGTGTCATAAGCATAAGAGCAACTAAAAGTGCATCCTCAAAGTTATATATATCTTCAAGCTGATGTGGAGCAGTACTCCATTTTTCAACATGAGCACCGTTTGAGTGATACCATACATTCCATTCGTCAAATGAAAGGTTAACAGTATGCTTTGAACGTTTTTTTGCTTTTATGTAGTCGCAGATGCAGACAACGGACTTGATGAACTCATCCATTTTCATGTTTTTTGCAAGGAATGAAGGAGTGTCATCAGAGCGGTTGTCAAAATAAATGTGAAGTGAAAGATAGTCAACCTTATCGTATGCAAGGTCAAGAGTAGTTGCTTCCCATTCACCGAATGTTGGCATATCACGGCTTGCACTTCCACAAAGTACGGTTTCGATTGAATTGTCAGTCCATTTCATAACCTTTGCAGCTTCAGCAGCGGTTCTACCATATTCAACTGCAGTTTTGTGTCCGATTTGCCAGTCACCATCCATTTCATTACCTAAACACCAAAGCTTGATGTTGTGTGGGTCTTCATAACCATGTGAACGACGAAGGTCACTCCAATAGCTACCTGATTTGTGATTGCAGTATTCAACAAGATTTCTTGCCTCTTCAGGACCACGAAGACCAAGGTTTACAGCCATCATAGGGGAGGTGTTTGCCTTTTTACACCATTTTGCAAACTCGTTTGTACCAAAAAGGTTAGGCTCGGTAACGCCCCATGCAAGTTCGAGCTTTTTAGGACGAAGCTCTATAGGGCCAACACCATCTTCCCAGTTATAGCCAGAAACAAAGTTGCCACCCGGATAACGAACAATTGGAACATTGAGTTTCTTTACCTTTTCAATAACATCCTGACGGAAACCATCCTCGTCAGCTGTTGGGTGGTCAGGTTCAAAAATACCACCATAAACAGCACGACCTAAATGCTCGATAAATGAGCCGTAAATTCTTTCATCAATCTTTGCACCTGTAAATTCGGATACAAGCGACATTTTTGCCTTTTTCATATTGAAACCACCTTTGAGTGATATGTTTACTTTGTTGTTTCTTCAGGGAGTTCCTGCTTTTCTGAAAGGAAATTGTGAAGAATTTCCTGATTCTCTTCCAAATCCATTACAAGTGAAGCGCCAACGCCGGGAATATTCTCGTCATGCCATGTGCCATTAGCAGGAATCTGCTGCTGCACAATGGAGTAAGAATATAATTTTTTGGCAAGAGCTTCCGTACCCATATTGAGAATCTCTTTAGATTCAAGATTTGTTTTTACAAGTGGAATAATTGCCTTTGCAAGACCGTAAAGCTTGTCCATGCTGAGTGTTTTTGATTTTTCAACAATGGCAGTAATAACTTTTCTCTGTCTTTGTGTTCTCATAAAGTCGGAGTCAAGGCTTCTCATTCTGCTGTACCAAAGTGCCTGTTCACCGTTAAGATGGACATTTTCACCTGCTTCAAGAGGAATAAGCTTGCCATCATTTTTTGCCCATTTTGAGTATCGGCTTTCTTTCTGTGTTATATCAACCTCAACACCACCGATTTCGTCAACAATGGTTGTAAAAATCTCAAAGTCAACCATAGCATAGTAGTCGATATCAACTTTGAAATTCAATTCAAGAGTGTCGGTAAGGGTCTGAATTCCACCACGGAAGAAAGCAGAATTTAGTTTTGATTTTTTGCTATAACCTGCAATTCTTACATAGGAGTCACGCAAGAACGAAGTAAGCTTAATCTGCTGATTCTTATGGTCAAGGGTTACGAGCATCATTGTGTCAGAACGAGATTCTGTTTCACCCTCTCTTGCGTCTGCACCTACAAGAAGAATGTTAATCTGGGCATTATCCCTGTAAAGCAAATTGGAGTCAATGTGACTGTTTTCGCTCAACTGTTCTTCTCTGTCAAAAGAGCCAAGAAGGTCGTAGATTGCCTTATATCCAAAAATTCCAAGACATGCACCTGAAACAAGCACAAGACAAAGAATAACAATCAATGCATTGCGTACAGGATGACGTTTTTTCTTAGGCTTTGATTTCTTGTCATCAACTGTATCACTGTAAATATCATTAACGTCATCATAGTTGATTTCCTGACGCTTACGGTTTTCAAGGGATGGGTTGTAATTTACAGTATATTCAGGCTTTTCTTCTGTCTTCTTTTGAGCAATATATGTGTTTTCAGGGAAATAAATACTGTCGTCATCTTCTGCATCTGACGAAATATCCTCATAACCATTCTGTGATGAGCTATAAATATCCTCAAACTCGTCACGCTGGGGAGTATTACTGAAAATATCCTCAAATTCGTCGTTTTTAAAACGATTTTCTGCCATTTCCTTCACCTTATGAAATAAAAAATTATACACATTGTATTGTACAACATATCCGTAAAAATCACAATAAGTTTTTTCAATTATTAGTGAATTTCAAGAAAAATTTAATAAATAACTATGTTGTACTTGAAAGATAGAAAGAAAATATGTATAATAATAAACAGTTTTAGTTTTGTTGGCAAAATATTGTCAACGTATTCGGGAGAATCGATATGTTAGGAAAGTATGTAAGGGTAAGAGTTACCCGACCCATGCACTCCTTTGACAAAGAGAAAAACCTCTCTTATGACCTTAATTTTGGTGTGGTTGAAAGTGGAATTGACCCACATTCACCAGTCAAGGGTGCTTATATTATGGGTGTGACACACAGAGTCCGTATTTTTGAGGGCCGTGTTATCGCTGTAATTAAAAGGAAAGATTTAAGTGGTGTTTATCTTGTGGTTGCACCAAAAAGTAAACGATTTATAGTTCATCAGATTGAGGATGCTGTAAGATTTGCCGAAAAAGATGGCACTTACGAAATCAGTTGCCTTTACGAAAGTTCTTGTGGTGCGATTGTTTACCGTATAATCAACGGTGAAACAAGATTCTTGCTCATTAAGAATAAGCGTAGTGCAAACTGGGGATTCCCTAAGGGTCATATTGAACGGGGGGAAAATGAAAAGGAAACTGCATACCGTGAGGTGTTGGAGGAGGCAGGAATAAGAATTCGTTTTCTTCCTAATTTCCGTTTCCGTTCTGAATATTCAATTCAGGGACGAATTGAAAAGCAGGTTGTTATTTTCCTTGCCACAACTGATGACACAACAACCACAATTCAGCGTGAGGAAATTGAAGAGTATCTCTGGCTTAAATTTGATAAGGCTATGAATTCTCTTAAATTCCCTAATGATAAGCAAATGCTTCGAAAAGCCAATGATTATCTTTTAAATATGGAGGATAAAAATGACTGAGACATTAGTTAATGAAATGATGAATTTTTTGCAAAATAAGATTCCTGAGGAATTAGTGGCATTTGTTATTTCACTTTTTCCTGTGCTTGAATGTCGTGGTGGCATGATTGCTGCAAGAATTATGGAAATTCCTTTTGTTACGGCATTTTTACTTTGTTATCTCGGTAATATGTTGCCAATTCCTTTCATCATTCTTTTCATTAGAAAGATTTTTGACTTCTTAAGACGATTTAAGTTTTTTGAAAAGATTATTGTGAAACTTGAAGCAAAAACAGATAAGAATAAGGATAAAATTCTTCGTTACAAATCTTGGGGATTGCTTTTATTTGTAGCAATTCCACTTCCCGGTACAGGAGGTTGGACAGGTGCTTTGATGGCAGCATTGCTTGACATTAGATTCAAGAGAGCATTACCAATTATCGCACTTGGTGTGTTGATTGCAGGTTTCATTATGTCAGGACTTACATACGGCATATTCCAAATGTAAAATATTGTTGGCGTGTTATAGCCTCCCTTGTTAAAGGTAGAGGCACCGCCGAAGGCGGTGGAGGAGTTCCTCCGCCGTTATTTTTTGTTGCTACATAAGCGTTTTTGTGTTATACTGAAACAAGCATAAATTTTATGAGGTATGAATATGAAGAAAAAGCGTTTTGCTCTTTCAACGGTACAGGTTATAATGCTCAGTTTTCTTGTAACCATACTTGTAGGAAGCATATTGCTCGCTTTACCTATAAGCTCTGCTGACGGTAAGGCAATTCCATATATAGATGCATTGTTTACTGCCACAACAGCTACCTGCGTTACGGGCCTTGTAACATTGCCAACGGTGACAACCTGGAGTGTGTTCGGTCAGGCTGTAATCCTTGTGCTTATTCAAATTGGTGGCTTGGGTGTAATCACTATCGCATCGGGCATTATGATTGCATTGAACAAAAAAATGGGTCTGGGTGACAGAATTCTCATTCAAGACGCATTTAACCTTAATACCTTGTCCGGACTTATAAAGTTCGTGAAAAAAGTGATTGTCGGTACTTTTATTGTTGAGGGTATAGGTGCTCTTTTATATATGGTTGTGTTCGTTCCACAGTTTGGCTTCAAGGGCGTATGGATTTCGATTTTCACTTCTATTTCAGCCTTTTGCAATGCAGGCATTGACATTATTTCAGAAAACAGCCTTTGTGATTATGCAACAAATCCTGTTATAAATGCCGTAACCTGTGTGCTGATTATTCTCGGCGGTATTGGTTATATTGTCTGGTGGGATTTTGCAAGAGTTATAAAAAATTCAAAAAAATTCAGTATAAAGTCATTAAGAAATCTTACCTTGCACAGTAAAATTGCACTTTGGACAACGGGTATATTGATTTTTGCGGGTACAATTGCAGTTTTTCTTTTTGAATATAATAATCCTGCTACAATGAAAGATTATTCGCTGTTTGAGAAAATTCAGGCGTCGTTCTTTCAATCAGTAACTACAAGAACTGCAGGCTTTGCAACAATACCACAACAGGATTTGATGAATTCAACTTCTATAGTATCATTATTACTTATGTTTATAGGCGGTTCTCCTGTGGGTACAGCGGGTGGCATTAAGACCGTCACCTTCGCGGTGATTATAGCTTCCGCTGCTTGTACAATACGAAACAAAAGAGAGGTTTCATTGTTTAACAGAACTATACCCTCTTATGCGGTAAGCAAGGCGGCAGCAGTAATTTGTATGTCATTTATTATCATGTTTACATCGACTGTTTTGCTTTCAGCGGTTACTGATGCCTCGGCACTTGACATTATTTATGAAACTGTCAGCGCTACGGCAACAGTAGGCCTTACAAGGAATCTTACACCGATGCTGAACAATTGGGGCAAGCTCATAATTATTACAACAATGTATCTTGGCAGAGTCGGCCCTATTTCATTGGCAATTGCATTTAAAATCAAAAAGGAAAGTCCCAATATAATAAAAAATCCCACAGAGGATATAAGCGTGGGGTAAGGAGTTGTAATTATGGCTATAAATAAAAATTATGCAGTTTTCGGCTTGGGAAGATACGGCCTCTCTGTGGCAAAAGAGCTTGTTTCCAACGGTGCCGAGGTTTTGGCGGTTGATATTGACGAAAATATAGTTAATGATATGGTGCACGAATTACCTGTATGCAAATGTGCCGATGTAACAGACAGCGATGTTATTGAACAGCTTGGCATTTCGAATATGGACATAGTAATTATTGCAATGGCTTCAAGACTTGAGGCAAGCGTTATGGCGACTACTCTCTGTAAAGAGGCGGGCGTGCCAATGGTTATTGTAAAATGTGCCAATGAAATGCATCAGAAGATTTTAAGTCGTGTGGGTGCAGATAAGGTTGTTATTCCCGAACAGGAGTCGGGAATAAGACTTGCGAAAAATCTTTTAAGCTCAGATTTTGTAGACATTATTGATTTATCAGAAAACATCTCGATGGTAGAATATGATGTGAAACCCGATTGGGTTGGTAAAAATCTCATAGATTTAAATCTGAGAAAAAAATATGCAATGAATGTTGTGGCAATCAAGAAAAAGGACGAGGTTTCAATTGATGTAAATCCCGAAATGCCCTTGACGGAAGATATGAAGCTGATTATTGTTGCAGACACAAACAAGCTCAAAAAAATAAAGTAAAAAAACTGCGGTGAGTTAAAGCTCATCGCAGTTTTTAATGTTATATTATCTCGCCGTTTCTTACATAAATTCTCGGCACTCTTTTATTAATCAGACAGCAGAATTCATAATTGAAGCGGTATTCGGGGTCTGACAAATCTTCAACGGTGATTACTTCGTTGCCGTCAACACCTATAAGCGTTACCTCGTCGCCGACCTTTGCGTCGGGCACGGCTGAAACATCAATCATAAACTGGTCCATACAGATTTTTCCGATGATTTTGCAACGCACACCGTTTACGATTACTTCACCCTTGTTTGACAAATATCTTGGATATCCGTCAGCATAGCCGACGGGCACGGTGGCGATTTTCATATCTTTATCTGAAACAAAGGTCGAGCCGTAGCTTACGGTGAAATCCTTGCCAACATTCTTTATAAATGAAATACTGCTCTTTAATTCCATCGCGGGCAAAAGACCGAAATCCTTATTCATTTCGTCAGATGGATAAAGCCCGTACATCATAATTCCGCAACGGACAATTTCTCCTGAATATCCGTTCATTTCCATTGAAGCCGCGCTGTTGTACATATGACGCTTGAACTTATAGCCGTTTGCTAAAAGCTTATCAGTAAAATCAAGGAAATTGCATTTCTGTGTTTGAGCTGATGTCTTGTCAGCACAGTCAGCACAAGCAAAATGTGTGAACATCGCCACAACCTCAATACCAGGTAGCGAGAAAATCATTTTGATTTCTTCAAGGCTTTCTGCGGTTGTCTGAAAACCAATTCTGCCCATTCCCGTATCAATTTTGATATGGATTTTTGCAGTTTTGCCACTATTTACTGCAACGGCAGAAAGATTTTTAGCGGTTTCGAGGTTTGCAACCGTACATTCAACGCCATTTGCAATTGCGCGAAGGGCATTTTCTTTAAAAAGCTCGCCAAGCACAAGAATTGAGCCGCAAACACCGTTGTATTTAAGCTCGAGTGCTTCATCAACTGACGCAACACCAAAACGGGAAATTCCGATTTCTTCAAGGAAATTAGTAACGGTAATTGAGCCATGGCCGTAAGCATTTGCTTTAACAATACCCATAAGCTCGGTGTCTTCGGGTAGCCTTGCTTTAAGTTTTTCAATATTCTTTTGTATGTTGTCAAGATTTACTTTTGCATAAACTCTTTTTGGTAACATTTAAGCACTCTTCTTCCATGTGTTGGGTAAGAATAAAATAATCATCGGGAATATTTCAAGACGGCCTATGAGCATATCTGCCATAAGAACAAGCTTTGAAAGAACCGAAAAATCAGCAAAATTTTCTATAGGGCCTACCCCCGCAAGACCGGGCCCCACATTGTTTATACAGGTGATTACAGCGGTTATGGTGGTTGTAATATCAAATTTGTTTAATGAAACGATAAAAGTGGATGCTGCTATTAGAAGTATATAGATAAGAAAATATACGCAAGCGGCATTTGAAGTGCTTTTTTCAAGAACCTGACCGTCAAGCCTTATTGATTTAACTTTGCGAGGATTAATTGCGCGTTGAAGTTCGCGAACACCTGATTTTACAAGGATAATCACTCTGCCCACTTTAAGTCCGCCGCCGGTTGAACCTGCACAGGCGCCTACAAACATAAGCAGAATAATTACAAATTGTGAAAGGGTGGGCCAAGTGTTGAAATCGGCAGTTACAAAGCCTGTAGTAGTTATAATTGATGCAACCTGGAACCCTGATTGGCGAAGTGCTTCGCCAAAAGAATCAACAAGGGGCATAATATCAACTGCAATAATTCCTATGCTTAATGCGACAATTCCAAGATAAACCCATAATTCTTCACTTTTAAAAACACGCTTGAACTGTTTGATGATGAAAAGATAAAAAAGATTAAAGTTTACGCCGAATAAAAGCATAAACACAGAAATAACAATTTCTGCACCTAAATTATTATATGCGGCAATACTTGCGTTTTTGATTGAAAATCCGCCCGTGCCTGCCGTTGCGAAAGCAGTTGTAACGCTGTCAAAAAACGGTAGGTCACATAAAAGAAGAGCAACAACCTCAGCGATGGTCATAAATGCATATATGAGATAAAGTATGCGGGCGGTTACCATTGTTTTAGAAACTAATTTGCCAACGCTTGGGCCGGGGACCTCTGCACGCATAATGTGCATTGACTGCATATCCTTTTGCGGCAAGAACGCAAGCACAAAAACGATAATACCCATACCGCCAATCCAATGCGTAAAAGCGCGCCAGAAAAGCATACTTTTTGGCAAGGACTCAATATCAGTGAGAATAGAAGAACCCGTTGTTGTAAAGCCTGAAACTGTTTCAAACAAAGCATCAATAATTGATGGTATTGCACCTGAAAAAACAAAGGGTAACGCACCGAAGAATGAAAGTATTATCCACGAAAGTGACACAATTGCAAAGCCTTCGCGGGCATAGATTGTGCGTTTTTCGGGTTTGGGCAGGTTCATAATTGCGCCTGAGCCCAGCAAAAGCCCGATTACTATTAAATAAATATGAAAAAGATTTTCTTTATAGTATAAAGAAACCAATAAGGGTAAGCAGAGAAATGCGGCTTCTGCCCACAAAAGTCTGCCTACGGTTTTTAGCACCATTTTATAATTCATTTATTTTCGCCTTACTCAAAAATTTCGTTAATACTGCTGATATGATTGCTCTTTGTAACAACCACAATACTGTCGCCTAATTCAATGCTGTCATTACCGCCGGGGAAAATCACCTTGTGATTTCTGATTATGCAGGAGATAAGTGATTCGCTTTTGATTTTCAAGTCCTTAAGCGGAACGCCAACGCCCCAGAAATCTGTGTTTATTTTGAATTCAAGTGCTTCAACCTGCCCGCCGACAAGCTTATAAAGAGTCTGCACGCTTGATTCTTCACCTGAGTTTTCTAAAGCACGGACATATGCAATGATTCTGTTTGCTGCGATTGCTTTTGATGAGAAAGCACTGTCCATACCGATACTTTCAAGAACCTCGTAAGAAACACGATTAACCTTTGCAACAGTCTTGCTGATGCCGAGAGATGAGGCGTACATTGCAGAGATAATATTTTCTTCGTCAATGGTGGTAAGGGCTACAAATGCGTCCTGACCGTCAAGGCCCTGCTCAAGTAAAACTGCACGGTCAGTACCGTCACCATGAATGATATTTGCCTCGGGAAGAAGCTCGCAAAGCTTTTCGCAACGGTCCATATCGTTTTCAATAATTTTTACATTGTATCCGCCCGTACTGCAAAGCTGACGAGCAAGATAATAGCCCATTTTGCCACCGCCGATAATCATAATATCCTTTGTGCGATGCTTGTAAATTTTTAGTTTTTTCATAAAGCTTACAAGTACACCACGAGGAGCAGTAATATGAATTCTGTCACCAGCCTGAAGAACGAAATCACCACGAGGGATAATAACTTCGTTTTTACGTTGAACAGCACAGATAAGAATTCGTGTGTTGAAAGCCTTGAAAATATCCATAATCTTCATATTACACAATGGATTTCCCGCATCAAGCTTGATTTCAGCAAGGTCAACAAGTCCACGATAGAATGTTTCAATATTGGTAGCGTTTGGGAAACGCAATACCTTTGCAATTTCGTTGGCTGCATCAAACTCAGGGTTGACAATGAGGCTGAGTCCCAATTCATCCTTAAAGAAAGGAATCTGTTTAAGATAATCAGGGTTTCTAACTCTTGCTACTGTGTGTTGAGTACCAACTTTTTTAGCCATAAGGCAACAAAGGATATTCAATTCGTCAGATGAAGTTGCAGCAATAAAAAGGTGTGAATCAGCAACACCTGCTTCAACCTGCACCTCATAACTTGCGCCGTTTCCACAAATACCCATAACATCATATGAGTTTACTATTTGCTCAACGACTTTCTGATTACGGTCGATAACAACAATGTTGTGGTCCTCCATTGAAAGGTGTTCAACAAGTGTTGCGCCAACCTTTCCGTCACCAACGATTACAATATTCATAATATTTCTCCGAAATATAAAAATTTAAAATATACCAATTCATATATTACCACAAAACAATACGATTTACAATACAGTTGACCACACTTTATTTTTATGTTAAATTATAATTAACAAATCAAAAGGGATGGTTTTATGAACAAAAAAGTTAAGGCAATAGTTATTTCTTCCATTGCGTTGGTGTCTGCATTAGGTATTGCTACGGGTGTGTTTTTTGCAACATTTCCAATGAATCCAAAGGTGGAGATAAAATCAGCCGACGAAAGAATAAATAATAATGATAAAATTCTGGTTGCAAGTTATAATACAGCTTCACCTTGGGGAAGTTTTATTGAGGGTACTTACACTACTCGTCGTGCTAATCTTTTTGCACAGCAGATTAATAATGTTTTACCCGATGTTTTGGGGGTGCAGGAGCTTAACAGTATATGGCAGGGGAAAATGAAAGAACTTTTGCCACAATATGACTACTATGGTGTTAAACGTGGTGGTGACGAAAAGGAAGAAACCTCAGAAATGAGTGGCATTTTCTATCTTAAAGATAAGTTTGAGCTTGTTGAAAGTGACACTTTCTGGATTTCTCTTACCCCTGAAAAAGAGTCAAAATTCGACGAAGCTGCTTGTTACAGAATCTGCTCATTTGTTGTGCTCATGAATAAAAATACAGGAAAGTTATTGGCTCATCTCAACACTCATCTTGACCACGTAAGCACCGAGGCACAGAATTTAGGCGGAAATCTTATTGCAGAAAAAGCAGAGGAAATCAAGGCGAAATATGACGAAATCACAACTGTAATAACAGGCGACTTTAACCAATTCCCTGATGGTCTTGCAATCAAAGCGCTTGAAGAAAAAGGCTTTGTAAAGGCAAGTGATACAGTGGAAAATGGCAACAATACAAATACATACCACGGTTGGGGCAGAGTAAATGATGAGCCACCGATTGATTTTATTTTCACTGATAAAACAGCAAAAATCAGTAATTATAAAGTTTATGACCAAAAAATGGATAAGTCATTTGTGTCCGACCACTTTATGATAACGGCAGAAGTTGAGATGTGAATTATAAATTATCGGGATTAATTTGGTTTGTGTCATTCTGAGGAACGAAGTGACGAAGAATCTCTGTAGGTTGATATATTACTTTGGTATAGATTCTTCGCTTACGCTCAGAATGACCTACCCAATTAGTTGTTTTGTTCTATAAACTCCAATTTGTGAAATGAAAAAATAGTTTTTACATATAAAACTCATTTTTGCGTAAACTATTAAAAATTTCAAATGAGGTGTTTTTATGGTTTATGTTTGTGAAGTCTGTGGCTGGATGTATGACGAAAATGCAGGGTGTCCTGAAATGGATATTACTCCAGGTACAAAATTTGAGGAATTACCCGATAATTTCGAGTGTCCTTTGTGCCATGTAGGCAAGGAACAATTCGCTAAAGAAGAATAAAATCTATTTCCAAATTCTATTATGTAAGGGATGAGAAAAAATCGTCCCTTATTTTTTTATTATTTTGCACTTTGTACTTTGCATTTTGCAATTTATATGCTATACTAAATCTGTGTATATTCTATAACAAATAGGGGTGTTATAATTTATGAAAAAAACCTGGTATAAAGAAATGGTAGTTTACCAGATTTGGCCAAGAAGTTTCAAGGACTCAAATGGTGACGGTATCGGTGATCTTGAGGGCATTTATGAAAAGCTTGATTACATCAAGTCAATCGGAATTGATGCTATCTGGTTCTCACCACTTTTCAAATCACCTAACGCTGACTATGGTTACGATATTGCTGACTATATGGACATTAATCCTGAATATGGTGATATGGAAACATTCAAAAAAGTGCTTAAGGGTTGTCACGACCGTGAAATGAAAGTGTTTATGGACCTTGATGTCAATCACACTTCAACTGAGCGTCATTGGTTTAAAGAGGCTTGTAAGAGTGTAGACAATCCATACCACGATTATTATATCTGGAGAAAAGGTAAGGGTAAAAATGGTAAAAAACCACCGAACAACTGGATGTCAACATTTGAAGGTGGTGCTTGGGAATATGTGCCTGAAGTTGATGAATATTATCTTCATGTATTCACAAAAGGTCAGCC
>JAZNJX010000101.1:0-2562 GCA_045578245.1 Candidatus Fimenecus sp. | reverse complement strand
AATGTTGGCTTGTGCTTACCTCTGAGAAGAACAGCAGCTTCAGCAGCTACGCTACCAAGTGTTTTACCTGCTGCGTCAAGCACATACCAGTTACGGGTAATGTCGCCCTTTTTTGGCATATAAGTTGACATAGAACTTACCTCCGAATATTTATTTTAAATTGCTCGATGATTATAACAAAAGGGTTTTTATTTGTCAACACATTTTTTTAATTTTTTAATGAGATAAATACATATCTCTCGTTTTCTCATTTTTTCTTTATTTTTTATATATTTTTCTTTTTGATTATTTTTCAAAATTTTTATTTACTTTTTCACAAATTCATACTACAATATTTGTAATCTTTCACAAAGGAGATGAAAAGTGTGCAAAAGTTATTAAGTCTTGTCCGCGCAGGTGTTGACAAATACAATATGATTGAAGATGGTGATAGAATTGCTGTCTGTGTTTCCGGTGGAAAAGACAGCGTTGTTATGCTTTTGTGCCTTATTAACTTAAAGATTTTTTATCCGGAAAAGTTTGACCTTTGTGCTGTTACTCTTGACCCACAATTTCATGGTGAATGTGCGGATTATTCCGAAATAGAAAAAATCTGCAAAGAGAATAATATACCATACACCATCAAACATACTGAACTATACAATATTATATTTGAAGAAAGAAAAGAAAGTAATCCATGCAGTCTTTGTGCAAGGATGCGTCGTGGTCTTTTACACGATACAGCTAAAGAATTAGGATGTAATAAAATTGCTTTAGGTCATCACATGGACGATGCTGCTGAAACCTTTATTATGAATTTATTCTGTAACGGTCGTGCTGAATGCTTCTCCCCTGTTTCATACCTATCAAGAAAAGATTTATATATGATTAGACCAATGATATTTGCTTATGAAACTGACATAACAAGAGTAGCAAATAAAGAAAATGTGCCAATTGTTGAAAGCAAATGCCCTGCCGACGAAAAGACAAATCGTGAAGATACTAAAAATCTTATTCGCGACCTTGAAAAAAGATATCCTGCTCTCAGGCAAAAAATTATCGGTGGTATGCAAAGAGGAAATATCAGCGGTTGGGGCATTGAATAAATGTAAAACGCAAAATGCAAAGTGCAAAATGTAAAGGCAATGTACCTTTTGACATTACTATTAATATGTGATAAAATGTTTAGTAATTTATTTTGATTTCTAATTGGAGATGATATATATGAAATATGTTGTTGTTTTATACGACGGAATGGCTGACTACCCTGTTCCTCAGTTTGACGGCAAGACGCCTATGATGTTGGCTAAAAAGCCTAACTTTGACTCTCTTGCACAGAAAGGTACAGTTGGTCTTGTAAAAACTGTTCCTGATGGAATGAAACCAGGTAGCGACGTTGCTAATATGAGTGTTATGGGCTTTGACCCATCAATTTATTATACAGGCAGAAGCCCTCTCGAGGCTGCAAGTATCGGTGTTGACCTTAAAGACACAGATGTAACTCTTCGTTGTAACATCGTTACACTTTCTGATGAAGAAAACTATGCCGACAAGACTATGGTTGACTACTGTGCAGATGATATTTCAACTGCTGAGGCTGAAAAGATTATCGAAACTGTTCAAGAGCATTTTGGTAATGACATTTATAAATTTTACAGTGGTGTAAGCTACCGTCACTGTCTTGTTTGGGATAATGGTACAACAGACCTTGGTAATATGACACCACCACACGATATTTCAGGCAGAGTTGTTGGTGAATATCTTTCAACAAGTAAAAATGCAACTGACTTAATCCGTATGATGAAGGAAAGCTACGATTTACTCAAGGACCATCCTGTAAACCTTGAAAGAATCAAGAATGGTAAACGTCCTGCGAACTCAATCTGGCTCTGGGGCGAAGGAAAGAAGCCTGCACTTTCACCATTCGAAGAGTTATATGGCATCAAGGGTGCTGTAATTTCAGCGGTTGACCTTCTTAAAGGTATCGGTAAATGTGCTAAAATGGATACACCTGATGTAGAAGGTGCAACAGGATATATTGACACTAACTTTGTTGGTAAAGCGGAAGCTGCTGTTGAAGCTCTTAAAAATGGTTGCGATTATGCATATATCCACATTGAAGCTCCTGATGAATGCGGTCACAGAAGAGAACCTGAAAATAAAGTCCGTGCAATTGAGATTATCGACGAGCAGGTACTTCCTGTTCTCTTTGAAGGTCTTAAGGATTATGATGATTACAAGATTATGATTCTTCCTGACCATCCAACACCAATCGTTACTGCAACTCACGCTTCTGACCCAGTTCCATTTATGATTTATCATAAGAATAATGAAGTTGATGGTGTTGATACAATTAATGAAGAAACTGCAAAGGCAACAGGACTTTTCATTGAAAGTGGCGTTGCACTTATGAAGAAATTTTTGGAGGACTGATTAAAATGAGTTATAACAGAGATACAATTTGTGTTCAGGGTGCTTACAAGCCTCAGAACGGTGAACCACGAGTACTTCCTATTGTACAGAGTACAACTTTCAAATACGACACAAGTGAAGCTATGGCAAAGCTTTTCGACCTTGAACCAG
>JAZNJX010000100.1:0-17011 GCA_045578245.1 Candidatus Fimenecus sp. | reverse complement strand
GCTGAAACAGGAGCTAAGACAAGTGTAATTCTTAAAAATAATGCAGGTAAGACAACAAAACTTGTTGTTACAAATAAGTCTGCAACAAGCATGGCTCTTGGGGATTGTGTGATTACTGAAATAGGTATTCTCAAGACTATTACAGAGCAGAATTGGGCTGATTTTACAATTGATAGCAAGGTAGGAACATCCGGTTCAACATATGCAGATTATATAAATGCTTTTGGTAAGCCGGTAAGCATTAATGTTGCTGAATACTACAAGGGTAATGATTATACACATTCAAAAGTAACTTTAGTATTTGAACAAAAAATCGGTAATGAAACATGGTCGATATCAGTTGGTTTTGAAGATAAGGTAACAGGTGAGGTTGCTCTCCAAAGCTGCATTTATACAATAAAATAGGATAGAAAGAATAATGCAGGAGGAATCGTAAGGTTTCTCCTGTTTTGATGTCAAAATATATAAAAAGATTTATGAATTTTTGTTAGTTAAGATTACAAAAAGATTATTAATAATAATTGTTTTTAATTTATATTTATGGTATACTAATTTTCATATGAAAACAATTAAGTAAGGGGTGCTATTTTATGAAAAAAACCTGGTATAAAGAAATGGTAGTTTACCAGATTTGGCCAAGAAGTTTCAAGGACTCAAACGGTGACGGTATCGGTGACCTTGAGGGTATTTATGAAAAACTTGACTATGTTAAAAGTATCGGTATTGATGCTATCTGGTTCTCACCACTTTTCAAATCACCTAACGCTGACTACGGTTACGATATTGCCGATTATATGGACATTAACCCTGAATATGGCGATATGGAAACATTCAAAAAAGTTCTTGCAGGTTGTCATGAGCGTGGAATGAAGGTCTTTATGGACCTCGTTGTTAACCATACATCAACTGAACACCATTGGTTCAAAGAAGCTTGTAAGAGCGTTGATAATCCTTATCACGATTACTACATCTGGAGAAAAGGTAAGGGTAAGAACGGCAAGAAACCACCTAACAACTGGCTTTCAACATTTGAGGGTGGTGCTTGGGAATATGTTCCTGAGGTTGACGAATATTATCTTCATGTTTTCACAAAGGGTCAGCCTGACCTTAATATGGATAACCCAAAGGTAAGAGAAGAAGTTAAGAATGTTATGAAATTCTGGCTTGATATGGGTGTTGACGGTTTCCGTGAGGACGTTATTACATATATCTCAAAACGTGAAGGTCTTCCAAACGCTATTCCAATTCCTGTTGCTGCAGGTATGGAGCATTATAACTGTGGCCCTCATCTTTATGAGTATCTTAAGGAATTCCATGATGATGTTCTTTCAAAGTATGACTGCTTTACAGTTGGTGAAGGCCCACTCATAACTCCTGAAAAGGTTCTTCGTTTTGTAACTGAAGACGATACTCAGGTTCTTAAAACAATGTTCAGCTTCGACCATCTTGAAGCAGACTGCTTTATGACTGACTGGATTAAAACTCCATTCAGCCTTAAAAAGATGAAGAAGTGCTACCAGAAATGGTATGACGCTATGAATGGTAAGGCTTGGCATACACTTTACCTTGAAAACCATGACCATCCAAGAATTGTTGACCGTTATGGCTCACTTAAATACAGAATTGAAAGTGCAAAGATGCTTGCAACAATGTGTTATTTGCAGAAGGGTACACCATTCATTTATCAGGGACAGGAAATCGGTATGACAAATATCGAGCTTCACTCCATTGATGAATTTAAGGATATGATGACATTTAACAATGAAAAGACCTTTGCAAAATTAGGCATTAAGGGTGAAAAATTCCTTAAGATGGCAAACGCAGGTTCTCGTGAAAACTCAAGAACACCTGTTCAGTGGGACGACTCGGCTTTCGCAGGCTTCTCAACTGTTGAACCTTGGTTCAATCTTAACCCTAACTACAAGGAAATCAACGTAGCTCAGGCTGAGGCAGACGAAAACTCAATCCTTAACTACTACCGTAAGCTCCTTAAATTCCGTAAGGAACATGAAGTTGCAATTTACGGTGATTTCAAACAGTATTATCAAAACAGTGACAAGCTCTTTGTTTATGAGAGAAATCTTGATGGTGAGAAAATCCTTGTCGTTTGCTCATTCACAGATAAATGTGTGAATTTTGAAGCTCCTGCAGGAATCGACCTTTCAAAGGGTGAGTTGGTACTTTCAAACTATCGTCTTAACCCTGTAACTCACAACACATTTGTAACAAGACCTTATGAATGTAGAGTTTACTATTTCAAATAAGAGGTAAAAATAATGAAAACTAATAACGGACAACTTACAAAACGTGTCTGGACAGGTATTCTTCTCTTTATGTTTATGGGTTTACTTGCCTGGAACGTTGAAAATATGTACTTTAACACATTCTTAAACGACTGTGTTTATAACGATGGTATTTTAGGTGCTTCTATAACACTTACTGATGCAGTTAACATAATGGTTACTCTTTCGGCTATTACAGCTGTTGTAACAACATTCATTATGGGTACTCTCAGTGAAAAACTCAGAAACCGTAAAGCATTTATCTCATTCGGTTATATTGCTTGGGGTATTGTTACTGCACTTTTTGGCTTTATTACAAAGGATAATATTGCAAAAATCTTTGGTCTTTCTGACCCAGGAGAAATCATTACTACAACAGCATGGGTTGTTATTGTAATGGATATTATAATGACCTTCATGGGTTCAACAAGTAACGACTCTGCTTTCAATGCTTGGGTTACTGACGTTACAACTCCTGAATCACGTCCAAAGGTTGAGACAGCATCTACATTTATGGGCTTTTTGGCTATGGGCTTGATTATGGTTGTTGGCTCAATGGCACAGGCTGGCACAATCTCATACAGCACATTTTTTATCGGTATGGGTGCTTTTGTTGCAATTGTCGGTGTTGCCGGTGTGTTTCTTATTGATAACCCTAAAAAGTTTGAAAATGCTGAAAAGAAAAACACAAGCTATTGGGCAGACCTTTTCTATGGTTTCCGTCCAAGTGTTATCAAAAAGAACAGTAGTCTTTATTTAATTCTCTCTGCATTCTGTATTTTCAACTGTGCTTTCCAGGTATTCTTCCCATACCTTATCATCTATTTAGGTTCAGTTGTTCTTCCTGAAAACGCAGATGTAAATCTTCTTTCAGCAGGTGTGATTGTTCCTGCAGTTATTTCTGTAGCTGCAATTATTGCAGGCATTGTACTTCTTATGAAGGTTGCAGTTAACAACAAGCCTGTCGCTTTCCTTACAAGTTCAGCGCTTCTTATTGCAGGTCTTTTCATTCTTTCAACATCTACTCATATTATGACAATTATCGTTGGTATTGCTCCTGTACTTATCGGTTATCTTGTACTTACAATCCAGCTCGGTGCATCAACAAGAGACTATACACCACAGGATAATGTTGGTTTGTTCCAGGGTATCAGAATGGTATTCACAGTGCTTATTCCAATGGTTGTTGGTCCTACTCTTGGTAATATCGCAACAAAGAATACATCAGGTGCTGATGATGTTCTTCCTACAAAGGCGATTTTCCTCTATGCAGGTGTTGTAGCAATCTTCCTTATTATTCCGATGGTTGCACTCATCAAAAACATGAAAAAAGAAAAAGCAGAATAAAACAAACATTAAAAACGCCTGAAAAATGGCGTTTTTGATATTCAAAGCAAATCCGAGGTGAATTTATGGACAATAAAAAGGGACAGCTTTCAATAGGCATCTGGATAACGATAATTCTTTTTATGTTTATCGGTGCAATTGCAGGTGGCGTTGAGTCTATGTATCTGGGTCTTTATCTGAATAATACAACCTTCAAGTATGGTACAATGGGTGCATCGCTCACACTGACTGACACCATTAACCTCATTGCTTCGTTGGGGTCCGTAATATCGGTTATTACTACCTTTGTTATGGGTACGCTCAGTGAAAAATTAAAGAACAGAAAACTATTCCTTTCAGTTGGTTATATCGTTTGGGGTATAGTTATGATGCTTTTCAGTCGTGTGAGAGGTGGAAATGTAGGAAGCTTTTTCGGACTTAGTGGAATGTCTGAAATTATTACCGGTACGGCAATACTTATTGTTGGTTTTTCACTTGTTTTAACATTTTTACGTTCAACCACCAGCGATGCAGTTTTCAGCTCATGGCTTACTGATATTTCAACTCCTGAATCATCTGCAAAAATCGAGATTGCGTTCACTATTATGGGCTTTGTTTCAACTGCTGTTATTACTGTCTTGGTTGCAAATGCACAAGCAGAGAAAATGGACTATAGTGAAATCTCCGTTCTCTTTGGTGGAATTGCAATTGCTGTGGGAGTTTTGGGATTTATCCTTATTGAAAATCCGAGAAGAATTAAACGCAAGCGCAACGCGAAAAATGAATCAAGCTATTGGGCAGACCTTTTTTATGGCTTCAGACCAAGTGCTATTAAAGAAAATAAGAATCTTTATTTGATGCTTTCATCAGGCTGTCTTTTCAACTGTGCATATCAGGTGTTCTTCCCATACCTTTTCATTTATTTAGGTTCAGTTGTTATTCCTGCAAATAAAGGCGTGGATTTACTTTCAGGAAAGGTGATAGCTACATTGATATTTGCAATTATTGTTTTGGCTGTGAGCGCTCTTTTTCTAATGAAAGTTTACGCAAAGAATAAATCAATATCGTTCATTGCAAGTGTTCTCTGCTTCATTACAGGACTTTTCATTCTTTCATCTGCCAAGAATATTCTGGGAATTATTATTGGCCTAGTACCGGGATTAATCGGATACATTATTATTATGATTCAGTTCGGTGCAACAGTCCGTGATAATATTCCTAAGGATAAGGTTGGACTTTTTCAAGGAATCAGAATGATTTTCTTGTTCTTGATACCAAGCATTGTTGGTCCTACTCTTGGTAACATTGCAACAAAGAATTCTGATGTTACATACATGGAAAATGGTGTCGAAAAGCTGCTTCCAACAGAGAATATGTTCCTTTACGCAGCAATCGTTGCAATTCTCATATTTATCCCAATGTTAGCTTTCTTAAAGAAAGACAGAGAAAGAGCATTGAAAGAAAATGAATAAGATTTAATGTATAAAAATACCACCTTGTTTTTTGCAAGGTGGATTTTTTATTCTATTCTCCAGTCGATTTCGGTCATTTTGTTCTGCTTTAAGAATTCATTTGCTTTTTTGAAATGACCGTTGCCGAAAAATCCGTTATATGCAGAAAGCGGACTCGGATGGGCTGACTCCAGAACCAAATGATTTGGGTTTGTGATGATTTTCTTCTTGGCTCTTGCATTTGCACCCCAGAGTAAAAATACCATTGGCTCAGGTCGGAGATTAAGAAGTGAAATCACATTGTCCGTAAAGATTTCCCAACCCATTCCTTTGTGGGAATTTGGTTGACTTTCTCTTACTGTCAGCACTGTGTTCATCATAAGAACACCTTGTTCAGCCCAATATGTAAGTTCACCGTGCTGTGGAATCGGATAACCATATTCAGCATAGATTTCCTTATACATATTCTGTAATGAAGGTGGGGGATTAACGCCTTTTTTAACGGAAAAGCAAAGTCCGTGTGCCTGATTCGGCTGATGATATGGGTCCTGACCTAAAATCACCACTTTGACATCCTTGTAGTCCGTATATCTCAAAGCATTGAAAATATCATTCATATTGGGATAAATCGTCTGTGACTTATATTCCTGCACCAAAAATTTTCTTAAATTAAGATAATATGGCTTCTGAAATTCGTCCTTTAAGAGTATATCCCAGGAATTATTAAACTGTACCATTTTTAAGTCTCTCAATCATCATAAATGCAGATTTATAGATGTCGCCACAACCCATTGTGAGGACTAAATCTCCTGCTTTTGCATTCTTTACAACATAATCGGCAACTTCTTCCTGAGTGTTGAACCATACAGAACCAGGAATTTTTTCACTGAGTTGGGAAGTGTAAATGTCATATGTGTTCACTTCACGAGAACCCATAATTTCTGTCATAACACATTTGTCAGGAATTTTAAGCACATCTACAAATTCATCAAAATGCATTGCAGTTCTTGAGTATGTGAAAGGCTGGAAAACTGCCCATACTGTGTTGTAACCCATTTTCATTGCTGCTTCAAGTGTCACTTTAAGCTCAGCAGGGTGGTGGGCATAGTCATCAACGAAGTCAATTCCGTTATATGTTCCCAAATCCTCAAAACGACGACCTGCACCCTTGAATTCTTGTAAACCTTTGATACAATCCTCAAATTTTGCACCTGAATAAATTGAAGATGCTATTGCAGCAAGAGCATTGAGTACATTGTGAGTTCCAGGGATTGAAAGCTCAACAGTTCCTAACTTTTCACCCTTGTACATCACATCAAATTTTGTGAATGCACCTTTGTATTCTTCAACATTTTCAGCATAGTAATCATTCTTACTATCAAAACCGAATGAAATCATATCCTTGCCCTTAATGTCAGCGATGGCTTTAAGGGTGTTTTCGTCGTCACCATTGTAAATTATTGCTTTTGTTGCAGAAGAAGCAAATTTAGTGAAGCTCAAAATAAGATTTTCCATTGTCTTGAAATATTCAAGGTGGTCTTCGTCAATATTGAGAATAACAGCAACATCAGGACTCATTTTAAGGAAAGTATCCTGATATTCGCAGGATTCCATAACGATAGTTTCAGTAGCGCCTACACGACCATAGGAATTCGTGAGTGGCAATTTACCACCAATAACTGCAGATGGGTCAAGACCTGCTTCAATCATTGTCTGAACAGTAAGGGAAGTTACAGTAGTCTTTCCATGAGTGCCACAGACCCCGATACAATTAGAAAATTGACGTGAAACCTCACCCAATAATTCTGCTCGTTGGAATGTTGGAACTCCACTCTCAAGAGCTGCTTTGAGTTCAGGGTTTTCCTTTGAAATAGCAGCAGAATAAACTACCATTTCAGCACCCTCAATGTTTTCTGCTCTTTGTCCCATCATAACCTTGATACCCATTTTACGGATACGGTCAACGATTGAGCTCTCGTTATTATCAGAGCCTTGGAGAGTGTAACCCTTGCTATGAAGAATTTCGGCAAGTGGACACATACCGCTACCACCGATGCCGATAAAATGTATTGTTTTTACAGTTTCTAAAACTTTTGTAATTTCATTCATTTTAATCACCACTCTTTATTATATTACATATTTCAAAATTTTTAAACACCTAATCACCAATTTTTCTCAAAAAACATACCATAGTATTAGGCAAGGAGGAGTGTTTATGAGAAATATAGTCATTGTTGGTGGAGATAAGCGACAAAAATACCTTAAAGAGTATCTTGTGGGGTGTGGTTTTGATGTTTCTTCCTACGGTCTTTTTGACTGGGATGACGATACGGATAAGCTCAAAGGAATGATAGGGGAGACTTCAGTGGTAATTCTGCCACTTCCTGCAACAAGAAACGACAAGACTATATTTATGCCTTTTTCCAAAAAAGAGATTTCCATTGACCGTCTGTTTTCGTTTTTAGGCAGTAAGAATCTTGTTTTCGGTGGAATAATCAAGGGCGAATTGCTTTCTCGATTAAGGGAAAGTGAAATTCCTTATTATGATTACTACGACCAGACCTTTATTGAGAAAAACGCAGTTTTAACGGCTTTTGGTGCTTTGAAAATTCTTCTTGAACACATTGACTTTGCTCTGCCTTTAGGAAAATATGCTGTTACGGGTTATGGCAAGGTGGCAAGAGAAACTGTGTCACTTTTAAAATCTCTTTCCTGTGATGTAACAGTGTTTGCACGAAATCCGTCACAAAGGGAAGACGCAATAATCAAGGGCTGCAAGGCAGAGCCTTTGACATCACTTTCAAGACTTTCAGGGGAATTCGATATAGTCATAAACACAGTCCCTGCTCATATTATCCACGAAGAAACCATAGCAAATATGAAAAAAGAATGTAAAATTATTGAACTTGCCTCTGCGCCATTCGGACTTGATTTCGATTTAGCTCGCAAACATTCGGTGGATGTTGTCAAAGCAATAGGTCTGCCGGGAAAATACACACCGAAAAGTGCAGGGGAAATAATAGGTAAAAAACTCCAAGACTTTCTGCAAAGGGAGGAATAACAATGGAAAAAGAAACCGTGGGATTTGCTCTTTGCGGGTCATTCTGTACATTCAAAAAGGTAATCCCACAAATAAAAAAACTAGTAGATGAGGGTTATAAAGTAATCCCCATTATGTCATATACAGCTTACAATACCGATACAAGATTTGGAAAGGCTATGGACTTTAACAAGGAAATCGAAGAAATCTGCAAAACAGAAATTGTTCATACAATAACGGGTGCTGAGCCAATTGGTCCAAAGGAATTACTTGATGTTTTAGTTATTGCTCCTTGCACGGGCAATACTCTCGGCAAACTTGCCAACGGAATAAGCGATACATCCGTAACACTTGCTACAAAGGCACATCTGAGAAACCAACGTCCCGTCATAATCGCAGTTTCAACTAACGATGCTCTCGGTACATCAGCCAAGAACATAGGACTTTTAATGAATAGTAAGAACATCTACTTTGTACCAATGGAGCAGGATGATTATATCAACAAACCCAACTCCATTGTGGCAGATTTTAAATATATACCTGACACAGTAAGAGAAGTTCTGGCGACAAAAGTACAGCCTCAACCGATTTTATTGTAAGTGCAGAACGAAAGGTCTGCGACACTAAATACAACTTATTCGAAAAGTCATTCTGAACGTAGCGAAGAATCTCTACTGAAGTGATAATAAAACAAACAGAGATTCTTCGTCACTTTGTTCCCCAGAATGACAAAAAAGGCAGAGAAAACTCTGCCTTTGATTTTGCACTATGCGCTTTGCATTTTGCATTTTGCATTTTATTTTATTTCTGCTCAAAAAACACCTTAAATGCACGGTATGCCATATATACGTCAAGCTTTGAAACAACTTCCATTGGAGCATGCATTGAAAGTACAGGCACACCAAGGTCGATTGTGTCAATGTCAAGGTTAGCAACATACATAGCAACTGTACCGCCACCACCTGCGTCAACTTTACCCAGCTCACCAATCTGCCATACAACATCATTAGCATTGAGCATTCTACGGATTTTGCCCATATATTCAGCGGAAGCGTCGGATGTGCCACTCTTACCACGAGCACCTGTGTATTTTGTGATAACAACACCGTTATTTACGAAAGAGCAGTTCTTTTTCTCACTTACCTCAGGGAATGATGGGTCGAATGCAGCATTAACGTCAGCAGAAAGACATTCTGACTTTGAAAGCACTCTCCAAGGCTCAACTCCACCCATAACTGCAAGGTCGTGGATAAAATATTTCATATATGATGAGTTAAGACCAGTGTTACCATCGGAACCGATTTCTTCCTTGTCAGTAAGAACTGTAAGGCAAGTGTATTCAGGATTTTCAACATCAAAAATTGCCTGAGCAGCAGGGTAAGCACAAACCTTGTCGTCGTGACCGTATGCACCGATTAAGCTTCTGTCAAAGCCGATATCACGAGCCTTGAATGCAGGTACAAGTTCAAGCTCAGCACTAAGGAAATCACCCTCAGTAATGCCATATTTTTCGTTGAGGATTTTGATGATATTGAGCTTAACCTTGTCGCTACCTTCATCCTTTGATAATGGACGAGAGCCGATAAGAATGTTGAGCTGTTCACCCTGAATACCTTCGCTCATTGTCTGCTTCATCTGATTCTGAGCAAGGTGTGGAAGAAGGTCAGTAACGCAGAATTGTGGGTCATTGTCATCTTCACCAACATTAACTTTTACGCTTTCGCCATTTGCCTTAACAACAACACCATGAAGGGCTAATGGAATTGCAGTCCACTGGTATTTCTTGATTCCACCATAGTAGTGGGTTTTGAAATATGCAAGTGAAGAATCCTCATAAAGTGGGTTTGGTTTAAGGTCGAGACGAGGTGAGTCAATATGTGCTGCAGAGATTTTAACACCCTCTGCGATGCTCTTTTTACCAAATACACAAAGGATAATTGCCTTGTTTCTGTTGTTGTAATAAACTTTGTCACCGGCATTATATGTCTTTGTGTTGTCGAACTCTGTATAGCCCTTGCTTTCAGCTTCTTTTACAAAAAATTCAACTGATTCTCTTTCGATTTTTGCAAAGTCAAGATAAGATTTATAGCCCTCACAGAAATCGTCGGCAGCCTTTACAACGGCACCGTCAACAGTTTCCATAGCATGTTTTGGTTCATAAAAAAGTTCTTTTTTCATTTCGTTAAGTTCCATTTTTATTTTCTCCTTTCGGTTATATTCCAAGTTGTAATGTTATTGGTTTTATTTCTACATTTATATCATAAGGTGGATAATTCCACAATACAAAGTCGGCTCTTTTTGTGAAAAAGCTTTCGTCTTTCTGTGCATTGATTCGCTCGAGTGCCTTTTCTTCTGTGATGTTATCCCTTTTCATAATTCTTTCGAGTCGTATTTCCTTTGGTGCAACAACTGCAACTGTGAAGTCACAGAGCTTATCTTCCCCACTTTCAAAAAGTGCAATGGCATCAATAATTACACCCCGATAACCGACTTCTTCCATATCTTTTATAATGGACTGTATTTCCTTTGTCACGGCAGGATGAGTGATTTCATTTAAAGCATTTGTGCTGCCTGTATCAGCAAAGGCACGGGAAGCAAGTAACGGACGGTTAGTTGTGCCGTCAGCATTGATTACATCGTCACCGAAACGCTCTTTTAATTTATTTTTGACATCTTCGCTGTTGTTTATAACATCTTTTGCCACCTTGTCGGCGTCGATGTGATAACAACCATAAGCCATTAACTTTTGAGCAACAGTGCTTTTCCCAGCACCCGTAAGACCTGTAAGACCAATAATTTTCATTATATCACCTTTATTTTAAAACCTGCAGCACGGATGAGACGGTTATAAACTGCAAGTCCCATACCCTTAGTTTCAGGGCAACGGGCAAGTACTTTAGCAGCACCTATTTCGTCGAGTTCACGAAGAGCATCAAAAAGTCTTGCACTTTGGGAAAAACCATCGTTTTCCTTACCATATGTAACTGCAGGACAGGAGAGTTTTTCACTTTCTCCGTCAAACACCAATGCAGTGATGTTTTCTTCACTTTCACAAAGGGATTTAAAAGTATTAAAATCACTTTTTATAATTGTTATGTCGGCAGTTGGTGCGTAGTGCTTGTATTTCATACCGGGAGAAGATGCAACAGCCCCATCCTCCAGTTTATTAAGCACAGCATCATCAACTACGATTTCACCGATTAATTCCGTCATTTCTTCAAGAGTCACACCACCCGGACGAAGAAGTCTTGGCGGGTCTTCGGCAAAAGAAATAACAGTTGATTCAACACCGATTTCCGAGCTCCCACCGTCAATAATAAGTGGAATTCTGCCGTTCATATCGTCATAAACATATTTTGCATTTGTAGGACTTGGGCTACCTGAAAGATTAGCTGATGGTGCAGCAAGTGGACAACCACATACTTCAATAATTGCCCTTGCATAGTCACTTTTTGGCATTCTCACTGCAACAGTATCGAGATTTCCTGAAACAACGTTTGAGATTCTCTCGCTCTTTTTCATAATCATTGTAAGGGGAGCGGGCCAGAAATGTTCTGCCATAATCTTGACTTTTTCAGGTATTTCCGAGACAAGTGGCTCTAAATCTTCAAACTTTGCAATATGCACAATAAGTGGATTATCACTTGGTCTGCCCTTTGCAACAAAGATTTTCTTAACAGCATCCTCGTTAAGGGCATTTGCTGCAAGTCCGTAAACGGTTTCAGTTGGGATTCCGATAACTTCACCGTCATTTATAAGTCTTTTTGCCTCTTCCAATGCTCTTTCATATTCAGTTGTAATGTCAATTACTACTGTTTCCATAGTTTTTACTCGTTTGCTTTCAATTTTTCTGCAGTATCTGCTGTGATGAGTGCATCGATGATTTCGTCAATATCACCATTCATAATCTGCTCGATTTTATAGAGAGTAAGACCAATTCTATGGTCACTGACTCTACCTTGTGGGAAGTTATATGTTCTGATTCTTTCACTTCTGTCGCCAGTACCAACCTGACTCTTTCTTTGACCTGCAATTTCAGCGTCGTGCTTTGCCTGTTCAATTTCAAGAAGTCTTGAACGAAGAACTTTAAGTGCCTTATCCTTATTCTTGTGCTGACTTCTTTCGTCCTGACACTCAACAACCATACCTGTTGGTAAGTGAGTAACACGGATAGCAGATGAAGTCTTGTTAACTTTTTGTCCACCTGCACCACTTGAACGGAAAACGTCAATCTGTAATTCAGCAGGGTTCAATTCAAAGTCAACATCTTCTGCTTCAGGAAGAACAGCTACAGTAACAGTTGATGTCTGGATTCTGCCCTGACTTTCAGTCTCAGGAACACGCTGAACTCGGTGAACACCACTTTCAAACTTGAATCGTGAATATGCACCGTCACCGTCAACGGAGAAAATAACTTCCTTGTAGCCACCTAATTCAGTTGGGTTTTCGGAGAGAATTTCCATTTTCCAGCCACGAGCTTCAGCATACATTGTGTACATTCTGAAAAGTGAGTTTGCGAAAAGTGCTGCCTCTTCACCACCTGCACCACCACGAATTTCGATAATAACATTTCGGTCATCATTAGGGTCACGGGGAAGAAGAAGGATTTTGAGTTCTTCCCAGGTTATTTCAAGTTGTTCTTTTGCAGTTTCAAATTCTTCCTGCACCATTTCCTTGAAATCCTTGTCCATTCCACCTTCGTCAAGGAGCATTTTTGACTCCTCAAAGGTGTCCTTGTAACCTTTGTATTCACGGAATTTTTCAACAACAGGAGTTAACTGCTTTAACTCTTTCATAAGTTTTGTATATAACTGCTGGTCACTCACTGTCGCAGGGTCGCAGAGTTGTTCATTGACACTTTCAAATCTTTCTTCAATACCTAATAATTTATCAAACATTTACCTGTTCTCCATCCTAAGGCAAGTGAAGTCGAACCCAATATGGTTTTTAACGACATATTTCCGACTGCACTTCACCAAAAATTTTATAATACAAAAGTATTGTGGCAATTTTTGGCTTTGTTCAGCCAAAAATCTGTTCGTAAAAAACTGCCTTGCACCATAAATACTTGAAATTTAGATGAATTTTTGCTTTTGAGACCGCAGATTTGCTGACGCAAATCAAGGGTAAAAAAGTGAAAATTCGATAAAGTTCTGTATTTATGGCATATTGTGTTCGGCTTCGCTTGCCTTCATTACTCTTTTTATGTTTTTCTCAATCTTCACCCTTGGAACCATAACCTCACGGTCACATTTTACACAACGGACACGGAAGTCCATCCCTGCACGAAGCACCAAAAATTGTTTTCCACCACAGGGGTGTTCTTTTTTCATTTCAAGAATATCGTTTACTTTAATATCCATAATCTTCACCAATTATATAGTATAGCACAACAGAGAAAAAAATAAAATACTTATTTTAATTCTTAATGTGATTTTTACCTCATATTTATATATTAATTTGAAATAAGTTATCGGAAGGTGAAATTTATGAAAAAATATCGTCCTGAGGGGATTTTAATTGACACAAAGCAGAATAAGAAATACACCGAGAGTATGAATGGGCTTCGTGAGTGCTTTTTTACCGAAAAAATATTAGAGGCAAAGGTTGCTCTTTGTGATAACGAGCATAATCTTCATGTTGATTTAGGAATTATGGAGGGAATAATTCCAAGGGAAGAATGTGCAATGGGTATTTCCGATGGTACAGTCCGTGATATTGCAATAGTTTCAAGGGTGAATAAGCCTGTTTGCTTTAAAATTATTGATTTTATGGATGACGAGGTTGGCACTCGTACAGCCATTTTAAGTCGTCGTGCCGTGCAGGAAGAATGTATGGAAAATTACATTAAAAATCTTTCCCCGGGGGATGTTGTTGAGGCTCGTGTTACTCATAACGAAACTTTTGGCTCATTTTGTGACATCGGTTGTGGAATTTCTGCACTTTTACCCATTGATAGTATTTCCGTTTCTCGGATTCCACATCCCAATGTGCGATTTTCAGTTAACACAATGATAAAAGCAGTTGTGAAAAGCATTGATTCCCTTGGCAGAGTCACATTAAGCCTTAAAGAATTATTGGGCACCTGGGAAGAAAATGCAAGTAATTTCAAGGCAGGGCAGACAGTTGGTGGAATTGTCCGTTCAATAGAAAGATACGGGGTTTTTATTGAGCTTGCTCCAAATCTTGCAGGACTTGCAGAATATACTGATGAGGTGGAAGAGGGGGACTCTGCAAGTGTTTACATAAAGAGTATCAATCCCGAAAAAATGAAAATCAAGCTTTCTATTGTGGATTCATTCCCCGAAAAAGGTAAACCAACTCCAATAAAGTATTATTCCGACGAGAGTCACATTGAGTCGTGGCAATATTCACCCATAGTGTGCGACAAAATCATTGAAAGTGTGTTTTAGTTATAATATTGTTGTAATTGGAAAAATCTTGTGATAAAATGAACTCAGAAAGTTTTCGGAGGGATTTTTATGAAAAAGACAAAGGCAGTTTTAAGTATTGTTTTGTCAGTACTGCTTGTAGTTTTAACAGTGTCACCTGCATTTGCAGCTGAGAAAAAATGCGATTGTGGTACAGCACCAATAGTGCAGGTAAGGGGTATTGGCGAAACTCTTTACGACGGTGAGGGGAATGAGGTTTTCTCTGCAGAAAATATCATAAATGGAATTTTGCCTGCTCTTCCGGGTCTTACATATTATCTTGCAACAGGGAATACTGATGTCCTTGTTGATGCGTTGAAGGTTGCAGTTACAAAGATTTTTGCGCCTGTTTCTTATGACAATAACCTGAATCGTGATTCTGTTGTTGAGGTTCATGGTTACACAAGTGACCCAATCGAAACTTATGTTGACTTAACAGAGGATTATGCAAGTTCAGAATATACTCTCAGTCAGGCTGTTTACAACGAATTAGGCGAAGGTCATTCATATCTCTTTATTTATGACTGGACAGCAAACCCATTTGATATTGCAGCCGACCTTAATCAGTTTATTAAGGAAGTAAAGGAAAAGTCAGGCCATGACAAGGTTACTCTTTGTGCAGAGAGCATGGGTGGATGTATGACAAATACATACCTTGCAGTTTATGGCTATGAGGATGTTCAGAATGTTGTGATGGCAAATGCTGCATTCAACGGACTTGAAATGCTTGGTCAGCTTTTCATCGGTAACCCGGAAATTGACGGTGAAGCACTTGCAAGACTTATTGTACAGAGCATTTACGGTAATGCTGAATATGCTTCACTTATTCCATATATTCCTGTTTTTGAGCAACTTGCACTTTTCGCAAATGACCTTTTTGAAAAAGCAGGTGACAAAATTTACAAGGAAGTTTTAATTCCTGTTTTCGGTTATCTTCCATCTTTCTGGTGCTTCATTCCTGAATATCACTTCGAAGAAGCAAAGGCACTTATGCTCCCTGATGCAGGTCCTGAACTTTTGGGTTTTGTAAATGAATACTATGAAAAGGTTGCAAGTAAGACAACTGACAGAGTACAAGAAATGGTAGAAAGCGAAGATGTTAACTATTTCTGCGTTTCAAACTACAATAAATTCATAGCACCGGTTACAAAAACAGCCCGTTGGAATTCTGACGGTGTTATTGAAACATATAACACAAGTGGCTTCGCAACGGTTGCCGATATTGGCACAACTCTTGGTGCAGATTATGTTCAGGCAGTGGATTTTGGCAGAAATATGATTTCTCCTGATAACATTGTTGACGCTTCAACCTGTCAGGCACCAATGCAGACCTGGTTTACTAAAAACTGGGGACATATTGCATATAACCATAATGACGGTACTTGTGATTTCTACATCTGGTTGTTGACAGCAAAGGAACAATATACAATAGACAGTAATCCACAGTACCCACAGTTTATGTACTACAACACAGAAATTCCAATGCTTATGCCATATACTTGTGGCAGTGGTGATGTAACAGGTGACGGAAAAGTTACTGCTATTGATGCAACTCTTGTTCTTAAAGCAGCATCGGGAGTGATTTGCTTCCCTAGTGAAAATCTCCCGGAGGCAGATGTTAACTGCGACGGAGTAATCACAGCAGTTGATGCAAGAATTATTCTTCGCAAAGCAACAGAGAATTGACAAGTGTGAGGTTATCTGTTATAATAAAATTACCAAATTAAAGGAGGATGAAGAAAATGTTAGCAATTTTAGCACTTCTTTCAGATATCGTTTATTTCTTAACAAGTTGGTTACCATTCTAATCAAATAATAAGGAAAGGCAGAGGATAAAACCTCTGCCTTGTTTTTTATACACGCATTATTCAAAAAGTGGTGTGCTGAAATATCTTTCGGCTGTGTCAGGAAGGACCGTTACAACTGTTTTTCCCTTGCCAAGCTTCTTTGCGAGTTTAAGTGCAGCAGCAACATTTGTGCCACTTGAAATGCCACACATAATACCTTCAAGTCGTGCCAAATCACGTGCTGTCTGTATTGCTTCTTCGTCAGTAACAATATAAATATCGTCGTAAATATTTTGATTAAGGTTATCAGGAATAAGTCCGTCACCGATGCCCATTTGGAGATGAGTACCGATTGTACCACCTGCAAGAATTGCGGCATTCTGTGGTTCAACAGCCCAGATTTCAACGTCAGGATACTGTCTTTTTAAGACTTCACCGATACCGCTTAATGTTCCGCCCGTGCCGATACCTGAACAGAAACCGTGAATTTCCCCTGCAACTTGTTCAAGTATTTCAAGTCCTGTGTGGTGCTTGTGTACTTCGGGATTTTTTGGATTTGTGAATTGTTGCGGGATATACACATTCGGGTTTTCTTCCTGCATTTTAACAGCAGTCTGTAAACAGTCATCAATGCACTTGCCGATATCGCCCTCGTCGTGAATAAGCAAAGTCGGAGGCCAAGCGGTCTTAGGAA
>JAZNJX010000099.1:0-5415 GCA_045578245.1 Candidatus Fimenecus sp. | reverse complement strand
TCAGTTACTGTTCTTGCAGTAACAACAATGCCCGGTGACGACGTAACACATCCTGTACCTGATAACACAGGTTATATTACTGAAGGACAGTATTATCTTAAGGGTGGTCGTATCGAGCCATTTGGTTCTCTTTCACGACTTAAGCAGAATGTTAACGGCAAAACAAGAAAAGACCACAGAGCACTTATGGATGGTATGATTCGTCTGTATTCTTCTTATAAAGAAACGTTAGAAAAGAAAAACATGGGCTTTTCAATGAATAAATGGGACGAAAAACTTCTTAAATATGGTAGCCTTTTCGAAAGCAAGATGATGGACTTGTCAGTTAACTTGTCACTTGAACAATCCCTTGATTTGGGCTGGGAGATATTAGCTGATTGTTTCGAAAAAGACGAAACCGGTATAAAATCAGACCTTACTGATGAATTCTGGCCTAAGTAAGGAGGATTAAGGTGGCAAAAATCAAATTAACAAAAAATGAGTTAAAGGTACAAAAGGATGCTCTTAAAATGTACCGGAGATATTTGCCTACTCTGACACTTAAAAAACAACAACTTCAAGCAGAAATTCGTACAATTGAAGCAAAAGCTAAAGCAGTAAGAGAAGAAAAAGAGAAACTTGAAAAAGGTTTCAGAGATTGGATTGCTGTTTTTAGTGAAAAGGATGTTTTCCCTGACGGAATAATCACTGTAAGCAATATCCGCAAAGGAAAAGGAAATATTGCAGGTGTTGCAATTCCAACTTATGAGGGTGCAGATTTTTCAAGAGGGGACTATGACTTGTACGAAACGCCTCTTTGGGTTGATATTGCTGCAAATCATATGGAAATAGCAATGTCGCTTGATTTGGAGGCAGAAGTGTTAGATGAACAAGTAAGACTTTTAAATGCAGAACTTCTTGCAACATCCCAAAGAGTTAACTTGTTTGAAAAGGTAAAAATCCCTGAAACACAACAGAATATTAAAAAGATATCGATTTATATGGCTGACCAACAGGTCAGTGCCGTAGTTCGTTCAAAGATATCAAAACGCAAAATTGCTCAACGTAATGCTGAGACTTCCCGAGAGGAGGTTTATGCATTATGATAGTTCCTATGAAAAAAGTTTCTCTCATTATTATGGGAGATAAAAAAGCAGAAACACTTAAAAAGCTCGGAAAACTTGGAATGATTCATATTGAAATTACTGAGGGCTCGGGTGACCGATTAAATGAGCTCAAAGAACAGATTTCTTTGCTTGAAAGTGCAGTTTTTATTCTCGGAAACAAAAAAGACACTGAGAGTGAAGCATTAAGTCTTACTGATGCGTTGAGAATTGCAAATGAAATATCTTCTTTGACAGACGAAAAGAAAAACTGTCAGGCAGAAATGATTACTCTTAATTCAGAGCTAGAACGACTTAAAAGCTGGGGTGAGCTTGAACCTGCAAGTATCAAGGATTTAGTAGAAAAAGGCATTGATGCTTCATTTTATGAAATGCCTGAAAAGGAATATGAGTCCTTGGGTGAAAGTGTAAAAACCGTTAAGTTATCAGAAAGTAAAAACTCTGTAAAATGTATGTTGGTTAAATCGGGATTTGATGGTGAAAACGAACTCGTTGCATCGCTAAATAGCTACAAGTTAGAACTACCGCAAATGTCCACGGAAGAAATGCGACAAAAGGTATCTAACCTTGGTGACCGGATTAAATCAATAGACGAAAAAATCCTTTCTTACGGAAACTATACAACTGCACTTAAAAATGCTGTAAAAGCTTGTGAAAAGGAAATAGAATTTGAAATTTATGCAACCGGTATGGCAGACGAAAAACTGTCTGATGACAAAAATGTTTCAGTTGCACATTTCAAAGGATATATTGAAACTGAAAACCTTGACAGATTAAAAGAAACAGCAAGAGCCAATTCTTGGGGACTTCTCGTGGAAGAACCAACACAAGAAGACGATGTGCCAACTAAACTTAAAAACAATAAGTTTGTAAGCCTTATTTATCCGTTAACTGACTTTTTAGGTGCAGTTCCGGGATATTTCGAGTATGACATATCAGGTTGGTTTCTGGCATTTATTCTGATTTTCTTTGGTATTATTTTCGGTGATGGCGGATACGGACTATTTATCTGTGTTGTTGCAGCAATACCAATAATAAAATCACTTATTGCGAAGAAAACAGTTCCACCAACATTTTTGCTTATAGGACTTTTAGGCTTGTCAACGGTATTGTGGGGAATGCTGACATGTACCTGGTTCGGACTTTCTCCTGAACAAATACCACAGTGGCTTCAGAATTTGTCAATTCCTGTAATTTCAAATGTTTATGAAGACAGAATATGGCATCCATTCTGGACAGAAGGTGATGTAGGGCTTACCACAGCACAGAATTTACAGATTTTCTGTTTCTCGTTGGCACTTGTTCAGTTGACCATAGCACATATAAAGGGTGCGAAAAGAAATATAAAATCACTTAAAATGCTTGGTGATATAGGTTCAATATTACAGCTTTTTGGAATCTACTATCTTGTATTAAGCCTTGTGGTAAATCCTGAAGTGTTCAGTTTTTCACTTGTAATAAGCGGTATTCCCGTGGGTACAGTTGCACTTATCCTTATAGGGTTAGGCTTCCTATTAAGTTTTGTATTTTCAAATTACGAAGGAAACATTGTAAAATCTATACTTGCAAGTCTTACAAATATTGTTTCTGTCTTGCTTGGTGTAGTTAATGTTTTCTCGGATATAGTTTCCTATATACGACTTTGGGCCGTCGGACTTGCAGGTGCTGCTATTGCTGCCACTGTAAATGAATTGGCAGGACCACTGCTTGGAAACTTCTTATTTATGATTATTGCGATTGTCCTTTTAGTATTTGGTCACGGACTTAATATGATATTAAATGTCTTGTCCGTTATCGTTCACGGTATAAGACTTAATACATTAGAATTTTCATCGCATCTTGATATGTCCTGGAGTGGACATAAATTTAAACCATTTAATGAACAAATAGAATAAATCACAAAGGAGAATAATTATGAATTTCGGATTATTAGGAACATCTTTGGCAATGGGTATTGCTGCAATTGGTTCAGCAATCGGTATCGGTATTGCCGGTCAGGCATCAATTGGTGCTTGGAAAAAATGCTATATGAGTAATAAGGCAGCACCGTTTATTCTTACAGTTTTTGCTGGTGCACCTCTTACACAGACAATTTACGGTTTTCTTTTGATGCAACAGATGAAATCTTCAGATGCAGACCCTGCATTCTTAATTGGTCTTGGTATCGCATCAGGTCTTGCAATGGCTTTCTCTGCAGTATTCCAGGGTAAAGCAGGTGCAGCAGGTGCAGATGCATTGGCTGAAACCGGAAAGGGCTTCTCACAGTATATTACAGTCGTAGGTCTTTGCGAAACAGTTGCTTTGTTTGCGCTCGTTTTCAGCATGGTGGCACTCGGATAAAATAAAAGCATAGTTGATAAACTAAAAAAGCGTTGCAAAGGGGACAACAAAATCCCAAATGCAACGCTTATACTTTTCATATGGCTATTTTGCTTGGTTTTTAACGGTAAAACAACGATACTACTATCAACACTTACCTTGTGAAGATTATTTGTTGTTTTACTTGTACTGTAAATATTCAATAAACCGTTTTACTGCAAGAGAAGCAGTTTTCTTGTCTCGAAGAGCGAGTCCTATATTTCGACAGGCAGGAACATCGAGTTCTTTTGCTATAATTCTGTATGGGACGCGCTTTAGAATCAACTCAGGGAGAATGGCAATACCAAGTCCGCTTTCTACCATAGACATCACGGCATAGTCATCCCAAGTGGTAAATTTTACATTTGGTGTTAAATTATTACGCTCAAATATTTCTGAAATTTCTGCTTTTGCACCTTTTTCAAGAAGCATAAATGGTTTGTCACAAAGAGCAGTTACAGGGAATTTATCGCAATCTTTCAATGGATGGTTTTCGGGGATTATTGCCATTAGCTTGTCTTCTTCCAAAAAGATTGTTTCAAATTCGGGATGTGTCGGCAATCTTAAAAATCCGCAGTCAACTCTACCTGTATGAATCCATTCTTCAATTTCTGTGTAGTCTCCGAGCAATAGTTCATAATCAATATTAGGATAATCTTTTTGAAATTCTTTAATAATATTCGGGAGCCAGTGGGTGGCAACACTTGAAAATGTACCGATACGAATTAGTCCTGATTGCAGACCGTTTAATTCATCCACCTGCATTTTCAGTTTATCAAAATCGTTACAAAGATTTTGTGCATATGGCAGAAGTTTCATTCCATCGCTTGTAGGCTTTACACCGTTCTTATTTCTTTCAAGCAGGGTTACTCCCCATTCTTTTTCAAGGTCAGCTATCATTCTGCTGATACCTGATTGTGTGTAGTTTAGTATCTCTGCTGCTTTTGTGAAACTGCCGTATTCCACAGTCTTAACAAAGGAAAGATATTTTTGTAAATTCATATCCATATTATAACCATTCCAATTTGTGATTTTGAGTATAACAAATATTCGCTTTTGTTATATCTTGGTTTATGATACAATATTTTAAACTTAAAATCAAGGAGTAGAGTATGGACAAGAAAGCTTTTTTAAAATACTTGTCAGCACTATTATTGTTCGGACTTAATGGCATTGTGGCAAGTAATATATCATTAAGCAGTTATGAAATCGTATTTTTAAGAACATTAATCGGTAGTGTTCTGTTGGTCGTTTTGTTTTTAATCGGTAAAGGTAAATTTCATATAAAAGAATATAAAAAAGATACTGTTTTCATTGTTTTGTCGGGTATTGCAATGGGTACGAGTTGGATGTTCCTATACGAAGCATACCAACAAATCGGTGTAAGTTTAGCATCATTGTTATACTATTGTGGTCCCGTTATTGTGATGATATTATCACCGTTAATTTTCGTGGAAAAGCTCACTTCCCCCAAAATAATGGGCTTTGCAACAGTTCTTGTTGGTATTGTGCTTGTGAATGGTAATGTCACTAACGGTAACGAAAATAATTGGGGATTGCTCTGTGGCGGATTGTCTGCAGTTATGTATTTCTTTATGGTTACACTCAACAAGCAATCGAAAAATATTACAGGAATGGAAAATTCGGTAATTCAACTTTTTGTCAGCTTTTTAACTGTTGCCTTATTTGTAGGCATAAAACAAGGTTTTGTTATAGATGTGCCGACAAATGATTGGGTATGGATTATTATTCTTGGTATTGTAAATACGGGTATCGGTTGTTATCTGTACTTTTCGCCACTTTCAAAATTACCCGTACAAACAGTAGCGGTATGTGGTTATCTTGAACCACTTTCAGCAGTTGTTTTTGCCACAGTTTTACTTGGTGAAAAAATGAATATACTTCAAATCATTGGTGCAGTTTGTATTATCGGTGGTGCAATGATTGGTGAATT
>JAZNJX010000098.1:0-71978 GCA_045578245.1 Candidatus Fimenecus sp. | reverse complement strand
TTACCGCCACCAGACACCTCTGCACGAGTGAGAGTTGACTGTGTACCCTGACGCTGATGTGCCAAGTAATTAACTACTACAAGGTGCATTGCTGATTTGTTAGGCTCGATAGCGAAAACGCCGTCGTTAAGCTCGATATCAGAAACTTTCTTGCCCTTTGTATCTACTACTGCTAATTTAGCCATTTCTTAACTCTCCTCTCTTACTTTGATTTAACTGAGTCAGCGATAACAACGATACCGTTCTTAGGACCTGGAATAGCGCCCTTAATTGCGATAAGGTTGTTTTCTACGTCTACCTTAACGATGTCAAGGTTCTGAACTGTAACTTTTTCAGCACCGAGATGACCAGCCATCTTCTTGCCTTTAAAGATACGAGCTGGGTCGATAACGCCGAGTGAACCACCGTGACGGTGAACAGGGCCTGTACCGTGAGTTTCCTTAAGACGTGAGAAGTTCCAACGCTTAATTACACCTGCTGTACCCTTACCTTTGCTTGTTCCTACAACGTCAACTCTGTCGCCTACTGCGAAGATGTCAGCCTTGAGGATGTCACCTACGTTTACTGATTCTGTGTCTGCAAGTCTGAATTCCTTGAGCACTTTCTTTGGAGCAACGTCAGCCTTCTTGAAGTGACCTGCCATTGGCTTGTTCACTTTTGTAACCTTAACGTCGCCAAAACCAACCTGAACTGCAGCATAGCCGTCGTTCTCGATTGTCTTCTTCTGCACTACTGTGCATGGACCAGCTTCAACAACTGTAACAGGAATTACTTTACCGTTTTCGTCGAAGAGCTGTGTCATACCGATTTTTCTACCGATAAGACCTTTGTTCATTTTTATTTCCTCCTTTGGTTATTGGTCGGTTTCTCACCGACTTGACCTTGCTTGGTGTTTTTCTTTTAGATTAGAGTTTAATCTCGATATCTACACCAGCAGGAAGCTCAAGACTTGTAAGAGCTTCAACAGTTTTGTTTGAAGGTCTTAAAATGTCGATAAGCCTTTTGTGTGTTCTCTGCTCAAACTGTTCACGGCTGTCCTTGTACTTATGAACAGCGCGAAGGATTGTAACGATTTCCTTTTCTGTAGGAAGTGGAACCGGACCTGAAACCTGAGCGCCTGTACGCTTTGCTGTTTCAACAATCTTTTCCGCTGCCTTGTCTACAAGGTCATGGTCATAACCCTTAAGTCTGATTCTGATTTTCTTACCTTTTGTTGCTGCCATTTTGTTTCCTCCTAAATTACTGGGCACGTTATTTTACTTGCAACTCATCCGGGTGTTTCCACCCTTCCGTTTTTAAAACCGAAAAATCGGTTCTGATTTTTCGGACGGCGTAAAATAGCGCAGAATGCTCCTGCAAGTACCGTTATGGCACAGTTGGGGTATGCCACAAGGTTTTTAAAGCATTATTGGTCGCCCGATTTAAAATCAGACATACTCCACGGTAATTCCCTGCATCATCGTGCAGCCACCTACCGCTTCATCGCATATCGTTTTCTGTGATTTTGGGCAGAATTCACCCAAAGCCGCAGAATGCTTATATATTTTAGCACACAGTTAGTGAAATTGCAAGAACTTTTTTAAAAAAATTTGTGAAAAATGCAGATTTTTTTAACTGCACAATATCTTGTGTTTTTACGCCATTTTCCCACTAAATTTGCTTGTTTTATTCTTGCGAAAACACTATATATATTATGTATAATAAAAACGAGTAGAAAACGCAATAAAATACGGTGGATTTTCTCCACCGTATTTCTCATTCGCTCTATTTATTTGATGCAAGTTCAAGTGCTTCATCTATATGTGCACAAAAGTTATCCGCACCAACCTTATCATAAAATCCAGCCTTCTTCATGGCTTTCATAGGTTGTTCATTAACGTGGGAAAGTACGAGTGAAACTCCATTACTCTTACATTTTTCATAAAGTGCTTCAAGTGAATGCATTGCTGTAGCATCAATAGCATTTACTCCTCTCATTCTTAAAATGAGACATCGGGTATATTCCTTCACCTTAATATCAAGAATTCTATCTGCTGCACCAAAGAACAATGGTCCGCTTACTTCATATACGCGAACATTCTTTGGAACAACTTTCAAGTCAAGACTGTCCTCGTCATTTTCACTATCCACATACTTCCAACCTGTAACAGCTGTTTCTTCACTCATTCGTTTCAAGAACAGCATTGCTGCAAGAATCATACCAACTTCAATAGCAATAACCAAGTCAAAGATAACTGTAAGGCCGAAAGTGATTACCATAACGATAATATCATTTTTAGGTGCTGTCTTTACTATATGTACAAACTTTTTATACTCACTCATATTGTAAGCAACCATAAAGAGAATTGCTGCAATAGTTGGCATTGGAATAAGACCTGCCAAAGGCATAAGGAATAAAAGTACTAATAGAAGTACAACTGCATGTACCATACCTGCCACAGGAGTTCTACCACCGTTTTTAGCATTTGCTGCTGTTCTTGCAATAGCACCTGTTGCAGGGATTCCACCAAAGAGAACTGAAGCAATGTTACCCACACCTTGTGCTACAAGCTCCGCGTTGGAGTTATGACGGGAATTAACCATACTATCAGCAACAACACAAGAGAGCAAAGATTCAATAGCAGCAAGAATTGCAATGGTAAATGCATCCGGCAATACTGCTGAAACTTTTGCAAAACTAAATTCCATTCCTGAAAGTGCAAATTTTGGGAAACCTGACGGAATAGTGTATAATTCACCTATTGTAAAAACACCGTTATCAAGTCCCGGAATAAACTTCACCATCAATGCACCAACGATTACTGCAATAAGTGATGGTGGTACTCTCTTTTCAATTTTTGGATATATAATAAGTATAGCAAGTGAAACAGCACCAACTAACAGTGCCTGCCAGCTAAATGTGCCGATAGCATGAATATTTGCTTCGATTTTTTCAATAGTTTCAATAGGCTTAACACCGTCTGCATATTGAAGACCAAGAAAATCCTTAATCTGACCGACAAAAATTGTAACGGCAATACCTGCGGTAAAGCCTGTTGTTATGGTGTACGGGATAAATTTAATAAGAGAGCCTAATTTAAACACACCCATAAGGATTAAGAATATACCTGCAAGGATTGTGGCAATAATCAAGCCTTCCATTCCCTGTGTAGCAACAATTCCTGCAACAACAGTGGCAAAGGCTGCAGTAGGTCCTGCAATCTGTACACGGCTACCTCCTAAAAATGAAACCATAAAACCTGCAAAAATTGCTGTATAAACACCACATGCAGGTTCAACACCTGACGCCAAAGCCAAAGCAATTGACAATGGCAAAGCGATAATCGCAACGATTATACCTGCCACAATATCCTTTACTGCTTGGTCTTTAGAATAGTTTTTCATCGTGCTGAAAAACTTTGGTTTAAGATAAAATTTCTTCATAAAATCACATCCGTTTAGTAATAAACTAAATTGCCGAAAAGAATATTATCACTTTTGTATTGTCTAGTCAATAAAAAATTAAAAAATAAAAAGGTCTTCTTTTGAAGACCTCATAAATTTAACTATTTGACTGTCCTGTATATGCTTGAACAAGCACTTTTAACTGTTCCACCGTATCAAACTTTGCACCTGATTCTACAATAGCTGACCTGATTGATATTGGAAGGGCATCAAAATAGGCTTTTGTTTCTAAACTCATATTATTCATAAAATATCACCTCGGTAATATTTTACCAAGGTGACATTCTTTTATGCATTATAAAACTTTTGAAAGGAAATCTTTAAGTCTTGGATTCTGTGGGTTTGTGAAGAATTCTTCAGGAGTGTTTTCTTCGATAATTTTACCACTATCCATAAAGATAACTCTTGTACCAACTTCACGAGCAAATCCCATTTCATGAGTAACAACAACCATTGTCATGCCTTCACGAGCAAGATTCTTCATAACATCAAGAACTTCACCAACCATTTCAGGGTCAAGCGCTGATGTAGGTTCGTCGAAAAGCATTACCTCAGGTTCCATACAGAGTGCACGAACAATAGCAACACGCTGTTTTTGACCACCTGAAAGCTGTGATGGATAAGCATCAGCTCTGTCTTTAAGGCCAACTCTATCGAGAAGCTCAAGAGCCTTGCTTTCTGCATCTTCTTTGCTCTTTTTAAGGAGAGTCATGGGTGCTTTTGTCATGTTTTTAAGCACATTCATATTTGGAAAAAGGTTAAAGTGCTGGAACACCATACCCATTCTCTGACGGTGAGTGTTGATATTTGTCTTTTTATCAGTGATATCAGTTCCGTCAAAATAGATTTTACCTGATGTTGGAATTTCAAGAAGATTAAGTGAGCGAAGAAGAGTTGACTTACCTGAACCTGATGGTCCAACGATAACAACAACTTCACCTTTTTTGATTTCACAATCAATGCCATCAAGAGCCTTAACAACACCACCTGTATAGTGTTTTTTAAGGTTTTCAACTTTAATGAGAACTTTATTATCTGTCACTCTTACGCAACCTCCTTTCGAGAATGCCTACAAGCCATGAAAGAATCATAACCATTATAAGATAAATAAGGGCAACTGTAATGAGAGGAATGAAGTATATGAATGTTCTACCTGCAATGACATTACCAGCCTTTGTAAGGTCGATAACGCCAACATAACCTGCAACTGAAGTCTCTTTCAAGAGAGCGATAAACTCGTTACAAAGTGTAGGAAGAACAGCTTTAAACATCTGAGGGATAATGATGAATCTCATTGTCTGGAAGTAGTTGAAGCCAAGACTTCTTCCTGCCTCGAACTGACCATGGTCAATTGACATAATACCTGCACGGAAGATTTCGGCAACATAAGCACCTGAGTTGAAACCGAATGCTATGATACCAACCATTACGCCATCGTCAGACGATGCAAAAATCACAAAGTAAGAAATCATAAGCTGAACAACAACAGGTGTTCCTCTTACGATAGTAAGATAAATTTTACAAATTCCGTTGAGGATTGCAAGAATATAATATCCAATTCCTCCACGCAATTTCATTGATTCCTTATTTTTATCAAAAGAGGTACGGATTGCGGCAATAATAACACCGATAATGACACCGATAACCAAAGCACCGGCAGTAATCTTCAATGTATTAAGTAAACCGTCTACAAGTTGCATATATCGGTCTTTTTCAAAAAACACAAATTGAATATCTTCAATAAGTTCTGTAAGCCAAGCCATTTTATCACTTCTCCTTTCATACGCAAAAATTAGGGCGGATTTTAAGCCGCCCTAAAAATTCATGTTTAATACAAATTATTTAGATGGAATATATTTGTCAACAACATTCTTAACGGAACCATCAGCAATGAGTTCTTTAAGAGCTGCGTTAACTTTTTCCTGAAGTTCTGTGTTTTCTTTTGCGAAGCAGATAGCATAATCTTCTTCTACATATTCTGTTTCAAGAATCTTAAGACCTTCGTTTGCTGCTACATAAGCTTTTGCTGGTTCGTTGTCGATGATTACGCAATCAACCTTGCCACTCTTAAGAGCTTCAACTGCAAGAGCGCCGTTTTCATACTTAACAACATTTTCTTCACCAAAGTCACCAGATGCATAGATATCACCTGTTGTGTTTGTCTGAACACCAATCTTCTTGCCAGCAACATCGTCAAGAGAAGCAATAGTGCCACCATCTTTAACGATAACAACCTGAACACCTTTTGCATAAGATTCTGAGAAGTTTACGTCCTTAAGTCTGTCTTCTGTAACTGTCATACCAGCCATACCCATATCGTATTTGCCAGCCTGAACGCCAGGAATGATTGAGTCGAAAGCAACGTCTTCGATTTTAAGTTCCATGCCAAGCTTTTCAGCGATAAGAGCTGCTACTTCAGCATCGATACCAACAATCTTGTCGCCATCATAGTATTCGTATGGAGGGAACTCAGCGTTTGTTGCCATTGTGAGAACTTTCTTTTCTTCTTTTGGTTCTTCCTTATCGCCACAAGCTGCGAAGCAACCGATTACGATAACAAGAGCAAGAACGATTGAAAGAATTTTAACTAATTTTTTCATTTCAAATTACCCCTTATGTAATAATTATTTTTTTGTAGGTAGATTATATAACCCTTTTTTATAAAAAGTCAAGTATTTATGCAAAATTTCAAGTTAAAAACTACCTTTTATGCATTTTTATACACACTTTATGAGAATATACACTATTTTATGCATAAAAATAAGCGCATATTCTAAAATATACGCTTATTGCATTTTATACGAATAAATCATCTTCCCAGGTGTATGTAGTTGGTTCTGCTGTCTGCACCCACTCTTCAGCAGGAATTCCGTCCATATACAATCCTATGACTTCAAAATCACCATTATACACTTTTATAAGCAAATATGACGATTCTTCATAAACTATGGATGAATCAAAATCGGAATTTATTGAAAAGTCTGCCAGTTTCTCTTTGTTTTCCCATGTTACACAGATATAATCGGATGTCTCGGGTTTCGCTTCAACGATGGTGCTCAGATTAGCAAACCCCTCTTCGTCCTCTTCCATAATGGCATATGTACCTATCCTATATAAACTGTAATCATAGAATCTGACATCAATAGAACCATTATAAATGCTTTGAATATATACAGGAATCTTGAATTCTTTACCGTATTTCAGCAAATCTTCTTCCGCCTTGTTGCCATAAACAATCATAGCCACAGGCACAAGCAACTGAATCACAATAGAAATAATCAGCATTGGTAGCATTAACTTTTTAAGCATCTGTGCCACCTCCGTTCAGTTGTTCCTGTTGGGACTTCTTAATCGAAAGCATTTTCCAATTAATGAAAATAATTATTGCACCAAAAGCAAGCAATAATGTGCCAAAGACAAAGATGTTATGATTTATACTACTATAGAAACCTATCATCTGTATAAACACAGTTAAAAGACCTAAGTTTATAGTCAGTATTTTAATTTCCTTTATGCCTTGATACACCAGCATACCACCAAAAGCAATTGTCAATGCTGATGAAACACAAGTAACGAAAAAGTTTATCGTATCATATGTAGCAGCCGTCAGAATCCAATCTGCAGCCCCTTCCCAATACTGATTATCAAGAATGGAATATAAATAAACCAATCCAATCATAGAAAAAGGCATTGCAATTTTTGCAATTTTGAATGGTTCGTCTTCAAAATCCTCTCTTTTTATGGTTACAACAATTACAGGTACAACAACACATAAAACAATCGATATTATAAAGCCGATTAAATCATAACCTATCATACTTGGTGCATCAAGTATTGTGTATATTGAAAGTGCCAACATTGTGACACAGATACCGATTGCTGAAATTGGCTTAAATGGTGATGTAACAACTTTATTATCAATCGATACAATGTATATACACAAGAAGAATGCAAGTAGTCCTGCAAACAGAACGGACATTGATTCTGCTAAAATGCCTGTCCTAAAGCCTGCAATAATCAGAACTACCATTTCTGGAATCGCTGAAATCATTGTTATCCATTGTGCAAGTTTACCTCTCACATCATCCTTGTCACGGGACAAATAATATGTGAACAATATTCCCACTGCAAAAAAGAGTAGTGAAAACAGTAAATTCTGCCAGTTGCCAATAGTTGCAATATGAACTGTCATATAATAATAAAATACAAGAGGCACTACTGAACCAAATACAAACAATATCGGAATTAAGAGCATAGATTCAATCACAAGGTAATCGGTATATACCCAACTTATATTATGAATTCCGTCCACAAGTGCTATGGTTGCAACTGTACCGATAGTCCAGATAACACTTGCACTTTCACGCCAGCTTGCACTGTCTTTCTTCTTGAAATATGTATAGAGTGCAACACACTGACCTGCAAGCATAGGAACTACTGAAAATGCAGTTTGTAAAGAAATGCTGAAATCTTTCCAGAAGCCAAAAAACAGAATTGCAAGACCCGAAGCCACGAAAATCGAACCCACAACAGCAAGTGTAATCTTAATACGGTTTTTCTGCTTTGTTTTATCCTGTGAATTTATGACAGACTTTTTCTCTCCGTAAATCAATTCTTCAATATCGACTTCCAGCACTTCTGCCAACATTTCAAGGGATTCTATATCCGGTTTGGTTTTATCATTCTCCCAATTTGAGATTGCCTGACGTGTAACATGAAGTTTTTCAGCCAAGGTATCCTGCGTAAGTTTTTTCTCTGTTCTGATTTTTTTGAGATTTTTTGAAACTTTGGACATTCGTATCGCCTCCTTACAAGTTTATTATTACATAATAATACGAAAAAGTCACGCAATGATTTGTTGCAAGTAGGAAATACATAAAAAAATACAACCAAATCTTTCGACTTAGTTGTATTTTTGGAGCTGCTAACCGGATTCGAACCGGTGACCTCGTCCTTACCAAATAAACAAATCCCCTTGTATATTAAGGGGATTTTGATTAATGTTTGTGAAACGTTTGTAATCTTTTCTGAAACATAATGCTTTTTACATCTTTAAATCTCTTTTTCGGTACCATCATCATTATATTCTCTTAACTTTTCAAATGGTATATTTTTTTTCATTAACGCAATATACTCCAACAGAAACAAGGTGTTTGCTAAAGTCAATACAAACACTGAGCCCTGTTCCTTTTCCTCAAAGTACAGATTTCTAAAAAGAACATCAAAATAATTTGTTGGACACGCAAAAGCAATAATATCAGTTAAATCGTTTATTTCTTCTTCAATACCAGTTTCATCAAATCTTTCCTTTAAACGGTCCAACATAAAAGCTAATCCTAATGATAGAGCTAATGAATACTTTCCTACAAATTCTTTACCTTCAGGAATTTTTTGCGAAACCAAAATATCTTCCTTTAGTACACAGCAAATCAAGATTGCTGCCTGCTTATGTCTGTCTAAACATTCTGTATCTTCCGTCATGTATTTGGCTTTGACATATTTATAAGATTCACAAAAAGTTCTTTTAAACTGTTCTTTCTTGATTTTATTAAATTCTATTTCTGGGTACTTAGGATGAATATCTTTTTCAAAACATTTTTCTAATGCATCCCAAGAGTATTCTGCAGTTTTTTCCACGCTATTACTTCCTTATACACATTGTTTTATATATTAAATATATAATTGTTCTTCCGTAAAGTTATGTCTTATCTCAATAACCTTGTCTATTTCACATGGATTTGCACCATTATTCTGCATTAGAAAAAACGGATGTTCCCTATACAACCTACCATTTTCACTTAATCGCAAATAGTACAAAATTGTTGATATCTGTTTTTCAATAGTGTTATTCATTTCAAGGAACACATACGAATCATTAATCATGCAACTATTGAGCTGTACTTCGTTCCCTATAAAAACCTTTTTATTGGAAAGCAGGTAATTAATTACTTTCTTGACAACAAGTATCAAACCGAACAAAGAACAAGCTCCAAATGCAATCATTAATATAATAGCTAATACTTCTATAAAACTCATAATTTTCTCCACCATATTCTTAATTTCATAATTAGTTTTTATTTTGAAGGCGGTTTATATTCTATAGTTAATTTGTATATTTCACTAATAAAAACCACAAAATACAACACATATACTGGTGTCTTTATTGGCAAAATACTAGTTCCAACATTGGCAACAACATAACTCAAAAATTCTATAACAATAATTATTCCCAAAGCAGAAATGGACCCAAGAAATACATATGGCAATATGCCATTAGTCTCTTGTGTCATTTTTATTATTTGGAAATAATTATTAAGTATATATATTGTGGTAGCAAGAAAAAACAGATTCACATTAGTTTCATTATATACATTATAGCATTCAAAAAAAAGTCCCACAATGAATAAAACTATTTCTATACAGTGAATTATTTGATATGTTTTTTTAAAATGATTTTTAAGGTGTTGCTCCATATTTTTTCTTAATACACAAACCCTATCTGTATTAGAAAATACAACCTACTTAATACTATGCTTATACGCTTGTACAGTTTACAAATGAACTTAAAGTATGTTATTAGTTTGTGTAAAAACGCTAACCCCTTTCGCTAATTATAACAAAACATAAAATTAAATACAATACGGAAACAGAAAAAATATACCCGTATTGTCCAATAAGTTTTCTTCTCTTTTACTGAAAGTACAACACTGATTGACAAAACCCAACATTTATTAAATTAAAACGACTCAACATCAGCATCCTCTTCCATAAATGTGAATTCAGCTAAAGCTTTCACATCAATTTCAAGTACATTGCATATGCGCATAACCGTACTTAACTTAGGGTCGGATTTGCCGAGTTCTATATTACTTATACTTTTGTCTGTGACTTTGCACCTCTCGGCAAGTTGTTCTCGAGATAAGTTTTTATTCTCTCTGCTATCTCTAATCAATTTTCCAAACTTCTCTTTTTCTTTCATAGCCCGACCTCTTTTGAAATAATTTTAATTTGCTTTTTCAAATATATCAAGGAAGTTTATTTCCAATTTTATCCAAAATAGTACTATAAATAATGTTTCTTGCATTATTTTTCATGTTTTCGATAATTTTCTTCTTTATTTTTGACTTTACAGCTTTAATCGAAAATATTTGACTTTTTGTTAGTGTTGCAACAATTTTTTTGCATTAAAAAATCCCCCCTTAAGAGCCTTGAGTTCTACAGGGGGAAAAATGATTCTAAATATTCAATTTTGATATTATGATATCATTATATCATTTTGCATTTGATTGCAAAATGGTTATTCTGCGAAAATCCAGTCTTCGGCAAGCATGTCTGACTGTGAGGCAAGCCAGCCCATTTGTACGCCTGATGTACCGTTAAAGGCAATTGCCATATTTCCGATATCTTTGTGTTCGCAGTTTATCACTACACCGTTAGGGTTTACGTAGCTGATACCTTTGGCAAGTTCAATATACTGATTCTTACCATTCCATCCAAGACGTTTCACCTTGAATCCACGCTTGAGGTATTTGATTGCTTCACCGAAGTTAAATGTAGCAACACCACCAAGAATTGGAGTGTTATTTTCATCAGCAACAATCCACTCATCTGACATGATGTTTCCAAGAGTGTATTCAACTCTCTGTGTCTTTCTAATATCGAGAACGTTACCTTCCTTGCAGTGCATCATAATGGTCTGTTTTTCTTCGTCCCAGCACCAATATCCACCCCAGGATGGAAGTTTTACTTTGAAACCTTGTTTCATAAGATTTAAAGCTTCATTAAATTTCATATTTACAGCTCCTATATAAAGTAATAAAAAAATACGTGTTTCTTTATTTGATTGTATCAATTCAGTTTTTTAAATAAAAAATCATTCGTTTTTTTTGTTGAAAAAGTATTTATCAACAATATCAACAAAAAAATCTTTAAATCCTTTAATATTGCCAAAGTATTCTTTAAGTCCTTTATATCCATCGTATGTACCTGAAGATGCAAGACCAGAGACAAGACCACCGAGCATCACATTCACAGTGAACTGCCAGTCGTTTAGCCAGAGGCTTAGAAGAACACCAAGAACGGCCATAATAAGTGGAATGAACTTGTTGATTTTGTCTGTGGAGACAATGTTTTTAAGGATGTAACCTACAATGAGGCACACTAAAATAATAGGGATGATAATGTAATTCTTAATGATTTCCATAATAATTCTCCTTTAATTAAAATTCAAACCCAAACTCTTGGGCTTTTGCATATGTTTTTGGTCCAAAATTGCCGTCTGGCGTTAATCCGGTACGTATTTGAAACTCTTTAGTCCAGGCAACGCTATTGTCACCAAAAAGAACACCTAAAACATCATCGGCATTACGATTCAATGTTTTCTCATACACAGGGAAAACATCATGATAGAACTGATTGATTTTCTCAACATTTTCGCCTTTGTCACCTTTACGGAAATATCCGTGTGGTGGGAAGAAGTTATCTTCCTTTGGAAGTTCTTTAAACCTTAATCCCTTTTGGTTCTTAACTGTTGTGAATTTCGGGTCAATGTAGAACATTGTTTCAGGTTTCTTTGAGCCATTCACGGTAGATAATACCCATTTACCTTTTGAGTTTTTAACCCAGCCATTGCCTTTCATCTTGCCTTTACCAACAGCAAAATGGAAGTGATTACCTGTTGCATTACCATCAGTGCCTTCGTGACAGATAAGTTTTCCTCTCTTGAACTTCTGTCCCTCTTTAAGTTTTGCAACATCACTGTCATTAGGGTGCATCACCATTAAGGTAACATAATCGCTTGTTCCATCAGCAAAATACACTGGTGTTGTACTTTCAAGCCAGATGGTGTTCGTGCCTTTGATATAGACCCTTTTAACAATCATTTCATCACAAGGACAATACATAGGGCTTCTTCCAGAGTTCTCACATGCTTCATCCCATGGATAATCCTTCGGTGCACCTGTATTGTGTGGTCCATGGCTATAGTTTCCTGTGTACCCCTGTGTGATATTCATCACTTTACAAGGGTATGTAAGATAATTTTTCATAATTATCACTCCTTATGTTCTTCGCTAAATCGGTTTAGCAATTCTTCATACTTTTTCTTGACTCCACCATTTTCGTGTAGAGTATTGACATATATATCGCCTGCTGCAATTCTTTCCGAAAGTGGCATTTCAGGCATCATTATTTTTATTCGCAGAATATCTTTGTACTGTTCTATATCGTGCTTGTCTTTTTTCTCAATCCACTTTTCGCATTTTCGGACAAATTTATATACTTTAATTGCAGTAGCAACAATTACACCCAAAGCAGTTAAAAGAGATGCTATGAGAATTATTTTATCTATCACAGGGTTCACCTCCACTCTTTAAAAGCTAACAACAAAAGCACCACCAATTAAGGTGATGCTTTTGTTGTTTCTTCGTATTCTTCTTCGGTGATTTCGTGCCAATTATCGGCACTATCGTTTTTACCAAGATAAACTACCGTTGCAAATGTTTCACCATTGGTAAGCATTTTACCCTCATCTGCTTTTAAAACTGTTTGATTTTCAACTGTCATTTATAACACCTCTTTTACTGTGCCAAAGTCCAACCTTTGCTTGATATTGTTGCTTTTTGCTCGTCTGTTAAAACAATAGAACTGTGGAATGTAACAGTCTGTGCAGTTTCAACCGTTGCAAGCCCGTCAATAATTGATTGTATTGAGGTTGCTGATAACTTTGAAGACTGTGCAAAACTGATTGAAAGTTTAATAGAATTTGCTTTAACTTTAATTGTTACGAGTTCGTTACAGTAATTAAACATAGAAGCTGTACTAGTGCACTCTGTAAAATCCAATTCACCTAAAATTTCTTGTAAAGATGTTGCAGAAAAAAACATCATGGTTCCTTTGTCTATTTTTGCATTATATTCAGTTAAATCAATGGTCTTAACACTCGACTCTTGAAACGCACTATAAGCATCAATTGCATATCCATTATTGTTTCCCTTAAGTATTACTTTTTTGATGTTTGTTTTGATGAATGCATAACGAATAGAATCGACTAAAGGAATGTTCAAATTCAACTCAAAATCTGAAGGGAAAACGGCTTTATTATACATATCGTTAAGCTTCGTAGCATGTTCTAGTATATTAGGCACACTTTCTTGTCCGTCTATGTAACCTGCTTGATACCCATCGTTATATGCTTCGTCATAGTCAACACCACCGCCACCACCTGTGATTTGACCTGCTTCATATACTTTGGGAACATTTGATTTTATCAATGAAGTCTTGTTGTTTATTTCAGCAATTCCCATTACTCGTTGCCCCCTATATATGAATTTTGTGTTTCTATGATTTCGTCAAGTTGTGCTTCAATTTGATTTAAGGTTTCATCATTAGAAGTGCTTCCTGTATCGAGCTTTGCAATCATTTGTGTACCCATAACACCATATTCCATAAGTAAATCAACATCAGCAACAGAGCCTGTTTGTCCCTCATAAATTCTGATGTCATTCTCAATAGCATAATCGATTGCTTCTTTCGATTGGTCTAACAAATCCCAACCACTATCAGATGGAAAATGGAAACAGTTAATCAAACAGTTGCCAAGTGACACTGCGTTATTTATATGTGCTTTTGTCAGAACTTTTCCAAAATCTAACACATTAGATAACATAATACTTTCGTTTGCTTCTCTGAATGCTTGTAATGTTGAAAGTGTAAAACTGTTTATAATACTTCTGTCAATCATACGATATTTTTCCAAGATAGGCATAATGTGTGCTATTACTTCAGGGATGTATTGGTCACGAACTGTAATGAAAGCAATTTTTCCTGTTCTTTTACATCTTTGAATATACTTTTCAAAAGTAATGACTTTGCAATATTCACCATTATATGGTGTTCTATGTTCCAAAGCCTGACATTGCTCTGTTGTCATATCGTGAATAAGCACACAATCATCTGCGTTAAAAGTGGTTATTCTTCCGTTTTCGTCAAGTGTAAATCCCTTATCGTGGCACATAATTACACCACCGTCACTTGTAGGCTGAACATCACCTTTCAATGCTGTAAAACAATCCAACGAACCACAATACTCAAAATGCTCCGCTGTGTTGATAGGTCCTTTATCATTGTTAATTACCGAGTATGCAATAAAATTAAATCTATCATCAAAACGTGCTCTGTTAAACTTTTGTATGTTCATTTTGTTTTGTATATCTGCAATCTGTTCATTTGTGAAAGTTTGTTTTTCTTTTACATACTTTCCTTTGTCGCCATATTCCAACCACACACCATAATCAGTTGCATCTTCACATTCCCATATCATCACCTGAGGTGGTTCGTTTGGATATCTACTTGCCCAATCGGCTACAACAAAATTAACATAACTCACATCTGTAATATGATATAAAGGTATTGTCTCGCTTGCTGATACGCTTTTATATCCAAGATAATTCATATCTGCATCATAAGTAAACACATACAAATTGCCTGCTCTTGATTTCGTTCGTATGTTATATTCTTTATCAGAACTCAACTCAATTGGAATTATATTACGAACGTGATTTGTTTCACTTAAATCTGCATTGCCAGTAGTATAATTATATTTGCCAACAATCCAGTTATCAATTGGATTGTAAAGGTTGGGATTTTGCAAATACTTCATATCGTAACTGATTTTAGAAACATCACCACGAGCAACATCATCTTTTGCAGTCAATACAGGAATAGTAGCATTGCTGTCTATAACAATTATATTTGAATATGTCGCATTATCTCCTGTGCTGTCAGCCACACCACTTGAAGCATAAAAAACAATTCTTGTTATCGGCTCTGAAGGTTCTATTGTTTTTACAGTCTCAACATTACGATAAAATGTAAGAGTTTCAATTAACGTTGTGTCGCTATATAGTCGTACACAAGAATAAGTCTTGTCTGTATCAGTAGATGAGACCGTAGCAGTTAGTTTATAACTTCCTGCTGGTAACTCAACAGGTATTTGTGTATATCCAGTAACCTCAACATCACCAAGGCTCCAGAGGTTAGTTTCATCCGGTAAAGTTTCTGCAACTTCCGATATTTGTCCTACTTGGTTACGAAAATTAAATAATTCTTCTTCGTAATTTGGTAAAGGAATACCATCACCAATAGGTTCACCATTCACCATTAAATGTACTTTACCATCTTCAGCAACAATTACATCTGTGGGTTGTTTTTTAAAAAATTTCTTTACTGGTACCTTTTTTGTTTTACCTTCTTGAACGACGGGAAGCACATCTTCATCGTTTAATTCTGTGGCCAGTGGTAAATTGCTAATTTTCATTTTTTATCTCCTTTTATACCGTGAGCTATAACCTCATCCATTAATAAGGTTACTAAGTTCTTCAATTCTCTCTTCAATATTTTCAAATCTTTTAATAACGGCATATCCATCAATTATCGTTCCTTCGGTATCGTCAATTCTTACTGAACCTCCACCATTATTAAACATTGTAATGCCATCAGGCAAAATGGTTATTCCTTTTCTATTTGTCTTAGCACCATTAATCAAAAAAGGTGATGTTATTGTTACACCCTTTTCGCTGCCACTCGCAACTCTGTAAACTTGAAAAATATCACCCCAACCACTTGTATTGTCCGTAACTGTAAAAGCACCAAATGTATTATTTTCAGACTCACCAACAGATGCTGAAAGTGTTGGATAATTAATATTTCTCAAAATACCGTCAATAAGAAGTTGACCTGCCTTATTTAATGCTAATTTTGGTGAAGTAGAACTTTCTCCAAACTGAAATGTCCCATTATCTAAATTAATCCATGATGCACCATTTTTAGATTTTAATAGTCCTGAAACGATTACATCCGCAGTAAGTGTATAAGCATAGATTTGATTTAAAATCGCATTACCATTTTTATCAAAACCATATTTCCAGAGTGGTTCACCATCATTCCATCCATCTGTGGTCCAAGCGAAACCATCAACAGTCTGGGTGTATATAACTTTGCTTTCCTCAAGATTAGGTTTGTCGTGCATATACCGCACTACTCCGCCTGCTTCTCCTGGTAATTCGGTCATATAATATCCCATAGAACCTGCAATGGTTTGATTAAATGCCAACAAGAATTTTTCTCTTGAATCTAACTCATCCAGAACATCTTTTTTGGTCTCTTTAATCTTCTTTGCTAATTGTGCAGTCTTTTTAGAAGTGGTCATTCCTCTATCGGTATCCATATCATCCGTGTTTCCTGAGGCAATGTATGTATCAGAGAAGCCACCACAATTGTAATGCCAGTTAAAGCTTGTGATATAAAGTGGATATTTGTCATAACTGTCATACATTTCAGGAATGTATTTTTCCTTATTGTCAACTACAGTAAGAATATCTCCTACTTGTAACGATGGGTCACCACCAATTCGGTCATAACGGCAAGGAATGTATTTTGTGGTTGAAAGTCTGTTGAGTATAAACTCTGCGATTTCCGCTGAATGTGTTTCTGTAATAGGATTCTCACTGATAGTCAACAGATAATCATCGGTACCTACTGAACACAATTCAGTATCTTCAAAAACTATTTTTACTCCTGTTACTCGAAGAGAATTATCATTAAGATAGAAAGTATTACCGTTAAGTTCAAGAGGAACTTTTGCAGTATCTCCATTCAGTTTAACATCTGTTTCAATAAACCATTTGAATTCAAGATTGCCTTCACGATTAAATCTCACAAAGCTACCACAAACCTGAGCAATACATTCAAGTACCTGCTTTTTGGAATATCCGCTAAAAATATCATCGTTTACCACTAAAGAGAGAACAGATAACTCGTCCGGCGTGGTTACAACGGTTGCAAAAACATCAAGAGCAATACCAGTAGCAATTTCATATAAGGAACGTGGTGCACCTTGAGGTTTAAACGGTTTTTCCATAAACGCCATCTTATCGCTTAATTCAATACGAATATCCGTATCCTGAACTATAAGTTTATTTGCATAAAACACACCCACAGGGACAACATCTGTTGTATTCTCTTCATCATCCAAAAGAGCGAATGTTGGTTTATACTCTGCTGTTGATAACAATTCATTTCTAAACTTGCTATCTTTGTTGAAGATACGAACCCACATACTTGGTTTTACAGCTGTACCTATTGAAAAAGCATTTATAAACATATTTTCAGAATAACCAGCTTCAAATATATCATTCGGAAGAATCTCAACAGGTGCAGCCGATGGAAATTCAAGTATCTCATCATCCTCGGTGGTAAGAGGTTCGTTATTTTCTGTTTCAAGAAAAATGATACTCAAACCACCGTCAATGATACAATTTAGATTCATTATGTATTTCTGTGGTAACTTATTAACCTGGTCTTTATAAAGTTGTGTTGTATTATACATTTCTACTCCTACTTTATTTTTCGATTATGTTAAGAGGAAAAGACTTGTAAAGCATTTCACCGTTTTTATATGTCAAAGACGGAACAGGTTGAAAATCGCCGGGATAAAATCTTCCTGATTTTGTTGCACCTGTTACAATATCTTCATAAGTCACCAGAGCGTTAAAGTCTGACAATTCTTTCATTATCCGCTGAGCTGTACTCTTTGATATAAATTGCCATTCTAATTCAAATTTCATCTTAACTGATAAAATCTTTTTAATCTGCAGATTACCAACGGAATCTGTTTCACTTTTAACCTGAGTTATACGGATTGGATTACACTTTACAAGAGAAGGTGGAGTCCATCCGTTTATTGTTTTAAGTAATGTTTCCACGTTAACCTCCTGTAATTAATCTCAAATCGGCATCACTTGCATACTTTTTAAATAAATTTAAAAGTATTGAGAATGCAGTTCTACCGTCAACATTGATGTTTATAACTTTCTCTAAATCATCTTGTACTTCCTGTGTAGGATTACGCATCATCATTGGTGCTAAAACACTCACAAGGGCATTAGCAAGCATTGTAACAAGCTTTTCCATCCATTCTGTATTATTTTGAAGTGGAACAACTGCTTCCTTACCAGCTTCACCTATAAGAGAAAGTGTAGGTTTATCAACAATACCACCTTTTGCAAGACGTGGGATGGAAATTTTTGAGAATCTGCTAATATTGAACCCTATCTCTCCACCACCAAGTATTTCAGGCATTTTCACCTTCAGAGAGTTCAATTTATCAATTAACTTGTTGATTGCTGTTATAGGCTTGTTAAGCATATTTTCTATGCCACCAAGAAGTTTATTGATAAACTCTTTGAAATCAGTCCATATTCCTGATAATTTTTCCTTAATTCCGTCTTTAATTTCAGCAAACTTGTTAATTGCGGAATCTTTGGCATTAGTGAGTTTTTCAGTAAAGGTTGTCTTGAGTTTATCAAGTTTTTCCTTAACCACTGATGTAAGAGTTTCCCAAATAGCGATAATACCGTTTTTAAGACCCTCAATAATATTTTTACCGATATCAGAGAAAACGGTTGATGGAGAATGAATACCGAAAATAGCCTTAACAGTATCGATAATTCCGTTCCACAAGTCGGTAAGATATTTCTTTGTGTTTTCCCAACTCTTTTTGATGCCTTCCCACAAACCATTGATAATGTCTTCGCCTGCTTGTTTAACACCTTCCCAGTCACCTGTGAAAAGAGAAACTATTAGGTCAATAATACCTGATGCTACATCTAATGCGGTACTACATCCAACAAGGAAGCCATCAAATAAATTACCAAGAGTATTTTTTAGTGTCTCCCACGCTGCATCAAGAATAGGTTCCAACCAACCCCACAGTTTACCAAGAGAGTCACCAAATTTTGATATTCTGTCTTTATTATCAACAAACCAGTTCCCAACTTTTTCAAGCTGTTTGCCTAAAAATGCAAATGCATCTTTTACTTTTCCGCCTAACCAGTCAATGATGGGTTTAATACCTTTTTCATAAAGATTTTTGAAAGCAGGAGATACCTTTTCAATAGTATCCTTGACCTTATCAAGAATCTCTTGAAACTTTTTCATTGGACCTGTATCAAGCTGACTTGTATCAAGAGCATCATAATTTATTGATGAACCATCGGAACCACTTCCACTATCTTCATCAACATTATGTAACTCATCGAAATCACGGCTTGTACTTGCCTTGGCTTTTTCAGCCTGAGCCTGCATCTTCTTTGTAGAATTTACAGCCTGCTTATAAGTTTTTCCAAATATTGCAGCAATAAATGTAGCAATATATTTTGTGATTGTGGCCAAGCCTTGCGCAAGACGGGTAATCATCGGCATTATTGCTTCAATGATTGGTGTAAAGGCTACCGACAGATTTGCTTTTATCTCATTAAGAGACTTAGCGAACTGCTTGTTTTGGCCCAAGGCTCCAGTTATATTATCCTTAAATGCTTTAAAGAATTTATATAACACTGCTGTAACGAAAACAGCTTTTAGAGAGCCTTTAATTGTCTTACCAAGTTTATGGAAAGCCCTGCCCATGCCGGATGTACTCTTTGACGAATCTTTCGCCATTTTGTGCATAGCATTTGAAGATGCATTGGCACACTTCTTCGCTGTGCTTTCCATTTTCTTATAGGCTCGTTCAACAGCCTTTATGGATTTGTCGTTTGCATCGGATTGTGCATCGGCATATTTGTTTGCATAGGTTCTCGCTGCCTTCGCTTGCTTGTTATAAGCAGCCACAGCGTGCTTTGCTGCACGTGATGCTGATTTACTATGAGCACGTTCTGCCTTTAATGCCCATTGTTCGGCCTGCTTTGAAGCATTTGCAGCACGATTGACGATATCATCATAGGCTTTTTGATATGCCTGCTGTGCTTTTTGGGCTGGTCCTGAAAGTGCTTTATTTAATTTATCTTCTGTTGAATTTGCAGTCGATTGCAAAGAGATAAGTTTTGCTTGTAATGAAGTAAGTTCATTTTCAAGTTTGATAACATCTTCGTCATCAAAGCCTTTTTCCTTACCTAATTTTTCATATTGAGACTCAACCTTTGCGATTTTCTCGCTAACGCTACCCATCTGTGAACCTATATTACCGAGTTTCTGTTCCATAAGACCGATTGCATCGTTTGCAACCTTAAAACTCTTTGGTTCTTTGACGGAATTGATATTTTTCTCAATAGATTTATGTATTTTTGAGGTTTGTTTTGTTATAGCATTTTCAATAGTCTTACCTACATTAGAAAAATGCTTTTGTGCAGGTTTAACCGCTGATTTTGCAATCTTTTCAATTTGCTTTTCCGCAGTATCTTCGATAACCAGGTCAAGAGAAACTATACCAGCACTGTCTTTTTCTGACACACAATCACCTCCTTTATAAATGAAATATTAAAATCAACCGAATAGTGATGCCATCATCTTTTCAAGCATTTCAGACTGCTTTTGCATATCTTCTTCAGAATATGTAATGTTGGAATTAACAAAGCTTTGCCATTCACTTCTAATAGCAAGTTGTTCTTTTGTCATATTCTTTATAATCTCAGCATCATCTTCACTGCGAATCTCAACAACTTTTCCCAAAGGAGTATCATTCATCAAACCGGACACAAGTTTTGCCCAGTCACTATATGACAATTCTTCTTGTTGAGATGGTAAAATGTGATATTGTTTTGCTATAGATTGCTCAATTAAAACAGCATCATATTCAAGGTCGTAAAAGTCGTCGTATTTATTCTTCTTTTTGTTCTTCGTCGTGAAATCGACCCTCTGTGTCACCTTTTGTTTCAGGGTCTTCACCGGTCATAATTGCCAAGACATCTTCGGAGAGTTTTTGCTGTGCTTTAAAACTCATATCCATTTCAAGAATTTCTTTTGCATTCTCACCAAATGCATATTTAATAATAAGTTCGTCACTATCGATTACAGAATCATCGTTTTTATCGAGTTTGTTAAGTTCTTTTAAAAGTTTCTTTACCGTCTTTTTTCGGTCATCAATAGGATACACTTTCTTTGCTATTCTGATTTCAGGACCATCACAAAGTAGTTTCTTATCAAATGTGTACATTTTAGCCATTTTTATTTACCTCCGATATAATAACGCCCTCCGTCAATTAAGATAGAGGGCGCACTTTTTCATTTAAGCTGCTGGTGTGAATGTAGGCTTTCCGTTTGACAAAACATCAAACTCAAGTCCATCAACCCCAGTGCTGTCACCACCACCGGGGTTAGTGACATTAATCACACAATTCATTGTGATTTTTGCACCTGAAGGGAACTCCCATTCAAACGCACCATTGCAATCCTGACCAGTTTTAAAAGCACAGTTGTGTACATAGTCATTTCCGGCATCGCCTACACAACGCTTACCCTTAAGCGAGATTGAAATGCTCTTACCTGTAACAAGGCGTTTTACCCAGCCTTCTTCTTCAAAAGGAGACCATTCTTCAACCTTACCGTCAATAGCAACAGAAAAGTTTTCCATTTCTGCAATGTTTTTTACTGCATCTGCGGTTGCACCAAGTTTAAACTTATGTTTAAACACAGGAAATACACCAGTTTTTGGAATTTCTGCCATTTTTATTCCTCCTTGTTAATATAAATATCCACAGGTATAAGGTATTCATATATCATATCCTGTGTAAAGCCTATGCTTTGGGGCTCATACGCCGTAAAAAAGGCGATATGGTTGTCATTGATTGTAACATCAGATACACCGAAAAACAGTTTATAAAGCTCTGTGGCCTTATTAAAGCACTCTTTTTGTGTCTTGCCCCAATGCACTAAAATTGTAATTTGTTGCTTATAATAGCGGGTGTTTTCAGCCCCACCTAAAGCAATACGTGTACTTGGAGAACGATTATTATCAAAAACACCAACGCATTGTTTCTTTTTTACATCAATAATACCTGATGAAATGTTTTTAATTGTTGGTTTTTTCTCTTTTATGTATTTAGCAACATCAGATAAATATAACATTAACCGCCCTCCCTTACTTTTTAAGCTTTCCTTGTCTTATCTGTTTTAGATTTTCCTTGAAATGTTCCGTTAAGAATACACCGTCCTTGTATGGCTCTAACCAATGAGACCGTGCGTGTGGATTATATCCTTTTTGATATTTAATATTACCGTAATACTTATAATTTGGTTTTTTACCGTGTCGTATTAAACCGAAATACTGATAACGAGCATACGGTACTCCAAAAACAAGTGTAGCAGAAATATTAGGACCGTCCTCATTAACCATTGTAAAAGCATCGTTTTGCATTGTTGCATTACTATCTCTCGGCACTGTTTGAGATTGAACTAAATCATTTCTTGCATCACCAATCGTCAACATAGCTGCCTCTTTAATTTGTTCACGAAGCATACTCTTAAATTGAGGGTCAAGTTTAACATTAACCTTCACCTGACAACTCATTCTGTCAACTCCAATCGTGTGTAATTCACAGTTCCATCCGGATTAAGTTCTTTCGCAATACTGTAAATATGATATTCTTTAGCATTCAGTTCAAGTGTTCCTTTTGGATTTGATATATCAGGAGCAATATCCCCATCAAACAAAGCAACAGCATTTATGGTCACAAGGCGTTTATCCGCTGTAAGCCGTTGCTTTGTTTTAATTTTGATATTACACTTTCCGCTGAACTCACAAAGGATTTCTTCAGCACCTTCGACATCCAAATCACCAAGGAATTTTACTTTGACTTCAGTATGACATAATCTTGGTGGTACCAGCTTAGGATATTGCATATTACAGCCTCCTTACACAAAGACCACTTTGTTTAAGTTCTGAATATATATCCGTCGAGGTGGTAGCACCACAAATTGTTATAAGTCTGCTTTTGTCAAGGGTTACTGAAACACCATTAATGCTATAAGACTGTATAACACTTTCAAACAGTTCCTTGTTTTGAAATCTCAGTTCTGCTTGACGACATACAGCATTCTGAACTTTTTCCTTTTGAAATTGAGTAAGTGAATCAAAACCGCAGGCAACGATACGATTAAATGTGAGAGAATCAATATCGACACTTGCGGTTTTTAAATATAATTCAATTTCTTCACTTGGTATCTGTGAATTAGGAAACATTTTCGAAAAATCTATCTTGCTTACATAAGCTGACATTCTTATCAGCTCCTTAAGCCTTCTTCAATTCCTTGAGTTCTTTTTCAAGTTCCTTGATTTTTGCCTCAAGTTTCTTGTTTTCAGCCTTAAGTGTTTCGTTTTCAGCCTTAACTTCCTCATGTTGTTCATAAGGCACTGTTTTGCCTCTGCCTGCGGTAAGAAGTTTACCGTCACCATCAAGGATGTCGTATCCCTGCTTAACGAGTGCTTTCTCTTCAGCTTCGTTTGTAATAGCAATCTCACGATTGCCTTTAACTGCGTATTTCTGCATAATTCAGCCCTCCTTATTCTGCTGAAAGATTGATTTTGATACCTTCCATACGGTTATCAACAACGAACAAGTCACCGTATTTACGGTTCTGATAAAGATAACCATCGCCCTTTGTATGTGTACCTGGAGCCCAAAGCTTGATATAAGCATGCTTATCAGTTGCAAGGACTGATTTTGGATGAACGAGAATCATATCCATCTGCTTTGCAGTTGTTGCAGGAGCATAGCCATCAGTAAAGTTATAAGCAGTTTTCATTCTTGCACTTGGAATTTTCTTGATAATAACATCATCAAGATTTGTGATGTTACGATTTACGGTTGCACTTCTTGTAACATCAAGGTTACGAAGAATTTTTTCTGCCTGTTTGATGAGTTTGTATCTGCTTGGGATGAGATATAAGATTCTGCCTTCTGCTGGAACCTCGTCGTCATCCATTTCTTCCATCATGGTATCAAGCCAATCAAGAATGTTTGCTGCTGTAACAGCCTCCTGTGAAGCAATTCCGCCGAGAGTTACCAAATCTGTATAAAGTTTTGAGAAACGATAACAGTCTGTTTCAGGAATTGCTTTTTCTGTAATGAATGTGTTTGTGATGTTTGCCGCTGAAAGTGCGTAATTTGTCTCATCCACATCCATTGAATCAACAAAGAATTCAATATCACGGTCAAAACCGAGTTTCTTTGTCATATTGTCGTTTTCAACTGTACCTTCGTTGAAACCGCCATTTCTGCTGTGGTCCTTGTAACCAGACATTGTTACAAATGGAATTTTAATTTCGTTTGCACGAACAAAATTGATGTTCTGTGTTGTAAGGTCTGATGAGAGAAGTTCACGAGTGTACTTCTGCATAATATCAGGTGCAAACTGAATAGCATAGTTTACTGTGTTTCCTGGCATAGTTTATTCCTCCTTATACATTGCCAAAAATTCTTGAAATATCTTCATTAGAAGACTGACTTTCTCTTGAGCCATCTGCACCTACACGGAAATTGTTTGTGTTCTCAGGTGCGTTTTTCCATTCGGGATGTCGGCTCAACACTCCCGAAAGAGCTTCTGCAACGCTTTCTTCGGTTAATTCACCGTTCTTTTTAGCGTCGTGCATTGCAAGACAAACTGCATCCTCAACCACATCAACACGAATGCCACTTTTAATAGCTGCAAGCTGTGCCTTTGTATTGAGTAATTCCAAATTGACTGAATCTACCGCAGGTTTGTCGTTTGCCACAGGTGTAGTATCAGCTGGTGGTGCATCTGCACCCTCACCGTTTTCATCACCTTGCTCTTTGTCCGATGGCTCTTCGGTAGGTTTTTCCTCTTTCTTTTCAGGTTCTTCCTTCTTGCCATCATCACCTGCAGGCTTATCCTCTGGTTTGTCTTCTGACTTTGTGTCCGTATCAGTAGGATTTACACCGTCCTGTTTCTTTTCAGGCTCATTATTATCCTGCTGTTCTTCGGGCTTCTTTTTCTCATCGCCTGGCATTATAATGCCTCCTTTCTTAAAATTGGGTATGAAAAAAGCACCTACCTTCCGATAAGTGCTTGAATCAGTAAATAAGCATTAAAAAAGCACCTGCAAAAGCAAGTGCTTAAAAGTTATTTATTCTTTTTTCTCATGTGTTGCGGTAAGTATGCATCATCAATGTTAGGAATTTGGTCATAATGCGGGCAATCAAAATGGTGGCAATCTAAATATGATGGATTTTCACCATAAATATCACACACAGGTTCATCCCATGTTCCATATTTCATATCAATATGCTTACAAGATTTACACAAAGGTGTTAAAACTTCACCCAGCATTGGAGCTTCTAAATGGCTTTTAGCCTTATCACACGCTTTTCTATATCGGTTCATTTTTTCTTCGCTAAAAATTGCCATTATAACACCTCCGCTACAATTATTGTTTTACCTTTAAATCTCTGTGCTTCTATTATACTCAATTCTACATGATTTTGCAATAGTACTTCTTGCTCTGATTTAAGATTATTGAAATAATTATATGAAATTTTTTCTACATAAGCCGCTCCATTTTGATTTCCTTTTTTAACTAATATAAGTTGTACATCCTTGTCTGATAAATTGATATAGGATGCATCTCTAATAATACTTGTTGAAGAAAATCCCTTATACGATAATCGTCCCTTTTTCCAATCCTTTATGGAATGTGGCAAATCATCAAAACCATCAAGCAACCATGCTTCTGTTCCTCGCCAAAGGACTGTGTCATAAGGTAACGAACTATTTTCCAATGCATCTTGCGTATTTTGAAGATTTCTCATCTCATCCGCTGACAATACAGTTTCAGGGTCACCACCAAGATATTTATTCATCCTTATACCCTCTTCATAGTGCGTATAATGATAAATACCATCTCTTTGATTATAAGTAAGTAATCTTGCCGCTTTATTATACTCGTCAGGTATTTCTGAAGCCTTTGAGAATACTTTGAGATTTGGATTTTTAGCTAAAAGGCGGTCCACAACACCCTTATATCTATATTCCGTTTGAAGTTTAATCCACTCTTCATTACTGCCATATTTAATCTTTTCAAATTCAGCAAGTGTTTGAGGAACTTTTTCTCCAAGTCTTTCACGATACCGTAAAAATTGCTTTTCGTTAGGATTCCGTTTCCGTGTGCTTTCAGGAGTATCGTATGTCTTTTCTCTCCATGGGTCACGGCGAAGAACTTCCTTGTGCTCATCAACAAAGCTTTTAAGATTATCACGAGCCTTTTTAACTTGATTTTTCAAGCCTTCTTTTAATACAGGGTCGCTCTCTGCTTCAAGACGGCGCTTCCAATAACGCAGTTTTCGTTCTAACGTTCTCTGCTGCTGTTCGAGTTTATAATTCTCTCTTGCTTTTTCTTCATCAACAATTGGAGAGTCCTTGCCGTTCCCGGTGTATGTAGTAAGACTATGACGGCAATTTGGATGAAACAGCCCTGCCCTGACTGCGACTGACAGAAGAGTGTACCACTTGCCATTGTTACTTTTACCCTTATCACCGCTGATTTCACCATCAAATGTAGCAAAAACATCATCAATATAGATTCCACCCTGCCAAGGTAAGCAAGTTTCAGAACACGCATTATAGGAGCTTACACGCACGGTGTCAATTCCCAATGCCATTCTTTGCTTTGCTTGACCTAATAAGTTTGCTCTGGTGTTAGCAGTACGAAGAGCCATATAAACATAATCAGCAATATTCACTCTACGGCCGTCACGGTACTCAATACAGTTTATACCCTTCTTTGCAAATTCTCTTACTGCTTCCTCAATTGCCTTTGGTATAGTCTGTGAGCCTGTTGCAACTGCAGTTTCAGCTTTTAAGAGAGTCTGACGGTAAACATCATCCATCATTCGCAAAGCAGCTTTTTCCGCTGTTGTTTCTTTACCCTGTATTTCTTCAATAATACTTTCAATCTTCTCATCAAAGATTTCAAAGAAATTATCGTTTGTTGTTTCAGTAAAACCGTATTCTGATAACTGTTCTGCTTCAAGGTCTTCACCTTCATCAAACTGTTCTTCAATCATCTTACGGGTTTCCGCTGATATAAGGTCTGTGTATTGTGAAAGAATTTCACTGTTTTCTTTTCGGAATCTCTCAATACCTTTAATTTTTAATGCCTGCCAAGCAGTCCACTCAATATCAAGGTCCTTTTCCCATTCTTGGTGTTTCTTTAAGTTCCTTTTTAAGGACGATATTATCTCTAATTCTATCTTTTCAAAGATTTCAGCAAGTTCTTTAGATGTCAAAATCCTCGCCTACTTTCGGCTCATCAACAGTTTCAATACCTCTTTCATTCTTTATTCGCTGGACTTCTTTTTGAATCCATTCTTCATCCTTGCTTGAACCCCAGAGTTCCCTTACCTGTGTTTCGATAGACATTGTGTTGTTTGTTGCTGCTTTACCTACAGTTTCCACACGGCTATCGAAGTCAGGAGCACCATATTCACCAAAAGACACTTCCGGTTCATAGTCTTCAACTGCATTGTTCTGCATAATGTCGTATGTATTTAAAATAGCACAAATAAGGTCTGGCAGAACCTTCTCAAGCCTTTCAGTTATGGTGTTTCTTGTAACTCCTGTAACATCCTTCTTTTCGCGTTGTGCATCCGCTGAAGACATTTTTCCAAGGTCAATGCCTAATGTTGCAGGAGATATAATGCCCTGCAAGCACAAATCAAGATAATACTTGTATCCTTCAAGAAATGCTTCATAACGAATTTCAGGCTGTACTACTTGAATCTGACTTTCTTTAACGCCCATTTCATTTATTGCTTCATCAACAGTCACATATTCATTGTCAAAAGGATTATGTTGTTTCAGAGTACCATCAAATTTATTTCGAGCTATAAGATTATCAGGAATATACTTTTGGGCTCTTCCCATTCTGTATGCTTGTAACCATTGAGAAACAATCTCATCAAACGCATCAAAATCATCAAGCTTATCTTCAAAAATACTTTTTCCGCGATTTTTATACTTTGGATTATTGTATATTTTAAATGGCACGGCCATGCTAAACTTGCTTTTTTCCTCATAGGAAACATTATTAAGTCCCGTTATCTCTTGAAGTTCCTGTTCACCAAGAAGTCTATCGTTATCGTAAAGCTCATAAGATACATAGCCATTACGGTATTTTTCTTTGAGTTTAAGTACCTTTCTTTTATGGGGCACATCTGTTATAAAGTCAATTCCACATATAATGCCATGCTTGATTTCATACTCTACACGGTCCGCTGAATAGAATTCGACAATCGGCACATCACAAACTTCCTTGTTTGCAGATATTTTCCAAGCACCATCGCCTGAATATAACGCACCAACAACACCGGCGCCAACAATATCAGTAAAATCAAAATGTTTGTTCTTGCATATTGTATTCCACTTTTCTTCACCGTTTTTGTTCTTGAATTTGACCTTATCCATATCAGTTTTTACAAGATAAGCCAATGAATCAACAATCATCGCAGGTAGTCCTGTGTGTATCTTTCGAGTACTTTGGCTTACCGTTGCTCCCCAAAAACGAGAACCTGTTACAATATCATTTTTTGTTTGCTTGTAGAATTGGTCTAATTCCGTAGCTTCGCCTCTGTACCATATTTGATTTTCAATTACTCTTAATTCAAACGGCACTCGTTCCAGTAATGTTACTGTTTGTATTGGTGCAGGTTGTATGTTTAACCAGTTCACAATCATCTTCTTAACCTTATCTCCTATCTTACTCATATATTTCAGTTCCTCCGATTTTATCTTTATACGGCAACCAGGAATATTGGTCAGCATTTATTGTGTGGTCGTGGCCATCCTCTGGCTCGTTCTTATCCTCTTTCCAAGAATATAAATTAAGCTCATCAATGTTTGCCTTACAGTTCTCAACTATAAGATAATCATTGTGAGCCATCCAACCACTTTGTAGTTTAATTCTGTTGATAATGGTAGTCTTTTTCCATGCAGGATTAAAACTGTAAATCAAACCATGTTGCCTTTTATACTTCTGACATTCCAAAATCGTGCCTTGGTCCGCTGAATCTATAAAAACATTCTTTGCAAAGCCCCACAACTCATTATTTCTTTCAAGGAAATGAACCAATAATTTTGGGATATCACTTGGAGTTAATGGTGTTTTTCTTGTTTTATTGTTGTGCACTTCACAATCGAGTGTGATTTTCCTTCTGTCTTCAGTGATTCCAGTAAATATAAACGCAAATGTATCTTCACTTTGCTGTGAATATGAAGTATCCACACCACAGGAAAATATAGAATACTTGTACTTTTTAGCTTCATCAATGCTGATAATGTTTTTATCCTGCAGGTCAAATACAAGACCGGTTGCACGGCCACGAAGTCCTAAAATCTTGTTTTTGTAAAGCTTTGTTCCTTTGGGAGTACCGCTGAGGAGTTGTTCTCTCTTTTCAGGTGTCAGACCTGCATTATCATCAAATGTAAAATACCAATGCACCCAGCCTTCTCTCACATCTTCTTTAAGTTGTTCAAGCATTTCGGGTGGTGTGCCGTCTCTCCATTCAGGCAAGGGTCTGCAGTGATTTATGTATTCTTCATATATCGGTAATGACGGGTCATCAGGGTTCAGTGTCATCATCATATAATCATATCTGATAGACACTTCTCTGATGAATTCCATATCAGCAATGTTAGCTTCGTCAATATAAACACAACCATACTGACCACCAAGAGCTTTTTTCCATCGGGCTTTGTTGTCGTATCCAAGGGTATATATAATCTTTGTTCCATTAGGTGTGCTGTACTTTATGTGAGGAAGAGTGATTTCGCCATCACCATTTGACCTATAATCAACATTGCTTTTAAAAACATCAAGGATTCCGAGTTCTGCATTTATAATATTCTTTTCGAGAGTTCCCAGGTCCAATGCAGACAAGACATGGAATCTTTTATTACTTTGAGCAATCCGAAGCATAAATTTAACGACACCCACCGTTGTTTTACCGGCAAATGTCGTTCCTTCAAGCACTTCAACCTTTGCATTCGATTGCAAAAAGTCTAAATATTTATCACTTAATATCATTTAGCATCATTCCGAGCTTGTAACTGTTGTAAAATTGCTACCAATTCAGGACTTGCTTCAACTTGTCCACTGTGGTTAACATTCTTTGTAAACATAGCGAGATATTCACCCATTTGCTTAAGAGCATCGTTAGCACCCTTTGAATTAAAAGTATATTCACCTGTTTCAACAAGTTTATGCTCGCTATAATCCCACTCCGTAACAGGTTCATTCTGCATACAACGATTATAAACTTTTAAATACTGCAACATAACAAATTCAGGTGTAATGGAGGCTTTTTTTAACTCTTCAATCTGTATCGCGTGTACGCGCGAGAGAATGTTAACATTTGTTAACAGCCTCGATGCCTGTGCACTTGCAGTCTTTTTGGAATATCCGGCACTAATTGCTGCTTGTTTTTGTTTACCACCATTCAAAACATATTCACGACAAAATCTATCTTGTTGGGGTGTTAACTTCTTTTCCTTTTCATCACTCACGGATATTCCCTCCTTTTTTTGCAAAATAAAAGCACCCTTTGCAGAGTGCTTGAAAATCAATATCTTTTTATCTTCTATTTTATATTATAGCAGATAAATGACCGAACAGCAACAATTATTAATTATTTTTTAAATATCTTGTTACGTGCATCCTGACACTATCCGCTGACATTTTTTCACTTATCTTTTCTGCTACTCTTTTATATTCCCATCCATAAAGGAAGCGATACATGAAAATTCTGTGTAATGTTTCATCGTTTATGTTTGCTATGTACTTAATTTCTTCAGCGTACTTCAATTCAATTCTTTTACACTTCACCTCAAGAATTGTTTCTTTGTCATGAATTAAAGAAATATATCTTTGTTCTTTGCTATTACCAGAACTTTTAGCGGAAGGCATACCGTTGAATTGTCCTCCTGGTATGCTATCCGCTTTTATTTCACACTCTTCTTTTTCATTTCTCAACGCAATTAGTTCATCACGCAGTTTGTTAAGTCTTTCTAAAGTCAACTATATCAATCCTCCCGTGCGTGCTCAATCTGAATTAGAAGGTCAATACGCATTTCTTCAAAGATTTGAATTTTTCGCGCAAGATAATACCCCTCAATGGTATTTGCCTTACCTTTCAGTTGCCTTTTAGCTCTTGCTATTTGATTTTCTAAAACTTTCAAATCTTCTTCAAACATAATGCTTTAACCTTTCCGCTGAATTGTTATAAATTATTACTCCCAGTCATCATTGACCCAGTTATCCATATCCCACTTCGGAACAGGACCATCACCTGCAGCATACATCACCACAGTCAAATACCAATGACCGTTATACTCGTTGAAACGTGGAAACGCACGAACGAAGTTGTATCCGGGATATTTCTTCTCCCAATACTGCTTATCATCACATCTCTCTTGTGAGAGTTTTGCAAGGTATCCCGCTGAAAATCTTGCGTTTTTGACTTTTGGTTGCTTATATGTACGACTCATATTACGAGAACACACAAAACGCTTTGTTCCCTGTGGGTCTTTTGCCATATACTTAGCCATAGCTTCTGGACCGAATCTGTCAGGCTGGAATTGGTCAACATTTGAACGGATGCCTTTTTTCCATATTGTCTCAACTTCTGAACGCTCCAATCCACCTGTCATGAAGATATGAAAATGCCAGTTATCATTACCCTTGAATGGGCCACGTTGATATGTAACCTTTTCAATAACGTACATGTACTTAAACGGTGCAGAGAGTTTTTCTCTTTTAAGTTCAAGTTTTTTTCTCATCTCTGTAAATTCTTCTACATCAGGAAGTTTCTTCAAGGCAGCAACGACTTTGATTGATTCTCTTTCGCGCATCCTTTTGATTCTGCGAAGAGCGTTAACCATGTCACGTCTTGCTTCATTTTCACTCTGTGGAGCATGCTCAGGAGCATAGGTAAGATGCCCGATAAGGTCGTGTTCGTCAAAGTTCTCGTTTATAAGATAAATTGCATTCTTTTGTGCTTGGTTATCGTTATATTTTTTCTGTGCCTCGGTTGAACCTTGAGCTTTAGCAGGTCCTGTTGGTATTTTTCGGCCGTTATCAAAACAAGGATAAAAGTCTGTATTTAAAAGCTTACCGGCTTTGGTGATTTTCTCTTTAATCATTTTCTGCAATCCTCACGTTTGTTTCATTTGCACTTTTGTTTTCAATCTCAAAGAATGAATTATACAATGCAGTGCGGAGATATGTTTTTGGGTTTTTGATTTTATATGCTATGTTGTTGAAATTCTCAAGCACTGTTTCAATATGTCTTTCATCAAGCAGTTTATAAACTTCCTGAACATTTGCTGCATACCTTTGCTCTTTGCCAATAACTATCAGAGCTTTGGGTGGAAGAGTAAGAACATCTGCCATAATATTGCAGAACTCGATTATCTGTTTTATTTCGTCTTTTTCAAATTCTCTCACCAAGTATTTGAAATTAATTTGTTCCTTTACACTCTGTAAGGTAGATATAAATCCCCCTGACATGACTTTGACCTGACTATTTTCAAAAGAATTCATTTCATGTACTCCTAATATAAAAATGGTTGAGTTGTTACTATACAATACGAGGCCGTCAAGGGACTCCTTCCGTCCCCGTTTCGATTGACTTTTGAAGTACATTATGATATACTATTGCTGTTAGAAAAAGTGCATATATAATGTACTCTTGACGGTGAAGTTCATTTGAGCTCCACCGTCTTTTTTATTTATGGTTTTCCGCCGAATCGCGGATAAAGACTTTTACCTTCTGTGTGCAGGTAACACACAACTGCTTGTCCTCATAAACTAAATTATGATTATGCATGCTGTCTGTTTTGAAGCTGACCGTTACGCCATCATCTTTCATATTTATCTGCTTACCGCAGATGTCACAATAGGTTTTAATCATTGTTGTCACCTCTGTTTAACTTCGCACCGCAATTCTTACAGTACAAAGCTGTCTTGCTGGTTGTTGTTCCGCACTCAAAGCAGTATGCCGGTGGTTTACCAAAGTTTATCTCTCTTTCAGGTTCTTTGACCCCTAAATTATCAAAGAGTTGAGGTAAACAATCATCACAAACAGAACACACCATTCTCGGATAAGTTACACTACTATGCGAATATGAAATCATTATTTTATTCATATCCCTTTTAGGCAAATCCTTGCCACACAGAATGCAATAACCTCTATGATACTGATATTTGCTCATTTATCCCCCAACTTTCTTGAATAGAATCGGCAGTGGTCAACGTCTTTAATGTCCTCAGCTTGTCCGAAGTTAAAAAACTTTGTGCGAACTGTTTTGTCAGACCAATCCACAAAACAGCTTGTGTCTTTATGTACACAATTGTTACAACGCTTTTTGTATCTGATTAAAACCGATTTTTTAGGTTTTATTTTCTTTTTGATTTTCAAAATATGCACCTGCCAATTCGTTTATAATATCAATTATTTCACTTTGACGGTCCACACGACCGTTCATATAGAAAATACCGTTAGGAGCCTTTTCAGGCGGTCTGTTTACAATTTCATAAATCAGTTTTTTCTGGTACTCTTTTATCGCTTCGAGTTTAATTCTATCTGTATCTAATGGTCTTGCTGAAGAAACTTCCTTACCTTCAGACACACAAGAAATCAAAGAGAGAATCGTATCACCATGATAATCAGAATGACTCGCAAATAATTTACTCAATTTATCAACGTTGATATATACTTCCTTTTTGGGTTCTACTACATCACCCCAATCTAATTCTTGACCACACCAATAACAAGGTAGTTTTGGACTGTCAATATAAACTGCTACTGCATTGTGACAAACCGGGCATCTACTATGTGGAACGCTGTCAACCCAAGAGGGCTTTTTCGCCATCATCTTTTCAAGGGCGGTTTTTGCAACAGATAATCCTTCAAAAAATTCTGCAACTCTTTCAGCTTTTCCTTCGATACTGATTTTTTCAATTTTTATTGCTTCAATTGCTTTTTCTGGTGTCATTCGCTCAACTCCTCTACATAACACCAAGACTGTGGCGGTCTTTGTATAAAACACTCTTTGTTTTTACATTCGGGACAATCTCTTTTTGAAATTCCCATTTCACCATACCAACACGGCTGATTGATTTTCTTAAACTTATTCAACTCTTTGGGTTTGTCATAGATTACAAGCTTTGATATATGCCAAGCATATCCATCTTTCACACCGAGATACTTTTTCATAGCATCAAAATCAAGACAAGAAAAACGAGCAATACGGTTTGTTTCTGCTTCAGTACGACCTTCAGCAATAAAACGACTACCATCCTTGATAATCTTTGCAATATCATCACAAATAAACTCACCTATGACTTTGCCGTTACCTCGTCTATCTATATGTGGAGTTTCATTTAAGACTTGTTGCGATATTGGTGGAAAAAATGTGTGCTTTTTGTCTTTTGTACAATAAATATATGCCTTAAAAGGTGTTTCAATTTTTGGTCTTGTTTTTCTGATTTCAACACCTTTTTTATAAATTGGTAAGTCTTCTGCATACTCACCAATTCGATAGCATATATTTTGACACCAATAAGGTTGTACACTTATTAAAACTGCTTTTTTCATACTTTCACCTATTGAAACCTGCACCTTCTATAAAAAGATGCAGGTTATCTTTAAATAATCAATAATTCATGCTTTATAAGTTTTGCTATAGCCTTATCCTCGAAATCAAAGCGTTCATTATCGGATAAAGGAAAACCTGCAGGAATCTTTAACCACTCCCGGTACTTTTTATATAACTGAAGAACAGTAGGATGTTTAAGATTTAATCTATATCCATACTTATTATTCTGTACCAACAGGTCATTTCCTTTATTCAGTTCCATCAGTCTTATGTAATTCATAGTCAAGACTCTGCTTTTTCCTGCATGACATTGGTGAGTTTAACAACTGCACCCTTGAACTTGTTCTGCTGCTCTTCGTCCATTTCAGATATAAGATTAAAGAGAGAGTTAAAGTTATCCTGAATGGACTGGATATACACCATAGCCTTTGCAGAAGTTGTATCGGACAAAGCCAACTGCTTTTCAAGTGTCTTTTTGTCAGCATCTGCAACAGACATAGCTTCTTCAAGTTCCTTGATTTTTTCTTTCTGCTTTTTATCCTTTTCAGAATACTTTGCCTTCAACTCTTTCTCGGTTTCCTTTTTAGCATTAGCAACAGCTGCATCAATCTGCTTTTGAACATCAGCATTCATTTCTGCGGTATCTGTTACCTCATCAACTACCTGCTGATATTCTTTTTCAATCTCTTCACGAAGCTCGTCCTCAATTTTTTCACGCATAGAATTAAGCTCTTTTTCATGTTGACTATCTTTTTCGTGAAGAATTTTAATAAGTTCTTCGTTCTTTCGCTTTAAATCTTCCTTTTCGGTATCTTCATCCGCTGACTCATTACAATCTTCTGATACATTGTCCGTTGACTGTATTTCTTCAAGTTGTTCTTTAAGAAGGTCAATCTGTTCTCCCATTTCTTTGTTCTTTTTAACTAACTCTTTAATTTCAGAAACTGACATACCCTCAAAGGTACCGTCATGAAGACCTTCAGCACGTTCCACAGGATTCATCCCGGCTATAAGTTCAAGCTTTGTAATACCGAGATTTGCATTTGATTGCAAAACTGTAGCACCAAGACGTTCAAATGTAGATATGTAGTTATATGCCATACGAGATTTGATGCCTGCCATGTTTTCGCAGTAGTTATCAAATGTTTCATATCCGAACTGTTCATACAGCTTTTCATCTCGCATCTTTTTAAGGTCCTTGCACACCTCAAGAAGAGAACGTGCACAAATTTCACTGTTTGCCATAATACGTTGATGTGTCTGCAAAGCATCTTCATATACTTCTGTCACATCTTTTGCTTCAATATTTATAATGTCACTCATAATAAATCTCCTTTATGCCGCTGATGCGGTCTTTTTCTTTTTAGGTCGTTTGCTACCTGCCTGAACCCACGCAATCCATTTATCAATAAAGGCTTGCTCTTGTTTTGTTGGTGGTCGATTGGCCATACCACGATTTTGAACAATCGTTTTATCCTTAATTTCAATTGTTATAAGACGAGCATTATGAAGACAACACTCACGCATAAACAAAATAGTAGTTTCACCTTTCATATGTCTTTCTGCATAACCCTTAACGCAATGAAAAAGTTTTTGCCCTTCTTCTATAATGTCGTTTACTCCAGTAGGTATAACAATTTGATATGTATCATCAGAGAACTCATATTTTTTCTTTAATGTTTCATATCTTTTCTTATACTGCTCAAAAGCCTTTTCATCTCTTTTAACAGTAAGATTGGCGTTTGCTTGGTCATGGGCTTCAATTAAATTCTTTGGGTAAATAACATCATCACGAGTCAAATCATACTTTAACTCTTTAGCAAAAGTTAAATAATCAACCCACTGAATTGCTATATTTTCATATACCTGAGCTGTATATAGCGGTTTACACATCTTTGCAATTTCTGAAGAAACAATTTTTTCAAGATAATTAAAGGTTCGTGTAACATTAAGCTTGTACTTTTTACCATCACAGACACACGTTCCACAGAAACTCCTCTGTATTTTTTTACTATCTCGGCAACATAAGAATATGAAATATTGCTTTTTACTTTTTTTAAGTTTTGATACACTTTAAAATCCATTTCACCAGAATAATGTTCTCTGAAATCTTTGAACTGTACTCTATTCATTTTGAACATTTCTTGTGGCTTTTCCGCGTTCCAATTAATGTATCTTTTCATCGGTTTACCATCTATCAACTGACATACAAAACCACCCAAATCAATTTTCAAAAGTTTTTCGGTACTTGGGTATAATGTGTAGTAACATAAAAATTTAGTAAATGGCACATATCCTGAATCCGCCGCCAAATAATATCCTGCATGTACTCCGTAATACCATCTAATATATGTTTCGTGGAAGAGTTTAATTGGAGCATATTTTAAAAACGTGTCTTTTAACCTATCTTGACCAAGTAACCTATACTTTCGCTCTTCCATATTTGTTGTATTGCTGCCATATCCGTTGAAAAATGGTTCAATTATTTTTGGATTTTCCCAGTCGTTGTACCAATTTCTCAGTATGATTCTTACCTGTTCCGGTTTTAAAATATATACTGCAGTTAAATAACAATGTGGTTTTGTAAGATAGTGTTTATATGAGTAATCTTTTTTGCACTCATAACTTATGAGATACACTTCACTTTCGCTGATTCGCTTAATAACTACAGTTCTTCTCCACGATTTTAATGAAATACACTGTTTTGCTTTACATATTTCTTTAGCAATAACAAACTTACCGCATTTAGGGCAAGCAATTTTTTGATTATGCTGAATCTGCAAAAAATCATAATGTTGTTGTGTTTCTGTTCTTTGGGTGTAATCATAATTAAATTGCTCTCTACAAGCACTACAATAACACTCAAAATGTTCTTCTTTTCTGTCATCTTTGAAAAACAGATACGCAGGAAATAAGGCGTTTATTTCTTGATAGTCTTCGTCTGTAAGCTCAGGAAGGTTATCCATAATATATTGTTTTGAATTTGTGTCAGTCATTTCTTCCACCCACCTTAAAATAAATCATTAATAGACAATTTGATAACCTTGCCCTGTGGTTTGCTTTCGGCAGCTGAACCTATAAGGTCGATTTCCATTGTCACTTTAATATCTGCGCCGGCAAAATAAAAATTGACTGCTTTTTTATATACTTCAATATCAGAAACACTATTCCCGGTACCTTTCATAATTGTCTCACAACAGTCTGAAAGTGTTTTATCTGTCTGCACAATAGCTTGTGCAAACTCTTCATCCTGCTGACAAAATATTTTTAAGGTACTTGCAACTTCTTTTTTAACCGCTTTTGCATATCTATCATTGCTCTTAAAGTTTTTAAGCTCGTTATTGAGCTTCTCTATAGCTTTTTCTCTATACATACCCTACACCTCTTCTTTCACATTCTGCAGGGCAATTTCACAGGCGGTTGCCATTGATTTAATACTTGCCACAAAATCAACGTTAATGACTTTTGCAGGTTCGATAACACCTACTAACATAAAGCCATTTTTAACAACAAAATATAAATCACCATCAGCTGTATATCTCTCATACACACGAAGCATATTTTCATTCATATCAGAGAACGGTGTTAAATATCTTTTATCTAAAAATGCAATACCTTGTGATGTTGCATAGGCAACAAGTCTTTTATCACCTACAACAAATTCAATAGGACACTCCGGAATAATCTTTTCATCTTCAACTGTGTCTGCATAATTACATGTTGTTGGTAAAGCAATTCGGTCAATGATTCTTAACTTATCTGCTTGTTTAGCCGTGATATCATACATCGCACATAATGTAACCGAACAAATCTCAGGAAGGTCCGTCACAGGATATGTTGCATGTCCGTCTGATAACCACTGACAATCCTTACTTTCATAAATAGCAAGGACTCCGCTTTTTTTGATTAAATCAATAATCTTTTTAATTTTCATAATCTTCCTTCTTTCCGCTGATGCGTTTTTTATTTGACAAATTTGTAAAAGGAAGTTATAATAAATTTGTGAGGTTTATTATGACTTCCTTTATATAGCCGTGTTAGTTCCCGCTGACACGGTTATTTTTTTGCTTCTTTTCAACGAATTCCAAAAACAGGTCGCCTAAACCACTGTCTTTGATAACCCTAAAGCAGGCAAAACACTTATTTCTTACACCTGCGACTAACTCATGGTCTTCATTACCTATAAAGTTTTTAACTGTTTTGTAGCCATCATAATAATGATAAGCATCTTCAAATAAAGCACTTGTTACATCTTGTGGCTTGACACCTGACTTTTTCATATCTCGCCGATTCTCATAAGCAACTATTTTGTTGTATACGTAGCGAAACAACTTTATTTTGGTTCGTTGTTCCCATGCTTTAATTTCATCTTCTTTGGTATATCCATATATTAGAGGCACACCAAAGAGTAAACCTACAAGCAATATAATAATAAAACGCATTGTCCCTTTCACTCCTTTACTACATAAATTATTGTTTCCTGCACCTTTTGGAACTGCTGACCGCTGAGCTGTAGAAGACGTTTAGCATCTTCTTTAGACTCACATTCCCTATGCAGAACCATCTTCATTTCCTTATCATAAACAGTTAACGTGACTCTTCCGTTTCTTAAGGTTTGAATTTTGGCTGTGCATCCGGCATATTTTTTTGAATGCGGTATCACGTTGCCTTTTCTATCCATATACCGTCACCGTGTTTATTGAGTACCCCACCGATTTCATCTTCAGAGTCAACTGTTTCAATACTGGTAACATCACCTTTTGGTGATTTAAACCTCAATATCCACTTTGGTGATTTTGTTTTTGTTCGGAAAGGCTCTGCAAAAATTTCAACCGTTTCACCTTGATAATTTACAAATTTCCGCATTTAGTCACTCCTTATTGCTTAATATTTTCCTTAACCCACTGTTCAAACTTCTTTCTATAGATTTCAAAACAGGGTGAAGTTAAGTGAATAACTACACCAAAATCATAAGCGCCTTGCTCAATACCGGCTCTTATCTTGTCAGCTGATGTTGACACTCCCAGTTCTCGCAGTTCTTCACACACCTCTTGTGGTGTCATTATTGGACCAGGCATAAATTCACCTTCCTTTTCTTTTTCTTCACAGAGCTTTTCCACCGTACAGACTGATGCTATGTAAAATGTTATATATAATTTAAGGAGATTCTCACTTTATGATTGCTCAGGTCATAAAGCAGATAAGCAACTCTGGAGAGTCGGTGGCAGATTCACACAAGTTGTACAAATTTTTGCAAAAAATTAATTAAGAAAAATGTTTTCAGCCTATACGGCGGAAAAGCCCTGTGATGCGGTTTCTTGCGTTTCCGTAAGTTACGAAGCAAAAAAAATAGAATCCATATCATCACTAGATAGACCTAATACATATCTAATAATAGCCATTTCTTGACGATTAAATTCGCTCTCGCCATTAATCTTTCGGTAATATGTACTTGGATTAATGCCTAATTCGTTTGATAAAGATTCTGGATTCATTTTTTTCTTTACCATTTCAGATTCCAATAATTCAGGTCTAAACTCGCCTACTTTCATTCTTTTCACCTCTTTCTTGCGTTTCCGTAAGTTAATAATATCAAATCAATTTTGCCTTGTCAATACATTTTCGCAAGTTTTTTCTTTTTTCTTCAAAAAAACTTGCATTTTCGCAAAAAAATAGTTATAATACGATTACAATACATAATAAGAGGTGAAAAAAGTGAATACAAATGAGTTGCTTCGAAGCAGAAGAAAAGAACTAAAATTGACAATGAAGCAGGTCGCAGACTATGTTGGAGTAAGTGAAGCAACTGTTTCACGGTGGGAATCAGGTAATATTGCAAATATGGGTCGAGATAAAATCGCATTGTTGTCCCAAATTTTAAAAATTACACCTGGTGTAATAGCTGGTTATGATTCATATAGAAAAGATTTCAGTAAAAAATCCGCTGTCAAGGTTCCCGTTCTCGGTTTAGTTCGTGCTGGTATTCCAATGGATGCAGTTGAATACATAATTGATTATGAAGAAATTAGTGAGGATATGGCACATCAGGGCGAATTCTTTGGTTTGCAGATTAAGGGTGACAGTATGGAGCCTAAAATCAGCGATGGTGATGTTGTTATAGTTCGCAAACAGCCAGATGTTGAGAACGGAGAGATTGCTATTGTTCTTGTAAACGGTGACGAAGCTACAATTAAAAAGGTACAGAAATTCAACGGCGGTATAAATCTTATTCCAAGCAACCCCGCTTACGATGTTATGACCTATACAAATGAACAAATAGAAAAACTACCTGTCCAAATTCTTGGAAAGGTAGTCGAATTAAGAGCAAAGTTTTAAGGTCGGTTAAAGTATGAAGACATTTTTATTTATTCTTTTTTTTCCAATAGCATTACCTATCTGGATATTGTGTCAACTTATTCCGTTACTATTTAATTGGATTGTTGATACCTTTATCCCCTTTTTGCAGTATGATGTTTTTCCCGCAATAAAAAAATATATAAAGGAAAAGTCCGCTGAAATGGAAAGGAATGCTGAAAAGCTTAAACAAGAACGAGAAAATGAGAAAAAAGATAAACAAGAAAAGAATAAGATAATACAAACAACATTAGAAACGAATAACAATAAAATAATTCAAATTCCTGCTGAATCGATTGAACAAGAAGTTATTGCAGAAGAAACTATCGAACTTCCTCTTGAAGTATCTGTTTCTGTTAATTCATCATTTGATGATATTATTGGACACGGTCCACCATTTACCGCTGAAGAATATAAAAAACTTCGCAGAACGGAAACAGAGCAACAATGTAAAATTTTAAAGGATTGCTACGATATCAACAATTTTGCATCTCAATGGGAATGTGCTCGCATCTACGAATTTTGGGGTGCTAAATATCGTATATTAGCTATTCATCATTATGAAAAATGCTTTGAATTAAATGAAAACGCTGTTTTCTTTAATAGTATTAACACTTCTCTAGGTTCTCTGTATGAACAGTGTCATGATTTTGAAAAAGCAATAAGTTTTTATAAAAAATCAATTGAACTACAACCACAATTACCTGCTGGATATGTCGAAATAGCAACCTGTTTAAGAAAGCAAAACAAATTAGATGAAGCAATGGAATTTTTAGAAAAAGCAAAAAACAGTAAATTTTATACAAATCCTGCACCATATTCATGTTTTGATACTTGTATTGATAGCAAATTGCAAGATTTATATAAAAAGAAAGAAAAAGGCTATGTCTTTAGGCCTAAAAAGGATAGTTTTGAGTATTATGATTATTCAATGACTATCGATGAAATTTGTAGTTCATATATGCAAAATTGGATTTAAAAATAAAAACCGCCCATCTTTTGGCGCAGATGAACGGTTCATATACGGTCTGAGTGTGATACAAACAAACCGGCTCTCCAAAGCGGTTATATTGTATCACACCCGGACTGAAAAATCAAGTCTCGGGCATTTTTATGCCCAAAAGGAGTGATATAATGCTTTGCAAAAAGTGTAAAAAGGAAATTCCCGATGATGCTCTATTCTGTCAATGGTGTGGCAGAAAACAAATTGCAGACCCGCGTTCTAAAAAAAGAGCAAACGGTGAGGGAAGCATCTATAAACAAAAGGGAAGAAAGTCACGGCCGTGGTCAGCTTCAATTACTGTTAATAAAAAGCGAATATTCATCGGTTCTTTTGCAACGGAAACTGAGGCGAAAAAAGCAATCCTTGAGGCACAGATAAATGGTATCAGTGATAGAAATACATATACTCTACAAAAACTTTATGGCGAATGGTCAGATGTTCATTTCAGAGAATTATCTGCATCAGGTGAGCAGGGATATAAAACTGCATGGAAATATTTGCAATCAATTGCAAATATGAAAGTTAGAGAATTACGCACAGTGCACTTTCAAGAATGCATTGACCTTTGTGCAGAAAAATATTCAAGAGACCAGTGTGACAAAGTAAAACAACTTTGTAGCCAGCTTTGTAAAAAAGCTATGGAATATGACCTGCTTAATAAAAACTATGCCCAGTTCCTTGTGTTACCCAAAGCACAGCAAAAAGAAAAGTCTATTTTCACCGATGAAGAAATAAAACTTTTAAAAGATAATGATAAAGAGGAAACTGCAAGAATTATTTTAACTTTTATTTACACCGGGTTCAGGCCTAACGAACTTTTTGCTGTAACCACTGATAATGTAAATCTTGAAGAAGGGTATATTGTTGGTGGTAGCAAAACAGAAGCAGGAATGAATCGCAAAGTTCCTATACATCCTTTCATCAGACCATATATTGAACAATGGTATAAAGAAGCTCGTAGCAAAAAAGTTGTTGAACTAAATTCTCCGCTGATTTCAAATTCAAAAGGAAAGAAATATGATTTGAAAAATTTTCGTTCAAGAAACTTTTATCCATTACTATTGGAATTAGGTATACTGGAACTGCCTGAAGGTGAAGAAAAGTTTTCAAAAGAGCATCCACCAAGATTAACACCTTATAGCACAAGACACACTTTCGCTTCACTTGCTTCCAAGTCGGGTATGAAGGCTGAAGTATTACAAGAAATTATGGGACACGAAGATTATTCAACTACCGTAAATTATTATGAGCATTTTGAAATCAAAGATTTACAGGAAGAAATGAAAAAATTATCCGTTTAAAAAGTTAAGCTCACTGTAAAAAGTGAGCTTTTTTCTTGCAAAAATGTTTGTAATTATGTTTGCAACCTAAACAATTTCACACCGTTTTAAATCGTTTTAAATTTAAAAGAGGTATTTAAAAGAAATAACATATAAAACACAAAAAACCGCTAAAATCCTTTATTTACAAGGGTTTCAACGGTTTTTCAGTTGGAGCTGCTAACCGGATTCGAACCGGTGACCTCGTCCTTACCAAGGACGTGCTCTGCCACCTGAGCCATAGCAGCATATTAAATTTGCAAGGGTTATTATACAAATGTTTTAGAGGTTTGTCAAGGTGAATGAGAAGAATAAAATATAATATCACAAAAGTAAATACCGCGAGCTGAAAGACACGCGGTATTGCGAAAAAATAATTTTATTTTGTCCTGAGGCCTTTTGGATAGTGGTTTTTTGCTCTGCCGTTTGATACCTTTACACCACCCACTGTGCATCCGTCAACCATTACTACTGCCCAACCATTTTTGCAGTCGGTTTCAAGCTCTTCACCATGAAGATATTTCTTTATTTCATCACTACCAGCCGAAAGTTCAATTTTTCGTTTAAAATCTGTACCCATAGCCATAAAAAATTGGTGATGTGGCTGAATATAATTTTTGCGAATTTCACCGATTGTCACACCACAGGAAAAGGCAGTACCTTTAGCAACCGGGAAACGAGGTGTAAAGTAAACGGGATTTCCTTTATACATAATCACATTGTTTTTATCATACGTGGATAGTGTGTCGTCAAGGAAATCTGTAACAGCTTTATCAATTTTTTCTATATTTATTGATGATACATTACTTGTATAGTCTTCTAAAGTATTGTGAAGCACTGCTACAAATTGTCCTTCACCCTTTGTTTTGTGTGGGTAGCATCGTCTTGTAAAATCAAGATTTTTACAATTACAACCCTCAAAGTTAATTCCGTCAACAGTATTTTCTGTCACTCTTTGTGTTGTTGGAATCAACTCAAAATCAGGGTGATGTTGTAAAAAGGTATCAACCGTCATTTCGTTTTCTTCAAGGGAGAAAGTGCAGGTTGAATAAACAATATATCCACCGTCTTTAAGCATTTTCACTGCACAATCCAAAATCTCTTCCTGGCGCTCTGCACACATTTTCACATTTTCAGGAGTCCACTCGTCAATTGCAACTTCTTCTTTACGGAACATTCCCTCTCCTGAACAAGGTGCATCAACCATAATCATATCAAATGTTTTTGGAAAAACCTTTTGTAGTTTCTGTGGATGCATGCAAGTTGTTACAACATTTCTGAAGCCCATTCGCTCTATATTGCCTGTCAAAATCTTACATCTTGACGGAACAATTTCATTGGATACAAGAACGCCATCTTCCCCCAACTTATTCTTAATCTGGCTACTCTTCCCACCAGGGGCTGCACACAAATCAAGAATTTTCCAATCAGGTTGAATATCTATACTCTCAACAGGCACCATTGCAGCTGGTTCCTGAATATAAATCATACCTGCATGGTGATATGGGTGGTTGCCAATACCATCGTAATCAAAATAAAAACCGTTTTCAACATATGGAATTCTCTCTGTTGAGAATGGGTTGATTTTTTCAAAATCCTCAAGTGAAATCTTGTCCGTATTTACACGAAATGCTCTTACAGGTTTTTCGTCATAAGATTCTATAAACTTTTGGTATTCATCACCCAAAAGCTTTCTCATTCTTTCCTGAAATTCAACTGGTAATTGCTTCATTATTCCTCACCCAAAAACATTTCAGCATGCAGCATACACATTCCAACAGATGTGATTGCAGCAGTTTCGGTACGGAGAATTCTCTTGCCTAAGGATACGGTCTTTCCTCCGTTTTCTGTTGCAAGTTCAATTTCTTTCTCGTCAAATCCGCCCTCTGGACCGATTAGGATACCTACGGACATACCTTTTTTGATTTGTGAAAGTGCCTCTTTTGTATCTTCCATTCCGTTTTTGCTTTCATAAGGAACTAAAAGCAAATCAAGTTCTTTTGCTTTTTCCAACGCCTGTTTGTATGTAAGCACATCCGTAATCTCTGGAATTTTATTGCATTTACTCTGCTTTGCTGCGCTTTCGGAAATAGATTGCCAACGAGAAACCTTGCTTCTCTTTTTCTTATCATCAAGTTTCACAACACAACGATTCATTTCCACAGGAATTACACTCTCGACACCTAATTCCACAGTTTTTTGAATAATCAATTCCATTTTATCCCCTTTGGGAAGCCCTTGGAAAAGATAAATACTGATTGGAAGACTCGTGTCGTTATAATTCTCCTCAATTATCCTTGCTATTACAGATTCACTTTCAAATCCTTCAATTTCACAAAGGTTGCTGACACCATTATCACTCACAAGAAAAGTGTCACCAACAGTCATTCTAAGCACATTTTTTATGTGGTTAAAATCCGAATCTTTTATCACGTATTTATCGTTTAATCTCTGATTTTCATTAACAAAAAAATTATACACCTTGCATTATCCTCTAAAAAATGGTGGATAAGACTTTCCTCATCCACCATCCTGTTTTTTACTATATCAATTCAAGAAATTTTGAGCCACGAGGCACAATAAATGTAATTGCACCCTCTAAAAGTTGGAACTCACGTTCTGTAACATAAGCACATTCACCATCAACATTAACTGCTGCAGGGTTCTGACTCTCAATCTTAACATGCTTACAATGAACAAGTTTTGTAAAGTCCCAATTAAGGTGTTCGCCATTCTTATATTTATCCAAAAGTGGAAGTAAACCAAGAGGACCTTTTTTAGCAATTTCCTTTGTGTATCTTACCATAACACAGTCAATAAGACCATCGTTAGGCATAGCACCCGGCGCCGCCATATATCCACCACCATACCATCGTGAATTTCCGATATAGCAGAAAAGGAAATCATCCTCATAAACCTTGTCGTGGTCGATTGTTATTCTGAATTTATTATTAACCTTACTGAAAACAACACAACGAAGTGCGGAAAGAGTATATGCCAACTCACCATTAACTAATGGCAACTGCTTATACTTAACTTGTCTTGCACAAACTTCAGAGTCGATACCCATTGCACATTCATTAATTGCAACCTGACCATCTGTTTCAATAAGGTCAAGTTTTACAGGAACACCATTTACATGGTCGTCAATATTTGTATTTCTACCGAAAAGGCGGCTAAAATCATTACCTGAGCCTAATGGAATATTTGCAACTTCACAATTTGGATATTTATAGCATCCGTTTACGATTTCGTAGAGAGTTCCATCTCCCCCACAAGAATAGAATCTTACCGGTTCACCTTTTTTTGCAACTTCCTCAACATAACGCATACCGTCACGGCTTGCACTTGTTACATAAATATCCGCATTAAGATTTTTTTCTTTAATATACTTTTCAATTGTAGGGATATAATTTTTCGCATTTTTTCCTTTACCCGAAACAGGGTTAACTATAAAAATGTGTTTCATATCGTTCTCCTAATTACTTGTAATACATATATAACTGGCATTTTATCATACCGTTATATAGTTTACGTCTTTTGTCTGCTTTTCTGCCAAAGACTTTTTCAAATTCCTCGTCGGGACTTATAATATAGTATGCCCAACCTCTTTCAGGAGTAAAGATGTTCCCCATTGTTTTGTAAATATCCTCGGCTGCTTTTATATCTAACATTCGCTCACCATAAGGTGGGTTGCAAATGACAGTGCCTTTCTCACTTTTTCTTGTAAAATCTTTTAAATCTCTTTTTGAAAGGTCGATTTTCATTCCTACTCCGGCACGTCTTGCATTTTCTCTTGCAACCTCAAGAGCACGGAAATCAATATCGGAGCCATAAGCCATAAAATCAGCATCCTGAATAACCATATCAGCAGCTCTCATTCTTTCCTGTTGCCAGAATTTAGAATCGATATTCTCAAATCTTTCAGAGATAAAGGACCGTTTAAGTCCGGGTGCAATATTAAGTGCTTTCATAGCACCCTCAATAAGAATTGTGCCTGAACCACAACACACATCATAAAGTGTGTGATAATGACGAAGTCTTGCAAGGTCAGCCATTGCTGCCGCAAGGGTTTCTTTAATCGGAGCTGAATTCGCAACAGGTCGATAACCTCTCTTGTGCAATCCCACACCGGATGTATCAATAAATACAGTAACAACATCTTTCATTATTGAAAACTGAATCTGATGAATAGGTCCTGTTTCCTCAAACCAAGATATTTTATATTTTTCTTTAAGTCTTTCAACAACTGCTTTTTTAATAATTGCCTGACAGTCACTTACGGAAAAAAGCTTTGAATTAAGTGAATATCCTTTTACAGGGAAAGCATCTGTTTTAGAAATCCATTTTTCCCAAGGTATTTTCTTTACTCCTTGAAAAAGTTGTTCAAAGGTTACTGCCTTAAACTCACCCATTCGAATTAATATTCTTTCACTATAACGTGAGCCAATATTTGCACGAGCAAGAATACTTTCATCGCCCTCAAAATCAACTCTACCATTATTTGCCACAACATTTATGGCGTCCATATCACGCAATTCCTGAGCGACCAATCCTTCCAACCCTAAAAGGCATGGTGCGGAAAACTTCATCAACATTAAACTACTCCATTATACATTAATCATAGTTAGTATAAACGATTATCTTTCAATTGTCAACTTAACTACAAAAAAAGTAGGACAAGTTTTCACCTGCCCTACTTTTTTACTCGTTAAAATTATGAGTTCGCAGCTACTTGAAGTGCTAAGCGCGCATCAAATGCAGTAACTTTTCCATCCCCATTTAAATCTGCTAACTTAATTTGTTCAGGAGAAAACTCTGCATTCGAAGCAGCACATTGTAATATCTGTCTTGCATCGATAGCAGTTACTTTACCGTCACCTGTTACATCGCCCATGATACCATTTAAAATGTAACCATTCTCTAATGCATACGAATATGCATATGACCCCTCTGGTGCCTCGATAACAAAATGAGCGTGACATTTCGCAAAAGCATTGTCAGCAATTTCTGTTACACTTGCAGGAATCTTAACTTTTTTAAGATTTGCACAGCCCTCAAATGCTGCATTCTCAATAGTTGTTACAGTTTCTGGAATTTCAAACTCTTCAAAGGTTGCGCCCTCAAAAGCACCTTTACCAATAGTTGTTACTGTTTCTGGGAGTTCAAAGGTTGAATAATCAACCTTGTATGGAACATAAACAACTGTTGTTTTATCCTTATTGTAAAGAATTCCTGATGCTGATGAATAATTTTCATTTGCTTCTGCAACATTGATTGCTGTCAAATCAGCGCAATGGCAAAAAGCATATTTATCAATTTCTTTAACACTTGCAGGAATTGTAACATCTGTAAGACCAGAATCATTAAATGAATATGAGCCTATCTTTTCCAAGCTTTCTGGAAGAGTTACAGCTTTAAGTGCTGTACAATGAAGAAATGCATATGAGCCAATAGACTTAAGTGTCGATGGGAATACAACTTCTGCTAATGTCTCACAATCTCTAAATGCCAAAAGGCTTATCGCTTTCATTCCCTCAGGAATTGTGATTTTAGTAAGTTTTTTACAGCTTCTAAACGCACCATCTGCCATTACAGTTGTACCTGCTTTAATTGCATATTCACCCTCAAGAGTTGATTTTGCAACTATAACAAACTTACCAACATAAAGAACACCATCTTCCCAGTTTGCTTCATCTTTATAGAATTCTGTTGTTGAGAAAACGTATTGTCCGATTCTTTCTACTGTATCAGCAATCTGAACTGTCTTAATTTCCTTGTTTGATGAGAAAGCGCGATTGTCAATATAAACAACCTTATATCCATCAATTTCAGCAGGAATTACTAAATTAACTGTGCCTGCTTTCGCACCTGTAACTTTACAAGTTTTCTCTTCTTCTGAAAGAACTTCATAAGTTATATCAGGTGTTTCTTCTGCTAATGCCATTACAGAAAATACTGACAATGCCATTACCAATGCTAAAAGAATAGAAATTGTCTTTTTCATAATAATTTCCTCCTAAATTTTCATAAAAATAAGAAAACTTACAAGTCTATTAAATCATATTATCGCTTCATTGTCAAGAAATATACCCTTGGTCAAAAGCAAAGCAGTTTTACGGAAAATATGGACCCTTACTCCTTTTTTAAGCAGATTTTTTGTAAAACAATCTTGCGAAGACGAAGCTGTATCAAGTATACTGCGAGTCGAAAGCAAGGCAGTTTTACGGAAAATATGCCAAAAAGAATTAGTCTTGGGTCATTTTGCGTACATATCTCTTAAAGAATGCAATTGCATCTTCACAACAAGCAATTGGGATTCTTTCATTTGTACCATGAGTACAGAGAAGAAGCTTTGTATCTGCAACGAAAGGAGCAAATCTGTAAATATTTTCACATACAGGCTCATAGTTATAAGCATCTGTGCCACCCATTACAAGGAATGGTGTAACAAGATTTTTGCTGTTCTGTGCTTCTGCTAATTCCTTAATTGTCTGGAATGCTTTTGAGTCAGTTGGAGAAACCTGTGATGACTCTTTACCAACGAGGAACTCCACTTCAATATCCTTATTTCTTACGCTGTCACGGATATGCTTTTCAACATCCTTAATTGTAACGCCAGGCATTGTACGGAAGTTAACTGTTACACTTGCCTTCTGAGGAAGAACATTAAACTGTGGGCTACCTTCTGCCATTGTAACAGCTGTACAAGTACGGATAAGAGAAGCTGCTGCAGGGATATTTTTCGCAATGGCAAGGATGAGTGGCTGTAAAATCGGAGCATTTACAAGGACTACTCTCAAAGGATAACCTGCATTCATACCAACTCGTTTAATGAGCTGTTTGAGATAATCAGGCATTGTTGCCTTGAACTGATGATTTTCAATATCCTTGATTACATCAGCAAGCTTACCCACTGCAGTATGCTTAGGTGGCTGTGATGAGTGACCACCCTTTGCATTTACACTAACTTTATAGTTTACACTACCTTTTTCAGCAATACCAACACCTGTAAGGTTGATGTCAAGGAGTTTTCCAAGTTTAACCGGAAGAATTGCTCCACCTTCATCAAGGACTGCTTCAAGGTGAACACCCTGTTCTTTGAGATAAGCTGCAATCTGCTTTGCACCATTGTCAGGTGCAGCAACCACTTCTTCATTGTGACCTAAACAGATATAAACTGTTCTCTTTGGACGGAAGCCCTCGTTGATAAGTTCCTCCATGCATTCCATTACAGCAATAAGGTGATTTTTCATATCCATTGCGCCTCTGCCCCAGATAAACTCACCGTCATTGTAACCGCTGAATGGTTCGTGTTCCCAATCCTGCTCCGTACCAGCAGTAATTGGCACAACGTCCTGATGTGCAAGCATTGCAATACCATCAAGGCTTGGGTCTGTACCTTCCCACTTGTAAACAAGGCTTGCATCTGCAATCTTTGTACGTGTCATAGTTTTATGTACCAATGGGAATCTTTCTTCCAAAAATACATGGAACTTTTCAAATTCTGCCCAGTCAACAAGTTCTCTGTCATAGTTTGAAATAGTCTTGATTTTAATTGCATCACTTAAATCCTGACAGTACTTTTCCATGTTAATCATTTCCGGGAGAAGCTTTTCTGTCTGTTGTTTTTTCTCCTTAAAGAAAGCAGCACGGATAAGTGTTACAATAATAAAGAGTCCTAAAAGTCCAAGGATAATCCACAAAATTTTCATATCTTTCTCTCCTTATGAATTTTTATCAACCTGATGGAATGTCTTTAAATTTCCTGTTTTATTGCTTCTCTTGTCGAGTTCTGCCATGACATCTTCTACTGCAATACCCTCGTTTGCCATCATAACAAAGAGGTGGAAAATAAGGTCACTGATTTCGCCGACAGTCTCTTCCTTATTACCATTTTTTGCAGCAATTATAGTTTCGGAGCATTCCTCACCGACTTTTTTAAGGATTTTATCAAGTCCTTTTTCAAAAAGATAGCAAGTGTATGAACCCTCTTGTTTATTCTCTCTTCTTTCAAGGATTGTTTCATAAAGATTTACTAAAGTATCGTTCATTGTTTATCCCTCATTTGATTTTATTAAAAAAACAAGATTTACTGCCTGTATGACAAGCAGGACCTGTCTGTTCAACTTTTATTAATAACGTATCGTCATCACAGTCCCCATGAATTGAAATAACCTTCTGTAAATGACCTGACGTTGCACCTTTGTTCCAGAGTTCCTGACGAGAGCGACTCCAGAACCAAGTGTAGCCTGTTTCGAGAGTTTTTGCCATTGATTCTTTATTCATATAGGCAAGCATTAAGATTTCTCCTGTGCTTTCTTCCTGGATAATTGCAGGGATTAACTCTGCCTTTACAAAATATTTATCAAGGTTCATATTATTCACACTCCTTGATAGCCTCAGCTAAATTCAATGTGCCACTGTAAATTGATCGACCGCATATTGCACCATACATATTAGCGTTTTTGAGGTCAATGATATTCTGTATATCCTTAATACCACCACTCGCAGTAATGTTGCATGAAACCACGTCGTTGAGTTTTTCTAATTGTTCAAGATTTGGACCTGAAAGCATACCATCACAGTCGATATCCGTAAAGATGATATATTTTACACCGAAATCTTCCATTCTTTTTGCAAGGTCAATGTAGTGAATATCACTTTTTTCCGTCCAACCCTCAGTTGCAACCATCTCGTTTTTAGCATCAATTCCAACTGCGATTCTATCACCGAATTCCTTACAAGCTTCTTTTACAAGCTGTGGATTCTTAAGAGCTGCAGAGCCGATAATTACTCTCTCGATGCCATTCTGAATGTAGAAATCAACATCCTTCATTGTACGGATGCCACCGCCGACTTCGACCTTAAGTCCACTGTTTTTTGCAACATCAAGGAAAATGTCGGAATTGATACGGACACCATCAAGTGCACCATTCAAATCTACCATATGTATCCACTCAGCACCTGCTTTTTTGAAATTAAGTGCAGTTTCCATATAACTGTCTGCCACTTTACCGGCTGTTGCAAAGTCACCTTTATAAAGGCGGACGCATTCTTTATCTTTTATATCTATTGCCGGAAAAATAATCATATTTTAAAGAGTCCCCTTTGTTGAAAGTGTTTTGTCTGTTTTTTCTGTTGCAATACTCATTGCATGACCAAATGCCTTGAAAATTGCTTCAGCAATATGGTGAGAATTGTCGCCATAAGGTGCACGAAGATGAACAGTAATTTTTGCATTGTCAGCAACTGCACGGAAGAATTCCACACACATACAAGCATCGAAATCTCCACATTTTTCCTGTGGAAAATCAGCTTCGAAAACTGTGTATGCACGATTGCAGATATCAACTGCACAAAAACCAAGTGCCTCATCCATTGGTACAAAGAAGCTACCATAACGAACAAGGTTTGATTTGTCACCCAAACACTCAAAAAGTGCCTGACCAAGGACAATTCCGATATCTTCAACTGTATGGTGACAATCGACCTCTGTGTCACCTTTACAAGTTACATTGAGTCCATAACCAGCATGAGTTGCAAATGCTGTAAGCATATGGTCAAAAAAACCAACACCTGTGCAGACTTTAACTTCACCACCATCAAGACAGAGTGTCAAGTTAATATCTGTTTCTTTTGTTTTTCTAGCTATTGTTGCAGTTCTCATTCTAATTCCTCCAACACTTTTTTGAAAGTTTCAAGCATTTTTTCATTTTCTTCTTTGCTACCTGCAGTAATTCGTAAGTAGTCACCCATGTTACGGATGATAATGCTACTTTCTTTCATCTTCTCAAATATTTCCTTTGCATTCTTAACTTTCATAAACACAAAGTTTGTATGAGTCTCATATATTTTTTCAATCTTTTCGTTTTCTATTTTAAGAATTTCGTTGTAAAGCTCTTTTCGTGAATTCACAACTGTTTCGATACAGTTATCAATGTAATCGTGATGCGAGAAAAGCACTTCACCAAGAGCCTGTGAAACAGAGTTTACATTATATGGAGATTTCACTGCACGGATAACATTTGTAAGTGTCTTATTTGCTACTGCAAAGCCTAAACGGAGTGCAGCACAACCAAGAGCCTTTGAACAAGTCTTTAAAATAATGAGATTATCGTAATTCTCGAATTCACCTAAAAGGCTTTCATCCTCTGCAAAATCCATATAAGCTTCGTCAAGGACAACAAAAGCATCTGTGCTGTTTATAAGTTTTCTAACATCATCTTTTGTAACAATTCTTGATGTTGGATTACAAGGATTTGAGAAAATAACAATTCTTACATTTTCCCTGTTTGCAAGTGCAATTACATCATCTATATTCACATCAAGATTATCATCTTTCTGATATTTTACACTTTCACACTCTGCGATTTCAGCATAAAAACGATACATTGAGAAATCAGGCTCAAGGGTTAAAATCCTGTCACCCTTCTGCAAAAACGCATTCATTATAACTGAAATAATTTCATCCGAGCCATTACCTGCTGTTACACAATCAGCATCCACCCTGAAATAATCTGCAAAACCTTTCACAAGTTTTGTAGCATTTGGGTCAGGGTAACGATTAAGAGCAGAAGTTTTAAGTGCTTCGACCATCTCATTCTCAATGTTCTTTGGAACAGTCAGAAAAGACTCGTTAGCATCAAGACGGATTTCATAAGTGCCGCTGATTGGCTCATATGGTGTTAAATTCTTTACTTTTTCATTTAATTGAAACATTACTAATCCTCAAATCTAACCTTAATTGAGTTTGCATGAGCTGTTAAGCCCTCTGTTTCTGCAAGAGAAACAACTTTATCCTTGCACTCACGGAGTGCATCTTCTGTATAATAAATAAAACTTGACTTCTTAATAAAACTGTCAACTGACAAAGGGGAAAAGAATCTTGCAGTACCACTTGTTGGAAGAACATGGTTAGGACCTGCAAAATAGTCACCCAATGGTTCAGGTGAGTAATTACCAAGGAAAACGCTACCTGCATTATCCATTCTGCCGATATATTCAAGTGGATTACGGACACACATTTCAAGGTGTTCAGGTGCTAATTTATTAGCAAAATCCACAGCCTTGTCCATACTGTCACAGATGATAATTGCACTGTAATCCTTAAGCGATTTTTCGATAATCTCTTTTCTTGAAAGTGTTGCACATTGACGAGCAAGTTCTTTCTTTGTTTCTTCTGCGATTCTATCACTTGTTGTAATGAGAATTGCAGATGCCAGAACATCATGTTCAGCCTGACTCATAAGGTCGGCTGCAAGGAATTTTGGATTTGCAGTTTCGTCTGCAACAATCAAGATTTCGCTTGGACCTGCAACCATATCAATATCAACTGTACCATAGAGAAGTTTCTTGGCTGTAGCAACAAAAATATTACCAGGACCTACGATTTTATCAACCTTAGGTACTGTTTCTGTACCGTAAGCCAATGCTGCAACAGCCTGTGCACCACCCATTAAGAAAACTCTATCAACTCCTGCAATTTTAGCAGCAGCAAGAATATCAGGGTTTGGTTTACCATCCTTTGCAGGAGGGGTTACCATTATAATTTCTTTAACACCTGCGATTTTTGCAGGGATAGCATTCATAAGTACGCTTGATGGATAGGCTGCCGTGCCTCCTGGCACATAGATACCAACTCTTTCTAGTCCACGTACGCGCTGTCCCGTAATAACGCCATTTTCCTTTGTTGTAAGCCAACTCTGTTGCTTCTGACGAGCATGGAAATCACGAATATTCTCGGCAGCATCTTCCAAAGCTTTTATGAAGAATGGGTCACATTCTTTAATCGAATTCTCGATTTCTTCCTTTGAGATTTCGGCATTTTCAGGTGCTTTACCATCAAATTTAATTGTATATTCAAGAACGGCTTTGTCTCCATTTGCTTTTACATTTTCAAGAATGTCAGTAACGGCGAGAGTTACTTTTTTGTCAACCTCGCCACTTCTTTCTTTAAGTTGTGCGATAAGGCAAACATCTGCCTTACCATCTGCAAAAACGGTATTTATCATATCTATCAATCCTTTGGGATAACTTTTTCTATTTCTTCAAGGAATTTATCAATTTCCTCACGGCGAAGTTTCATACTTGCCATATTCACAATTACTCGTGCAGAAACCGGCATAATCTTTTCTTTTACTTCAAGTCCGTTTTCCTTAAGTGTTGTACCTGTTTCGACGATATCCACAATACCATCGGCAAGATTAAGAAGTGGAGCTAATTCAACGGAACCTTCGATTTTAATAATCTTAATATCCATTCCCTTGCCTTCAAAATATGCCTTTGTAATATTTGGATATTTTGTTGCAATTCGTTTTGTATTAAAACCATCGTAAAAGTCCACACCCTTTTGTGTTGCAAGTGCAAAATCACATTTACCAAGGTTCAAATCCATCATTTCATAGAAGCTTTTTCCGTTTTCTACGATTGTGTCCTTACCAACGATACCGATATCGCAAACACCATGCTCAACATAAGTAATAACATCGGCTGCTTTTGCAAGGACAACTTCATAGTCACCTGCATTGAGAATTAAGCGTCTGCCTTTATTAATAAGTTCATCACAGTCAATTCCCATTTTCTGGAAAAGTTCAACGCTCTTCTTTTCAAGTCTGCCTTTTGTAAGGGCAATTCTTAATTTTTTCATAAGATTTCCTCCCTTACCTTTTCACCAACAATACAAACTTTTTTAATTCCCTTTGAAAGTGCGTATTCTTTTGTTTCTTCAAGTGTTTCGAAGGTACTGTTTTCACAGTAAACACCCTCCGCACGGAGTTTCTTTGAATATTCAAGAGCTTTGATTATGAAATTCTGCTCACCAAAAACGATAATTTCAGGAAGCTTTTCTTCATCAAGTTCATTTCGTGAAAGCATAACTGAAGCCAATGCACCTGTTTCAATACCAAAACCAGTTGACGGCATTTCGCGACCGAATTCAGCGCCAAGGCAATCATAACGACCACCTGAAACAACGGAAACACCACTACCTTGTAAATATCCTTTAAAGATAATGCCTGTATAATAATTTGTACGATTAACAAGACTTAAATCGATAACGATTTTATCCGAAAGACCAGCATCACATAAAAGTATATACAATTCCTTTAAGTAATCAAGGCTCTTTTGCCCTTCTTCATCTAAATCAATAGATTTTGCTTTTTCAATAATTTCAAGTCCACCGAAGAAACGAGGAAGATTACGGATACAGTCTGTTACTTCAGATTTACCGATTTTATCAAGAATATTGTTGAGAGAAACGAAGTTTCTGCTTTCAACACAATCATATATTTCACTTACAACCTCATCACTTACATTGAGTTTTTTGCAAAGCTCTTTAAAGAAACCTGCGTGACCGATTTCAAGTTTGAAATCTGCAGACGTGCAGTTTTCAATAGCCTCAACTGCAGTTGTGATAACCTCTAAATCTGCACGAAGTCCATATGCACCCATAAGCTCAATACCACTCTGAGTTGCCTCGTCGTTTCTGCCTGTCAGATTCTTCTGTCTTACAAAAACATTCTGATTATAGTAAAGGCGAAGTGGAAGACGAGCATTCTGGAATCGTGTTGAAACAAGTCTTGCAATAGGCAAGGTTGAATCAGGACGAAGTACTAAAAGTCGTCCGTAAGAATCGGTCAAACTGTATAGGTCTTCTGGGTTATAACCTGAACTTTCACGGTTAAACACATCAAAAAATTCTATTGTAGGTGTCATTACCTTTTCATAACCCTTGGATTTAAAAACTGTTGACAATCTTTTTTCAGCACAACGGATTGCACGGCTTTCCATTGCAAGATAGTCTTTTGTTCCCTCGGGTGTAATTTTAGAATAATTCTTCATTTGCTAAGTATCCTTTTTATGTATTCGCTTTAGCGTGCTACTATGCTACCATAATAAAGTATATAAGTCAAGCACAATATTTCATAAGATTATCAGAATCCAAAGAAAGAGATTTGTGCAGTTTCTGGTAAATCTGCAAATGCACCAATTTCTTTTAATGCAGTAACAACTGCACTTGATGCACCTGTTTTTGCTTGGAAATCGTCAATAGAAACAAAGACACCATCACTGTTATCTCTACCCTCAACAAGTGCTTTCGCAGCATTTTCACCAACGCCAGAAAGGGCAGAGAATGGCATTCTGATTTTTCCGTCTTCTATGTAATAAACACTTGCACGTGATTTATAAATATCAACAGGTAGAAGTTCTACTCCTCTTGCCATCATTTCGTTAACAACCTGTAAAGCAGTAAACTGGTCTTTTTCCTTTGTTGTCATTGGCTTTCGGTCCTTTGGCTCTGCATTTAGAGGACCATGGAGTTCAACCATTTTACGCTTAACAGCCTCCCTACCCTGTGCAACAGTTAATGCATCAAGGTCGCCACCACGTACGGTTAAGAATGCTGTGTAGTATTCGGTAGGCTTATATATCTTGTACCAGCCAAGGCGAAGAGCAGCAATAACATAAGCAGCAGCATGAGCCTTAGGGAACATGTACTTGATTTTACGACAAGAATCCATATACCACTGTGGTACATTACAAGCTTTCATAGCTTCTTCAGCACCCTCAGGGAAACCAACCTTTGCAACAATACCCTTACGGGTTTTTTCCATAATATTAAATGCAAGACCTGAATCAAGTCCCTTATGCATAAGGTAAGTCATAATACTATCACGAGTACCGATAACATCAGAAATTGTACAAGTACCGTCTTTAATAAGCTCCTGTGCATTGCCCAACCAAACGTCAGTACCGTGTGAAAGTCCTGAAATCTGCAAAAGGTCGGAGAAGCATTTTGGTTGTGCTTCCATAAGCATTCCACGAACGAAATCCGTACCCATTTCAGGAATTGAGAGTGTACCTGTTTGAACACCGATATCGTCAGGTGTAAGTCCCAACGCTTCAGGGCTTGTACACAAACTTACAATCTTAGGGTCACAAACATCAACATCCATAACAGGAATTCCTGTCATATCCTCAAGATGCTTATAAAGTGTAGGCACATCATGACCGAGAATATCAAGTTTAAGAATTGTATCGTGCAAGAAATGGAAGTCAAAGTGAGTTGTTTCCATATCGGATGATGTATCGTTTGCAGGAAATTGAACTGCAGTAAAGTCATAAACATCAAATTCATTGGGAACAACAACCATACCACCGGGATGCTGACCTGTTGTACGCTTAATGCCGGTACATCCTTTTGTCAATCTATCCTCTTCGGCACGAGTTACAACCTTACCTCTTTCTTCAAGGTATTTCTTAACATAGCCATAAGCAGTTTTATCCGCAACTGTTGCGATTGTTCCTGCTTTAAACACGTGGTCACGACCGAAAAGCTCTTCTGTATATCGGTGAGCATTACCCTGATAATCACCTGAGAAGTTAAGGTCAATATCGGGAGCCTTATCACCATGGAAACCAAGGAAAGTTTCGAACGGAATTTCGTGTCCGTCACGAACCATTGGAATATCACAATGCGGACAATTCTTTGGTGGCATATCGAAACCTGAACCATATTCACCATGTAAGAAGAATTCACTGTGACGACATTTAGGGCAACGGTAATGAGGTGCCAACGGATTAACCTCAGAAATACCTGCCATTGTAGCAACGAAGGATGAACCAACTGAACCTCGGGAACCAACATGGTAGCCATGTGCTTCCGAGTCCCAGACAAGTTTCTGTGCGATGATATAGAGCACGGCGAAACCATGTTTGATAATTGATTCGAGTTCTCGTGTAAGTCTGTCTGCAACATACTCAGGAACAGGGTCACCATACCAATCTTTTGCCTTGTCCCAGCAAATCTGACGGAGTTCGTCTTCAGCACCAGGAATGGAAGGTTGGAATGTTCCCTCAGGAATTGGCCTTACCTGTTCAATCATATCTGCAATTTTATTTGTATTTGTAACAACAACTTCATATGCTGTATCTTCACCCAAATATGAGAATTCCTGGAGCATTTCGTCAGTTGTTTTAAAGTAAAGTGGTGCCTGGTCGTCGGCATCATCAAAGCCTTTACCTGCCATAAGAATTGCACGGAATTTTGCATCTTCAGGGTCCATAAAATGTACATCACCTGTTGCACAAACTAATTTGTCTAATTTATCGCCAAGGTGAATGATTTTACGGTTAATATCACGAATGTCTTCAAGAGTTTTAATGCGATTGTATTCTTTATTTCTGTCAGGGTTCTTAGCATTCGGGTCAGAATGGGAAGCAATCATAAACTGATTGTTTCCGTCAGGCTGAATTTCAAGATAATCGTAATATTCAGCAATCTTTATAATTTCTTCTTCACTTTTTTCCAGAAGAATTGCTTTAATTAACTCACCTGCTTCACATGCAGAGCCGAGAATAATTCCCTCTCTCAATTCATTAAGTTTTGAACGAGGAATACAAGGTCTTGTGTGGAAATATGTTGTATGAGCAAGTGACACAAGTTTATATAAGTTTTTGAGACCAACTTTATTCTGCACAAGGAGAATAATATGATATCTTGGTAATCTTTCCCAAGAGGTTTCAGGCTCGGCAATATCGTCAATAAGATAACCCTCAACACCATAAATAAGCTTGATGTCATCCTTACCCTTGCCTTTCATAGCATCAGGATAACCCTGAACATTACCGTGGTCAGTAATAGCAATAGCAGGGTGTCCCCACTGAATTGCTCGTTTAACAAGCTTGTCAGCACCAGTCATACCATCCATATCGGACATATTCGTATGAAGATGCAATTCAACACGTTTTTTCTCTGCTTTATCCTGCTTTTCAATCTGCGTAACAGTATTAACTGCAGTTGCTGAAATAATATTCTCACCTGAATATTTATCAAAGCTTACTCTACCATAAACTATTACAGTTGTGCCTTCACTTAAAGCACCAAGGAATGTTTTTGCATTTGCACAGGATTCAAAAATCTTTACTGTATATGAATATGTTTTATCTGTAATGTTGAAATTTATAATATTATTCTTACCATCTCGTGTTGTACGCACATCAAGGCTGAAAACTTCACCCCAAACAGCAACAGCACCACTTTCAATTGAAACATCACAAAGATTCTGCAAGTTTGCAGTACGGATAAGATTTCCGTAAATTGGCTTTTGTGTTTCAAGATAGAGTGGGAAGCCCTCTTTGATTACATGAGGTTTTGGCTCGCCTGCCTCAGCAGGTGCTGAAGGTTCAGGAATATTCTTTTCTCTTCGAATTTCTTCATCAGCCTTTTTCTGCATACTGTCGAGAGCTATTTCCGTATTAAAGTCCTCTTCCTGATTAAGAGTTACGGTATAATCCACGCCGAAAATACCCCTGATAATTCTTTCAATTTCCTTATCGCAGTTTGCAGAAAGAAGAATATCTTTGCCACCTTTTTTGAGAGATACTTTCAGTTCCCTGCCAAAGATTTCATAATCTGCATTATTAAAATATCCGTTTGCAACGACAATTTTATCTCTTAAAATCTCAACAACAAGGTCCATAAATTCTGTACGGAAACCTAATCTTGACTCATCACAAACAATGGTTATATTAACATTGACAGCCCTTGAAAGTTGACTTTCAAGAGCTTCAATACGGTTTTCTTCAATTTTTCTGTAAGGCTTAATGGTGAGTTTTGCACTCATTTTTTCCTGTGAGACAGAAAATCCAATGATATCTGCATAAGCAATATCAAGATTCTGCGCACAGTCAAAATACTCACCAAAAAGTGATTTTACTACTGCCATATGTAATTCACCGTTATATTTTTTCTATTTCTTTTAAAAGTTCAGTTACAATTTCTTCTTCAGGTACTTTCTTAAGCACCTCTCCGTGTTTAAAAATAACACCACAACCGTCGCCACCTGCAACACCGATGTCAGCTTCTTTTGCTTCGCCAGGTCCATTAACAACACAACCCATTACTGCAACCTTAATTGGTTTGTCATAATTTACAAGTGCTTTTTCTACTTTATCAGCAAGACCTATAAGGTCGATTTTTGTTCGTCCACAAGTTGGACAGGACACAATCTGTGCACAGTCAGTCTTAATTCCTGCTGCTTTTAAAATATCATATCCTGCCTTAACCTCTGTTACAGGGTCAGCTGTCATTGAAACACGGATTGTATCACCAATACCGTCAAGAAGAAGTGAGCCAATACCGATGCTTGATTTTACAAGAGCCATATTGTGTGTACCAGCTTCAGTAACTCCCAAATGCAACGGATAATCACACATATCAGCAACAAGACGGTATGCTTTAACCATTTTCTGCACATCTGACGACTTAATTGAAACCACAATGTCATTAAAGTCGAATTTTTCAAGAAGCGAAATATGATACATAGCACTCTCTGCCATAGCTTCAGGTGTTGGTGAACCATATTTTGCAAGCAAGTTCTTTTCAAGCGAACCTGAGTTTACACCAATACGGATTGGCACATTATGAAGTCTGCATGCATTTGCAACAGCACGTACTTTTTCATCATCACCGATATTACCTGGGTTGATTCTGATTTTATCCACTCCGGCAGCAACACTTTCCAAAGCACAACGATAGTCAAAATGAATATCTGCAACAACAGGAATTTTAACTGCATTTTTTACTGCATAAAGAGTGTTAACTGCCTCTTTATTTGGCACAGTAAGACGGATAATCTGACAACCTGCTTTTTCAAGTTCAACAGCTTGTCTTACATTTCCCTCAGCATCTTCTGCAATAACATTGAGCATTGACTGAACAGAGATAGGATTATCTCCACCAATTCTTACATTTCCCGCCGTTACAACACGGCTTTTTCTACGTTCTATCATAAATCACACCATCTTTAATTCTTGATTAAATTTACAATATCATTAAAAGTTACAACTAACATTAAAAGCAATAAAAGTGCAAGTCCTGCGCCATGTATAAAGCCCTCATATTTTGGCTTTATAGGCTTTCTGCGAATTCCCTCAATCACTAAGAAGAAAAGTCGTCCACCATCAAGAGCAGGTAATGGCATAAGATTGAAAATACCAATGTTGATTGTGATAAAAGCCATTATATTAAGTGTCGCTATAAGTCCCTCTTTACTCTGAACAGCACTTGACGCTACATCAGCGATTATATTCACCGTACCCACTGGTCCAGACAAGTCGGTTAATCCATACTGACCTGTCACCAAGTCAAACAGACTCAACCACACAAGTCTTGCCATTGATGCTGTTTGCTTAAAGGAATTTGTTATAACATTTAAAACTGTTGGCTTTACACCAAGAATTACAAAGTCATATTCAATGTGAGTGTATTTTCCCTCTTTTGTAGTCTTGAATGTTACATCTTTAAGTTCTACTTTTTCACCATCACGACGGACTGTCATATCGAAAATGCCGTCATCACTTCTTGTCATAAGGAAAGAGACATCTATACCTGACAACACTTTTTTTCCGTCAATAGAAAGAATCTCGTCATTTTCTTTAAGTCCTGTTTGTTGGCTGATTGCACCATCATTGAAATAAAGCACCTTATTTGTTGCAATCAAATCATCCATTGTAAGAATTGTGCCTACAATTACAACACCTAAAATCAAGTTCATAATGGCACCTGCAGCAACTATAATAAATTTCTGCCACACTTTTTTCTTGTTAAAGGCATTTTCGTCGGTGCTTTCTTCATCCTCACCCTCCATACTCACATAGCCACCAATGGGCAAAAGACGGAGAGCATAGGTTGTGTCACCCTTTTTCTTTTTGAAGATTGCAGGTCCCATTCCAAGGGCAAACTCATTGACCTTGACCTTGAAAAGTTTAGCAAAGGTAAAATGACCCAACTCATGTATTGATATTAAAAGTCCAAAGAATAATATTGCCACTAAAAATGGCCATACCTTTGACCAGATTTCCAAAAAATCACTACTTTCCTGAATACTTGATTACTAAGTTTCTTGCTTCAATATCTGCGTTATAAACATCATCCACCGTGTATGTATCCACCTTTGGTGCTTCGTTCATAACTTTTTCTACCAACTCTGCAATCTGTAAAAATCCGATTTCACCTTTTCTGAACATAAGATTAGCCTGTTCGTTTGCAGAATTTGCAAATGCAGGATAAAGTCCACCGCGAGTGATTGCCTCACGGCAAATATCCATACATCTGAATGTTTCATAATCGGGCTTATAGAATGTAAGAGTTCCTAATTTTGTTAAATCCAATTCGCCTGTAAGAGATTCAATTCTTTCTGGATATGTGAGAGCATACTGAATAGGGATTTTCATATCAGGAAGTCCCATCTGCGCAATCACTGCATTATCATCATACTCAACGGCAGAATGAATTATACTCTCTCTGTGTACCACAATCTCGATTTTTGATGGGTGAACATCAAAGAGCCAAACAGCCTCTATAAGTTCAAGACCTTTATTCATCATTGTAGCAGAGTCAATGGTTATTTTTTGTCCCATACTCCAGTTTGGATGCTTAAGTGCATCTGCAACTGTAACCTTCTCGAGTTCTTCCTTTGTTTTGCCGAAGAACGGTCCACCACTTGCAGTAAGGATAATTCTCTTTAATGCCTTGTTAGTAGGCTGACCCTGTAAGCACTGGAAAATCGCTGAATGTTCAGAGTCAACAGGAAGAATATCCACACCCTTTGCCTTTGCATTGGTTGTAACAAGCAAACCACCTGCAACGAGAGTTTCCTTATTAGCAAGGGCAATCTTTTTATCTGCTTCAATAGCAGAAAGAGTAGGTTTAAGTCCTGCCATACCAACAACTGAGTTGATAACAGTATCCGCACTTTCCACCATTGCACATTCGCAGACGCCCTCAATACCTGAAAGGACTTTCACATCTATATCAGCGACACGATTTTTAAGCTCTTTTGCAGCATTTTCGTCAACCAAAGCAGCAACCTGTGGCTTAAACTCACGAATTTGTTCTTCAATTAAACCTACATTAGAATATGCCGAAAGCGCGGAGACAGAGTAACCGCACTTTCTTGCTGTTTCAAGGCTCTGCGTACCGATTGAACCGGTTGAGCCTAATATACTTAAATTTTTTGTCATTATATCGACACCTCAAAGATGTTAAATACTGCATAGAAAGCAGCTGAAACAAACATAATGCTGTCAAATCGGTCCATAATTCCACCGTGACCGGGGATAAGGTTTCCAAAATCCTTTATTCCATAATTGCGTTTAATAAGCGATGCTGTAAGGTCGCCACACATACCCACAATGGAAGTTATGACAGATGCAATAACAATCGGAATATAGTTGTGTATTGGTGTCGCAAAAATAAAATTATCATAAACTGCATAAAGAATTACATTTGCAAGAACACAACCAAGCACACCACCGATAGCACCTTCAACAGTCTTTTTAGGACTGATTTTCGGACATAGCTTATGTTTTCCAAGGAAACTACCCACAAAGTATGCGAAAGTATCCGTCATACAAGCAGAGAAAAGGATGAAGAGAATCAAGAATATTCCGTGTGCATTTGTATATCCCTTACCTGGATGGTGCAACGCAATATCTCTGAAATACATAAGTCTTGTAAATGAGAATGGCATGAAGAGTGATGACATAACCACAAAGGAGACATCGGAGAATTTTGTGTTTTCGTGATTATGAAGCATAAAGAAGCAGAGTGCTAAAACATATGCCGTTATAAGATATTCTGCTTTCAAATTAAACACTTCAAATTGTCCCAGCAAATGCCCATACTCATAGTAAATTGGGAAAATCGTTGAAACAACAAGACTCAAAATCATTATTGGTTTGTTTTTAAGACCTATTGAACGATTGAGTTCATAGGTAGCCATAAAGCACAAAAACATTGCAAAAACAAGGAAAAACCACGTGTGCATAAACACAAGAGCTGAAATTCCTATCGCTGTCCATAAAAGGCCAAATACTATTCTTTTTGCCATAAAGTATCCTCTTTCAAATTGATTTGATATTTCCTCAAACTCCACCAAATCTTCTGTTGCGTTTTTCAAATTCCCTCAATGCTTCACAAAAGTGTTCCTCTGTGAAATCCGGCCACAATACATTTGAAAACCAGAATTCTGAATATGCTGACTGCCATGTTAAGAAATTGGACAACCTGTATTCGCCGCTTGGTCTGATAATCAAATCAGGGTCAGGAATATTTTTTGTATAAAGACTTTGTGAAATCATTTCTTCTGTTATGTCACTAGGAGAAATCTCACCACTTGCTACTTTTTGAGCAATAGCTTGTACACCCTGTGTGATTTCGTGACGACCACCATAATTCACCGCAAGATTCAAGACAACTTTAGTTTCATATTTACTTACATTTTCAATATGCTCCATTAAAGCCTGAATATCCTCAGGAATTCCTGTTCGGTCACCAATAAATCTTAAGGTTATACCTTTTTCCTTATTCTCTTCAGTTCTTTCGTCTGCTTCAATAAGATATTCACGGAAGAGTTGCATAATAGCATCAACCTCTTCTTGAGGTCTTTTCCAGTTTTCGGTTGAAAAAGCATAGAAAGTAAGGCATTTAACACCAACATCAGCTGCAAACTCGCCTATTCTACGAAATGTTTTCGCACCCTCAATATGGCCCTTATATCTTGGTAAATTTCTCTGCTTTGCCCATCTGCCATTACCGTCCATAATTATACCGATATGCTTTGGTAAAACAGAGAATTGTGGAATGTTTTTCTTATCCATAATTTCAAAAATAAGCAAATCAAGGCGGTATTACACCGCCCTTAGATTTGTTTATATCTCCATAATTTCTTTTTCTTTCTTATCAGCGATACTGTCGATTTCTTTTATAAATTCATCAGTAATTTTCTGAATTTTTGTTTCTGCATTCTTCTGGTCATCTTCAGTAATTTCGCTGTTTTTCTTCATTGCTTTAATCTTATCAATTGCATCACGGCGGATTGAACGGATTGCAACCTTTGATTCTTCAGCAGTTTTGCTTACATCCTTACAAAGCATCTTTCTGCGTTCCTCTGTAAGAGGTGGGAATGTAAGACGAATAACCTTACCATCATTCATTGGAGTAATGCCAAGGTCAGAAGCCTGAATAGCCTTTGAAATCGGATTGATTGTTGAAACGTCCCAAGGCTGAATAATAAGATTACGTCCTTCACTTACTGAAACAGCAGCCATTTGCTGAATTGGTGTTGGAACACCGTAATAATCAACTGAAATTTTATCAAGAACTGCAGGAGTAGCACGACCTGCTTTCATACCTGCAAACTCTTTTTCAAGAGCCATAATAGTCTTGTTCATTTTTTCTTTCATTGCGTCAAAAACTGTATTCATAGTAACTCTCCTTAAAGATTATTTTTCGTCTACAACGAGTGTACCAACTGTTTCACCCTTAAGAGCCTTAATCATATTTTCAGGCTGCTGAAGATTGAAAACAAGAAGTGGAATTTTATTATCACGGCAAAGAGAAGCAGCTGTACTATCCATAACTGCAAGGCCTTTGCTCAAAATATCCTGATGTGTGATTACATCGTACTTGATTGCATCATCAAAACGGTTAGGGTCTTTATCGTAAACGCCGTCAACATTTGTTGCCTTGAAAATAATGTCAGCATCGATTTCTGCTGCACGAAGAGCCGCTGCTGTATCAGTTGAGAAGAATGGGTTACCAGTTCCACAACCGAAGATAACAACTCTGCCCTTTTCAAGATGACGCTTTGCACGATGGCTGATGTATGGCTCAGCAATTTTATTCATTTCAATAGCAGTCTGAACTCTTACAATAACACCTAACTGTTCAAGTGAATCAGCAAGTGCTAATGAGTTCATTACAGTTGCAAGCATACCGATATGGTCAGCTCTTGTTCTGTCCATATCACCACTGCTACGTCCTCTCCAGAAGTTACCACCACCAACAACGATAGCAATTTCAGCACCCATATCTGCCATTTCTTTTACTGCAGAACAAACGCTGTTTACTGTGTCAAAATCAAAGCCGTGTTTCTTGTCCCCAGCAAGAACTTCACCACTAACTTTTAAAAGCACTCTTTTATACTTTGGTTCCATAATAAAACACCTCCACGGTAAACACTATTTTCCGTTTACCATATTTAGTATATTTTACATTAAAATAACCTTTATGTAAAGAGTCTTTTTCAATAAAATACAGCCATCTTCTTATTATAAAGTGCATATTGACTTAATTTGACAAAAGATGTATAATTAGTGTGGTTATTTTCCCTGTGCTGACAAAAAGTCAGCATTATTTTGTTATAATGGGGTGTTTCTTTTGTCAAACTTTCCTTTTGACTTAGAAAAAATCTGTAGTATGTTTTCACTTGATGGAACATTTACAGGATATGAAAAAATCAATAACGGACATGTAAACAGCACATTTACTTTAATTTTTGAAGAAAATGGTGAGGTTGCGAAATATGTTCTCCAGATGATTAATACTGAAGCTTTCAAAAATCCTCAGGGTCTTATGGATAACATTGTTGCAGTTACAAGCCATATCCGTAAAAAGAACGAAGAAATGAAAATTCCTTGGGCTGACCGTGGAACACTCAATTTCCTTCCTTGTAAAGATGGCAAATACTTCTATATTGACGAAAAAAATCAATGTTGGAGAGTTTATAAATACATAGAGGATGTTTATACTTGTAATTCCATTGATGACGAACAGGTTTTCAGTAATGCGGGTGTTGCTTTTGGTGAATTTCAAAAAATCCTCTCTGACTTTGATGGCTCAACTCTTTTTGAAACAATTGAGAAATTCCACAACACAGTTTCTCGTTTCGAAAATCTTAAAAAAGCAATTAAAGAAAACCGTTCTGGAAGACTGGACACTGTAAAGGACGAAGTTGAATTTGCATTAAGCCACGAAGAAGAAACTCATGTTCTTGTTGATTTAATCGACGAAGGTAAACTCCCATTGAGGGTTACCCATAACGACACCAAACTTAACAATATTCTCTTTGATAACATTACTAACAAGGGTATCTGCATTATTGACCTTGATACTGTTATGCCAGGTCTTTCACTTTACGATTTTGGTGACAGTATCCGTTTTGGTGCTAACACTGCAGCCGAGGATGAAAAAGACCTTTCAAAGGTAAGCCTTAGCCTTTCACTTTATGAAGCTTATGTTAAGGGTTATCTTGGCAGTGCAAAGGACGCCTTGACAACCCTTGAGAAGGAATTGCTTCCTATGGGTGCAAAAATGATGACTTACGAATGTGGAATCCGATTCCTTACTGACTATCTTAATGGTGATATTTATTTCCAAGTTAGTTATCCTGAGCACAACCTTGACCGTTGCCGTACACAGTTTGAACTTGTTAAAGATATGGAACGCAAGTGGACCCAGATGCAGGAAATCACAAAGAAATATATCTGATAAAGCAGTGACTACCCCTATGAAAATAGGGGTTTCTTTTTTGTCTTGTTTCCCTTGAAAATGCCATATTGTAATGATATAATGACATTATAAAATCAACTTTTGGAAAAGGTGAAAACTATGATTTTCGACACTTTGGAAAACATCAAAAACTATGAAGGTCTTGACAGAGTTTATACAGCCCTTGAGTTCCTTGCAAAAACCGATTTTTCTCAAATAGAATTGGGTAGATATGAACTTGACGGAGATAATATTTTCTATATGGTACAAGCTTATGAAACCGACCCGGACAAGACAGTTTCTGAAGCACACAAGAAATATATTGACATACAATTTATGGTTGATGGTGAAGAAATCATAGGTGTTGCACCTATTTCCTGTGAAAAGACTGAAACCGAGGCAAAACCTGAAAATGATGTATGGTTTTATGAATGCAAAACAGAGCCATTGACACTTTTTAGTGGTAGTTTTATGGTGCTTTATCCAAATGATTTGCATTGCCCTGGTGTCTCTGTTAGCAAACCAAAAACTTGTCGAAAAGTTGTAGTGAAGGTGAAAGTATGATAAAGGATATTTATTCAAAAAAGATAACTGAACTCCGTGAAAAGAGTGGAATGTCACAGCCAGGTCTTGCTGACCGTGTTAATACTGACACCCAAACTGTGATTCTTTGGGAAAACGGTGAAGCTGTGCCTACTGCCGAAGAATTTTATAAAATGGCAAAACTCTTTGAAGTTTCAATGGACGTTTTTTTCGAGGCTGAACAGCCAAAAACTGAAAGAGAAGCACTTAACGGAATGGAGTCTTTAAATCAGCTTTACAGAATAGGCAGAGGTCCATCAAGTTCACACACAATGGGTCCTGAAAAGGCTTGTGTTCTCTTTAAAGAAAAAAATCCTAATGCGGATGAATTCAAAGCGATTCTTTACGGTTCTCTTGCAAAAACAGGTAAAGGCCACTGTACTGATTCCGTTATAGAAAACACATTGGCACCTGTTCCTTGCAAGGTTGAATTCGACTATCTAAAAACAGATATTGAACATCCTAACACAATGGATTTATTTGCATACAAAAATGGTGAACAAGTTGACTTTATTCGTGTTTTCAGCGTTGGTGGCGGCAGAATCGAGTTTGAAGGCAGTTCATCAGCGAAAGAACCTATTGTTTATAAATTAAGCACATTTAAAGACATTAAAGCATACTGTAAGGAGAAAAAATACAGACTCTGGCAATATGTTAATGAGGTTGAGGGTGAATACATCTGGGATTACCTTGCTGATGTGTGGAAAACCATGAAATCAGCTGTTGAAAAAGGTATTGAAGACGAGGGTGTTCTCCCCGGTGGTCTTGATGTTCAGAAAAAAGCAAAATATCTTTATAATATGGAACATATCGGTGAAAGTGCCGAAACCCGGGAAAACAGAGAAGTTTGCTCTTATGCCTTTGCTGTAAGTGAGCAAAATGCATCCGGTGGCAAAATTGTAACTGCGCCAACCTGTGGTGCGTCAGGTGTTGTTCCTGCTGTACTTTATTATATGCAGTTAAAACACGGCTTTACTGACCGTCAGATTTTACAAGCACTTGCAACAGGTGGACTTATTGGTAATCTTATTAAAACAAATGCATCCATCTCAGGTGCAGAATGTGGTTGTCAGGCTGAAATCGGTACTGCTTGTGCTATGGCATCGGCTGCGTTAGGTGAACTTTTTGGTCTTAAGAGAGGAAAGATTGAGTATGCGGCTGAGATTGCAATCGAACACCATTTAGGACTTACTTGCGACCCAATATGTGGCCTTGTGCAAATTCCTTGTATTGAAAGAAATGCTGTTGCAGCAATGAGAGCAATCAACGCAGTTAATCTTGCAAGTTTCTTAAGCGAAACCAGAAAAATTTCACTTGATAATGTTATTACAACAATGAAAAAGACTGGTATGGATATTCATGCAGCATATCGTGAAACGTCCGAAGGTGGCCTTGCAACATTGGAGATATAATATGGCATATTTATTTACACACTTTAAAGAAAAATACACACCCGATGGAGAACAGGTATATTTCGGCATCAGCCGTGACGGACTCAACTGGGAACAAGTAAACAATGGCAACCCTATTCTCACAGCAGAATTAGGCGAAAAAGGTTGTCGTGATATTGAAATTGTCCGACTTAAAACAGGTGGCTTTGTAATTCTTACAACCGACTTGTGTGTTGCTAATCGTTATGATGAAAACTGGCAGCTTGACTGGTCAAATATCAACCGTACAGGCAGCAAATGTCTTCGTATGTGGAAAACAGATGACCTTGTGAATTTTAGTGAAGAAAAACTAGTGTATTTTGGTCGTGACGATTTTGGTTGCATGTGGGCTCCTGAGGTTTTCTATGATGAAATCCATGACGAATACCTCATCCATTGGGGCTCAACTGTCAAAGAAGACGATTACAAGCATATGTCAATTTATTGTTCTGTAACAAAGGACTTTGAAACATTTTCAGAGCCAAAACTGTTCTTTACAAAAGATAATGAAATCCTTGATACGCATATTCGAAAAATCGACGGTATTTATCATATGTTCTATAAGAACGCACACAATCCGTCAATGAATATGCACGCTACATCCGATAATCTTTATGGCCCATATAAACACGACGAAAAGTTTGAAGAGTATATGACAAACGATGTTGAGAAAGCTTGGGCATATGAAGCAGGAACAAGTTATACTCTTCCCGATGGAAGATGGTGTGTTCTTTTTGACTTCTTCGGTTGTGAAAAAGAGAAAATGGGATATGTGCCTTTTATCTCATCAAAACCAGGTGATATGAATGTTACACGCTGCCCTGAGTTAGTTTCTTTCCCTTATGGCTTCAAGCATGGCGGTGTAGTTGAAATCACTGATGAGGAATATGAAAGATTGAAATACATCTAAAAAATAAACCGTAGGATTAGAGCAGGCTTACTAAGGACACAAAAAAAGAGGTAATGCGGACATCCGTATTACCTCTCATTTTTAACACTTACACCTTTGGTGGTGAGTAAGTGCGCTGTTAAAATTTATTTTTCTTCGCTTCTTTAATTGTGTAGTA
>JAZNJX010000097.1:0-16091 GCA_045578245.1 Candidatus Fimenecus sp. | reverse complement strand
TGCTAACGAAGCATTGGCATATGGTCTCATTGACAAAGTAATTGAAAAACGTTAAAGGAGCCAACTGATGGCGAATAATTCAAAAACATGCTCTTTATGTGGCAACAAAAGTTCAAGCGTTACTCCCTTAGAGCTTAGTGGATTTACCATTGACGTTTGTTCTGGCTGTATAGGAATGTGTACAGAGATTGCGGATGCGTATAACAAATCTGTAACTCCAAAAGAAGTAAAGTGTGATAGCACTGAGCTTAGTTTTGAAACACTTCCAAAGCCAAGCGAGATTAAGGCTGTATTGGATTCATATGTTATTGGACAAGATGAAGCTAAAATAACTTTATCAGTTGCCGTGTATAACCATTACAAAAGAATACTTTCAATTCCTGAAGATAAAAAATCCAAGAAATCAAAAAAAGTATCCGAAGAAAAACAAACGGATATTGTTTCTCAAGAGGTTGAACTTGAAAAAAGCAACGTTTTACTTTTAGGACCTACAGGTGTTGGAAAAACTCTTTTGGCAAGGACATTGGCAAAAACACTATCTGTTCCATTTGCTATCGCCGACGCAACAACGTTAACAGAAGCGGGATACGTTGGAGAAGACGTTGAAAACATTCTTTTACGTCTTATTCAAGCTGCTGATTTTGATATTGAAAAAGCAGAATGCGGTATCATTTATGTTGATGAAATTGATAAGATTGCTCGTAAGAGTGAAAATCCATCAATTACTCGTGATGTAAGTGGTGAAGGTGTTCAGCAGGCTCTTCTTAAGATTCTTGAAGGAACAGTTTCAAATGTTCCTCCTCAGGGTGGAAGAAAACATCCTCAGCAGGAATTTATACAGATTGATACTTCAAATATCCTCTTTATCTGTGGTGGTGCTTTTGACGGTATTGAAAAAATCGTTGAGAAGCGTGCAGGTAATTCGGGACTTGGCTTTGGTGCAGATATAAAGAATAAAGCACAATTTCAGGAAGAAGATATCTATTCAAAAGTAATTGCACAGGACCTTGTTAAGTTTGGTCTTATTCCTGAGCTTGTTGGTCGTGTTCCTGTTATAACAGCATTGCAACAGCTTTCAAAAGAGGATTTAATCAGAATCCTTTCAGAGCCTAAAAATGCATTGTTAAAACAATTTAAGGCATTGTTCCATATGGACGATGTTGAACTTGAGTTTACAGACGATGCATTGAATGCTATTGCTGAACTCACACTTGAAAAGAAAACAGGTGCTCGTGGTCTTCGTGGCATAATGGAAAATGTTCTTATGAATATTATGTATGAAACACCATCAGACCACACAATTTCTAAGGTTATCATTACAAAAGAATGTGTAACAGATAACGCTGTGCCTGAGATTGTCAGGGATGAGAACAGAAAACCCAATGTTTTAATGTCAAAAAAGTTCAATAAAACAAATTCTAAAAAAGCAATATAATTTATAGAGCCACGGGAAACCGTGGCTTGTACTTTGAGAAGGAATACATATGAAAACAAAAATTAAATCTACAGTTCTGCTTTTTTTAACAGCAATAATCTGGGGCTTTGCCTTTGTTGCACAAAGAGTTGGTGCAGAATTTGTAGGTGCATTCACATTTAATGGAATAAGATTTTTCCTTGGATTCTTTTCCTTAATTCCGGTTATTCTGATTTTTGAAAAGGATAAATTCAATTTGGAAAGCCTTAAAAAGACTTTATTACCCGGACTTTTAGCAGGTGTTGTCTTGTTTATCGCATCAACCTTACAACAGTATGGTGTCGAGATAACACAAAGTGCAGGTAAAGCAGGTTTTTTAACAGGTATTTATACTGTTCTTGTACCTTTAATAAGATTTGTAATGGGTAAAAAAACAAGCATATTCACATTCTTAGGTGCTATTTTTGCTCTTGTTGGTCTGTTTTTCCTTTGCATGACAGGGAATGAACTATCTTTTGGCGTAGGTGATATTGTTCTTATTATTGGTGCTTTTTTCTGGGCAGGTCATATTCTCGTTGTGGACAAGTATGTTAATAATATCAGTCCTCTTAAATTCAGCCTTGTCCAATTCCTCGTGTGTGGAGTTTTAAGCATCAGTTGTGCTTTGATACTTGAGGATATCAGTTTGGTAGCAATTAAGAGTGCAGGAATTCCTATTTTATATGGTGGGCTAATGTCCGTAGGTGTTGCTTACACTTGCCAGATTCTTGGTCAGAAAGACGCAGACCCTACTTTTGCGTCAATAGTATTTTCAACCGAGTCAGTATTCAGCGCAATCGGTGGTGCAATAATTCTTAATGAAGTAATGAGTGGCAGAGGTTATTTAGGCTGTGTGCTTATCTTTATCGGTATAATTCTGTCTCAGTTAAATGTGGAATTGTTCCGAAAAAAGGCATAATAACAAAAATGACACTTTTATTACAGATTATTACTATATATTGACAAAATGTACAGTATTAAGTAGAATTACCATATAGTATAATCCCATTTTTATGGAGGCAATTATGAATATATTGCAACGATTTCAAAAGACTGTTGTTTTCATTTTGAAAGCAATGTTATATATATTGCTTGGAGCAACATTTTTCTTTGTACTTGGTACAGAACATGTATGGCTTTTAAACCTTTCCAGAACAGCTGGTGTTACACTCGTTACATTCTGTGTTCTTGAAATTGCTCTTGTTTCTGTTTATGGTGGATATGCAATTGGTAGATTAAAGAGCAAACCAATTATCACTTCATTATCGCTGGCAACTCTTGCAACCGACTTGGTTACTCATTTGCAGCTTTGCATTATGAATGTTAATGAGAACAACAATGACCACTTTGTATATGAATCACCACATTTGCTTCTTCTTGTTATGGTGATTCAGGTATCTCTTATTATTTTGTTTACCTATTTTGGACAGTGGGTATTCTTCTCAATTAACCCACCTGAAAAGTGTTGTGTTATTACAAGCTCAGTTGAGTCATTGAATAATATAATGCCTAAAATTATGCGCTATAAAAAGCAGTATAAAGTTGTTGATATGGTGCATTATACAAGTGAAAACGTTTTTGACATCATTAACAGAAGTGATACAGTATTTTTGTATGATGTACCTTCTAATTACAGAGTTTTATTATCCGAGTACTGCTACTCAAAAACAAAGAATATCTATTTCAACTTTGAAATGACAGATATTGTAACATTGGGTGCAAAATCATCTATACTTGACGATAAACCAATGGTATCTGCTGTTGTCAGAGATTTAACTTTTGAACAACGTCTTGTTAAGCGAACAATGGATATTGTCGTTTCTCTTGCAGGACTTATTGTTTTAGGTCCTATATTGCTTTTGATTGCACTTCTTATCAAACTCGATGATGGTGGTGCGGTATTTTTCCGTCAGAGAAGAGCAACAAAAGGTGGAAAGCTTTTTGACGTTTATAAATTCAGAACAATGAAGGAAGCAGGAAGCATTAACCTTTCTGCAAGAACTGATGATGACCGTATAACAAGAGTTGGTAAGTATCTTCGTAAATTCCGTGTTGACGAATTGCCACAGCTTATTAATATTCTTAAAGGCGAAATGAGTCTTGTTGGTCCTCGTCCTGAAATGGTGGAGAATGTTGATAAATACACTGAGGAATTACCTGAATTCTCATATCGTTTGAGAGTTAAGGGTGGTCTTACTGGATATGCGCAGATAGCTGGTAAGTATAATACTTCGCCTAAAGATAAACTTGTTCTTGACCTTATGTATATTGAAAAATACAGTTTATGGCTTGACTTTAAACTGATTATGCAGACTCTTACAGTCTTTTTCAGAGCAAGTGACAGTACTAAAGGTTTTGAGAAAGAAAAAAATAAATATCAATTTACAGAATAAAGGGTGTTTTAAAACACCCTTTACTTTTTCTTTTTTTGTGTTGTTTATATATGAAATATGTGGTATACTAAACTGATATAATAAGATAATACTATTGGTGTTTATAGATGAATAATAAAAGTTTCTTTTCAAAGACAAAAGAGAGAAAATTAAAACCTTTTCTAATTTCGTTTTCAGTTTTTTTAGTTATACTGATAGGATGTTCAATTTTTATTTTTATGGATTCAATAGATTATAATTTTGATAATCTTGTAGAGAAGGAACAAACAGAAACAAAAGAGAATGAAACGGAGCCTGTGGATGGACAGTATTCAGTTTCTGAATTGAGTGGAAAGTCACATATATTGTTTGTTGTTCAGGATGATGCAGGCAGTATTGATTTACCGTTCCTTGTTATGATGGATTTTGAAAATAAAACTATGAATGTTAGGGTTGTTGATGATAAAACAGCTTTAACAATGTTTTATTCTAAAAATGGCGAAAAAGGTTTAAAAGAATATATTTCTGCACAACTAAATACAACTGTAGATAGATATGTAGTTTTTGAAAACTCACAATTCAAAAAGTTCTTATCCAGGTTTGATGGAATTACAATTGATGTGAAGAATAAAGTTGATTATAAATCCCACGAGTTTAATTTATTGTTGGATACTGGAAAACAAACAGTTTCAGGTGACATAGCATATAAGCTTCTGTTGGTAAGCGATAACGATACACTTGAATATGTTTTATGTGACGTTATAAATTCTGTTTTAACACCAAAATATGTAGATAAATCAGAATCATTGTTTAAAGCTTTTGTCAATTCGTCGTCAACAGATATCTCAATAGTTGATTATGCTGATAAGATTGACAAGTTGAAGATTTATGCTTATTCTAACGAAAAATTTATGCCAACACCATATGTGGCAGGTGAATGATTATGAAGAAAAAGCTATTACCTTTCTTAGCAGCAACTCTCTTTGTTTTGTATTCTCTGGTAGGAAATAATATTGATTTTATTGTTGAAGCATATAGGATTAAGGAAGATAAACCATCCCAAGCACAAATAGAAACATTCAAGGCAAAAACTAAGGAGAAATGTTTCTATTATTATGATAATCTTCCTGATGGTGATAAGGATGACTATGTTTCTTTGTACTATGGTTTTACGGAGTATGACGATTCTATATATATCGAAAAAACAGATAGTGACATTAAAAATCTTATGGTTGCCGTTCTTTATGATAATCCTGAAATATTCTGGGTTGATTATAACTATGAGTTTTCATCTAATGAAAAGGCGACTATGATTGCCCCTGAATATCGTTTTACTGCAGAAGAATCACAGCGAATGCAAGGTGAAATAAGAAAAGAACTTGATAAAGTTATCAGTGAAGTCAATAAATACAATTCTGATTATGAAAAGGAATTGTATATACACGATTATGTTATTAATAAAACAGAATATGATGTTTCTACCTTGGGTAAAATGGGAAACACAGTTTATAACACTCTTATCGCTGGAAAAGCTGTTTGTGAGGGTTATGCAAAAACTATGCAGATTTTGCTTGATGAAGCTGGGATAGATAACTATCTTGTAACTGGTGAAGCCACAAATGATAAAGGCGAGCTTGAATCACATATGTGGAATATTGTTACTATCGATGGAGAGAATTATCATCTTGATGCTACGTGGGATGATTTGAACGACGTAATGGAAATTGGTTATTTTTATTTCAATGTTACTGATGAATACATATCACGTGACCATAAAAATCTTTCACCATCGAATAATAACTGCGTTTCAAACAATGCCAATTACTTTGTAAAGAACAACTTTGTTGTCAATGATTATAATGGATTTTCAAGTCATATAAACAGAAGCGTAAAACTCTTGTCAAGTGGCTCGAACGAGGTTGTTTTTTACTTTACTGACCATAATGATTATGAAAAAGCCTTGAAAGATTTAGAAAATGATAATGGCTTTTTCAAATATATTTTCTCAGTTGTAGATAAAAGTAAGAAAAGATATAGAAAAGATAATGTTGACTATGTAACAATAGATGCACACAACTATTTGTCCATAGTTTTTAAAGAAGGTTGATTGTAATGGATAAGGAAAGAATTGAAAGAGCATTTCGAGAAATTTTAATTGCGATTGGTGAAGACCCTGACAGAGAGGGCTTAGTGGAGACTCCAAAAAGAGTTGCAAATATGTATGAAGAAATATTTTCGGGACTTACAGAAAATCCTGAAAAGCATCTTAAAATGTTCCGTGAGGGACAGAGTGATGAAATCGTTATTGTAAGGGATATTCCTATGTATTCAATGTGTGAGCATCACTTCTTACCATTTGTAGGTAAGGCACATATTGCATATATTCCGAATGATGATGGTCTTGTTATCGGGCTTTCAAAACTTGCAAGAATTGTTAATAGTTATGCTCGTCGTCCACAGTTACAGGAGAGACTTACAGCACAGATTGCAGATTTTATTGATAAAGAAATGAATCCCAAGGGTGTTGCTGTTGTTGTTGAGGCAGAGCACCTTTGTATGACAATGCGTGGAATTCGTGCAGCGGGTTCAAAAACACAGACATCTGCACTTCGTGGAAGTATGAGAAAGGATGCAAGAACAAGAGCCGAGGTAATGACTCTTTTAGGATTAAAATGATTTTTTCAGGTAAAAATTTCGAGTTCGAATTATGCAAAAAAACATATATAATGGGTATTCTCAATGTAACGGGTGACTCTTTTTATGACGGTGGAAAATACAATACACCTGAAAAGGCAGTTGCCCGTGTCAAAGAGATGCTCAATGAAGGTGCTGATATTATTGATATCGGCGCTCAATCAACACGTCCTAACCATAAAGAGCTTACTGAAAAAGAAGAACTTGAAATTATAAAAAATTATCTGCCATTAATTTATAATGAAACCGGTGCTGTAATGTCTGTTGACACTTTTTATCCGTCTGTTGCTGAATATGCCTTGCAGAATGGTGCATCAATAATCAATGATGTCAGTGGCATGTTTAATGAAAAGATGGCACAACTCGTTAAAAAATACAATTGTGGTTGGGTTGTTATGCACACAGGTGGTGGGGATGCGGTAACTGTTCCCGAATATCCAACAACAGTTACCGATGATGTTATTGAATTCTTTGATTTTATGTTGAATAAATGTCTTGAATATGGTATTCATAAAAATCAACTTTGCTTTGATATGGGAATCGGTTTTGGCAAGTCCCATGAGCATAATATTGAACTGATAAAAAATATTGATAAGTTAAAACAGAAGGATGTTGCATTATTGACTGCACTTTCAATGAAACGCGTGGTTAAAAACACAACAAATGTACAGGGTGAAGATTTGTTGTATGGCACAATATCAGCAAATGTACTTGCAATAGCTGGTGGAACGGATATAATCCGTGTGCATAATGTGAAAGAAAATGTACTTGCTGCAAAAATGGTTGATGCAGTTGTGAGAGGTTAGTATGGATAAAATTATTGTTAAAGATTTAAAGCTTTTTTGTTATCACGGTGTTAATCCTGAAGAAAAGGTTGACGGACAAAATTTCGTATTTGATATTGAAACTTTTTTGGATTTGAGTTTGCCTTGTAAGACGGATAATGTTGACGATACTGTCAGCTATGCAAAAATTATAAAAACAGTCCGTAGAATAGCACAGAGCGAAAAAAACGATTTGCTTGAACATGTTGCACAACGAGTTGTTGATTCACTGTTTGACGAATTTTCAAAAATTGATAGAATTATTCTTACTCTTAAAAAGCCTGAAGCACCAATAAAAGCAGATTTTAATTATGTTGCTGTGCAGATTGAAAGGGAAAGACCATGAAAGCATATTTAGGAATCGGTACAAATATCGGTGACAGAATGGAAAACCTGCAAAATGCAATTTCTGCATTAAATTTGCTTCCGTTGACAAGGGTAACTCAGGTTTCGGATGTTTATGAGACTGACCCTGTGGGATATGATGAGCAGGACAACTTTTTAAATATCTGTGTTGAGGTGGAAACAAAGCTTAATTCGGATAATCTTCTCGGTGCAGCATTGGGGATTGAAGCAGGACTTGGCAGAATAAGAACTATTAAAAACGGACCTCGTATTATAGATATTGACTTGCTTTTGTATGGTGATGAATGTAAAAACACAGAAACATTGATATTACCACATCCAAGGATGATGGAAAGAGGTTTTGTGTTAGTTCCATTGATGGATATAGGTTTTGAAAGCAAATTCATTAATAAAAATGATGTGGATAAAAAGACCTTTGATGGAGTTCGGTTTTTCTGTTCAAAGGATGAGTTGAAAATAGATTAGTGGATTCAGGTGACTTATGAATTACATAATTATGGACCTTGAGTGGAATAATGCTTATATGAAGTCTGCTCAGAAATTTGTGAATGAGATTATTGAAATCGGTGCAGTTAAGCTTGACGAAAATCTACAGGAAGTAGGCACTTTTTCTGAACTTATTAAACCTATAGTTTCAAAAAAATTGCGTTCTAGAATCAAGGATTTGACTCATATAACAAATGACGATATCCGTGGTGGTAAACCACTTTCAAAGGTTATGAAAGAGTTTGAAGAGTGGGCAGGGGAAGATAGTGTAGTTCTTACTTGGGGTGATACCGATATAAGAACTCTCCTTTCAAATTATAAACACTTTTTACATAAGGATACAATTAACTGTATTAAAAAATACGTTGATTTGCAGGTGTATTGTCAACAGTTTATCAATATGGAGAATGTTCAGCAGGCAGGGCTTTCCTATGCGGCTGAATGTTTAGAAATTGACCCTGAACAGTACCCACATCACAGAGCACTTGATGATAGCCTTTTGAGTGCTGAATGTTTTAAAAAGACGTTTGACAGCCAAAAGATACGTGATTTTATAAAAATCTGCGATGAAGACTTTTATTTACGCCTATTATTCAAGCCTTATGTAATTAAGGATAAAAATGACCCCCTGATTGATAAAAATCTCTTTAATTGCTTCTGCGATATCTGTGGTGGAAAAGTGCAGACAAAAAAGAAATGGAAATTTATGAATCAGTCATTCCGTGGAGTATTTTATTGCGATAATTGTAACCGAGAGTTCAAAGTAAGCCTTCGTGTTAAAAAGTTCTATGACTATATTGACATCAAACGAAATTACTCGGAAATAATAAAGACAAAAGAGCCAAAGGAAGAAACAACAGAAGCATAAACGAAAAGGGTAGTAACAATATCGTTACTACCCTTGTTTTTATGTAATTGTTAGTTTTTCAAGCTCTGTAATGGAGCAGGGATTCGTCCACCACGGTTAATGAATTTTGCAGGGGATGCAGTGTTCAACTTCATAACAGGACCATAACCTAAAAGTCCACCGAAATTAAGAGTGTCACCTATATTCTTGCCGATAGCAGGAATAAGTCTTACTGCAGTTGTCTTTGAATTGACCATACCGATTGCAGCCTCGTCAGCGATGATACCTGAGAGAACTTCTGCAGTTGTATCACCGGGTACAATAATCATATCAAGACCAACGGAGCATACGCAGGTCATAGCTTCAAGCTTTTCAATAGTCAATGCACCACTTGTAGCTGCTGCTATCATACCAGCGTCTTCAGAAACAGGAATAAATGCACCTGAAAGTCCACCAACGTGGGACGAAGCCATTACGCCACCTTTTTTAACTGCGTCATTAAGGAGTGCAAGACAAGCAGTAGTACCGTGTGCACCACACTGTTCAAGTCCCATTTCCTCAAGAATATATGCAACTGAGTCACCGATTGCAGGAGTAGGAGCAAGAGATAAGTCAACAATACCAAATGGTACGCCAAGTCGTTTTGATGCTTCACAAGCAACTAATTGACCCATTCTTGTAATCTTAAATGCTGTACGTTTAACCATATCTGCAATTTCTGTAATGTTAGCATCAGGGATTTTTGAAATTGCTGAACGTACAACACCAGGACCTGATACACCAACATTGATTACACAGTCAGGCTCACCAACGCCGTGGAAAGCACCTGCCATAAATGGGTTGTCTTCAGGAGCATTACAGAATACAACGAGCTTTGCAGGACCGATACAGCCTTTATTTGCAGTAACTTCTGCAGATTCCTTGATAATCTGTCCCATAAGCTTAACTGCATCCATATTAATACCTGCCTTAGTTGAGCCAATATTAACTGATGAACAGATGTGTTCTGTAACATCAAGTGCTTCAGGGATACTACGAATAAGTGCTTCGTCACCGGCAGCAAAACCTTTTTGCACAAGTGCAGAATAACCACCGATAAAGTTGACACCAACAGTCTGTGCAACTCTTTCAAGAGTTTTTGCATACAAAACAGGGTCACCTTTACCAGATGCTAAAATCATTGAAATCGGTGTAACGGAAATTCTTTTGTTAATAATAGGAATACCATATTCCTTTTCAATGTCTTCACCGGTTTTAACGAGATTTTCTGCTTTTCTTGTCATCTTCTCATAGATTTTATCGCAAGTTGATTTCGCATCACCTGTGCAGCAATCAAGCAGAGAAATACCCATTGTAATTGTTCTGATATCAAGATTTTCATCCTGAATCATATTAATTGTTTCAAGTATATCGTGTGTGTTTATCATTACTAATACCTCGGATTATATTCTGTGCATTGAATTGAAGATATCCTCGTGCATAACGTGGATAGAAAGTGCCATTTCTTCACCAAGAGCAGTAACCTTGTCAGAAAAGTCAGTGAAAGGAACAGTTGCTTTTTCTAAATCAACAAGCATAATCATACAGAACATATCCTGTAAAATTGACTGTGACACTTCAATAACATTAACGCTGTTTTCAGCACAAACGCCTGATACTTTTGCAAGAATACCAACCATATCCTTACCAACTACGGTAATAATACCTCTCATGTGTAATACCTCCAAGATTAAATTGACAACATTTTATCACAATATAACAAAAAAGTGAATAACTTTATTAAATATCTTTCTATTTTTTATTGAAAACATATGGTAATTTGTAGTAGAATAGTTTTAGATATATGGAGGGATTGCTATGTACAAGAATATTGTGGATTTGCATGTTCATACAGATAATTCATTTGACGGAAATCACTCTGCAACTTTCTTTTGTGAAAAGGCAGAATTTATGGATTTGAGAGCAGTTGCTTTTACTGACCATTGTGAGGTTGACCAGTTCAGAGGTGACCCGGCATACGAAAAACGTATCTTCCAAGCTTTTTTTGAAGTGTCAAAAGTACGTTCAGCTTTTCGTGGGAAAATTCTCATCCTCAATGGTATAGAGTTGGGACAACCGGCATTTGATACTGAAACTGCCGATAGAATATTGAGTACACATGATTACGATATGGTTTTAGGTTCTGTTCACAATCTTCGTGGTGGTGAAGATTTTTATTTTATGGAAAATCTCACTCTTAAAGAAGCAGAAAAGCTTTTGGAAGAGTATTTTAATGCGTTGATTGAATTGATTGAATGGGGTAATTTTGATGTGCTTGCTCATCTTACTTATCCGTTAAGATATTTCTATTCAAAATCAAATCTCACAATTGATTTAAGCAAGTTTAAAGACCAGATTGATGAAATTCTTTTACTTACTGCAAAATCTGGTAAGGCGCTTGAAATCAATACTGCAGCACTTCGTCAGCCTTTGAACAAATTATCACCTGAGGTTGATATTGTTAAACGATTTAAAGAGCTTGGTGGAAAATATGTGACCGTAGGCTCTGATGCTCATTATGCAGAGCATTTGGCAGCGGATATTGATATGGCGTATAGCTGTGCTCTTGAAGCAGGTTTTGACAGTATAACATTTTTCCAAAAACGAACTCCTATAGAAATGAAAATTGAAGTGGAGGTATAATAAATGAAGGTTAAAGCAGCAGCAAAAATTAACTTGATGCTTGATATTCTCAAAAGACTTGATAACGGATATCATTCTTTGTTTATGATTATGCAATCGGTTGATTTATACGATATAATCAGTGTTGAGAAAAACAGCAATAATGAGATTTTTATTAAGTGTGATACTGAGGGTGTGCCTTGCAACGAGAAAAACATTGCCTACAAATGTGCAAAAGCATTTTTTGATTCTCTCTCCATTGACGACAGAGGTGTTACAATAGAAATAGAGAAAAATATCCCTATGGCTGCAGGAACTGCAGGTGGTAGTGCGGATGGTGCTGGTGTACTTTATTGCTTAAACAAGATTTACGAAACAAATCTTACAGAAAAAGAACTTTGCGACATCGGTGCAAGGGTTGGCGCTGATATTCCATTCAGCCTTGTTGGTGGTACGGCAATAGCGCTTAATACGGGTAATGTTATTGCTCCTGTCAAAGATTTACCTGAATGTTATATCGTACTTGCAAAGCCTGACCAGGATGTTTCAACCCCTGAGGCTTATGCTCAGTTTGATGCACTTTCCCGTGTTCGTCATCTTGACCGAGTTTCAATGATTGAAGCAGTTGCAGATGGTGACTATGAAAAAATATGTGAATTATGTGGTAATGTGTTTGAACAAGCTGTGGAGGTACCAAAACGACCACATATCAAAGGTGTCATGAGAAAATGTGGGGCCGATGCTTGTTGTATGAGTGGTAGCGGACCAACTGTTTTCGGCATTTTCAGTGATGAAGAAAAAGCTCAGGATGCATATTCTAAGCTTTCTAAAAAATATGATAATGTGTATCTTTGCAAACCTGCAAGCAAGGGTATTGTTGAGATATAAAACATAAATGGGAGGGGGATTATTATGAAAAAATATGATGTTTTTGTTGTTGGTGCATCAACAACAGGTTGTTGGTTTGCATACCAGATGGCAAAGCAAGGCTTTAAAGTTCTTGTAATTGAGAAAAATGAGCCTGACAATGTTTCAAGAGAATATGATGTTTTTCATATGGGCAAGGCTGATATGGAAAAATTCGACCTTGTTATTCCTCCTGAAGGTGACCCATTACGTGAATTCTGTTTCGGTCATTCAACAATGATTTCGCCTTACGGTAATTATCCAAAAGCATGTGCTGAAGCTCCTGTTATCGGTTTACATAAGCACGACTATATTATGGCTATGGCTGAAAGAGCAAAGGATGCAGGTGCAGAAATTATCTATGGTGCATCATTTACTGATTTCATTTACGATAATAATAAGAGAATAATTGGTGCAAAATATAAAACCAACGATGGTGAAAATGAAGCTTATGCAAGAATTGTTGCTGATTGTTCAGGTATCCCTGCAGTAGCCCGTACAAAGCTTCCTGATACATCAGTTGTAGGAAATTTCAAGCTTACAAATAAGGATATTTTGTATGTTGTCCTTTACTATGCAGAGTATCTTAAAAAAGATTTTAATCCAAGAGACCTTGACGGTTTCTTTATGCAGTACAAATCATGGTCTGCACCATCCGACAATCCAAATGGTGCAATCCTTGGTATCGGTGCATTCTGTGGCTATGATTATGCTGAAGAAATCTTTAAAGAAGATTTTATGAAGAATGTTAACTTCCCTGAATACACAGTTGAGAGAGTGGAAAAGGGTATGACACCTTATCATACATCTGTATATTCACTCGTTGACGACGGATTTATAGCATTGGGTGATGCTGCTTGCCATACAAAACCAACTTGTGGTGAGGGTTGTACATCTTCACTCGTTGCAGGTGAAATTGCAGTTGAGGTTATCTCAAATCTCCTTAAATCCGACAAGTTCCTTACAAAAGAGAGAATGTGGAGTATAAACAAACGCTATATGACAGCCCAAGGTAAGGATTTCGACTCAATGAGACCACTCCTTATGGGTATTATTTCAATGGACTATGACGAAGCAGAGTTCCTTTTTAAGAATGATATTATGTTCAGTGAAAAAATCCTTGGTGGTATGGATACAGGACTTGTGTTGGATGTAAATGATATTGCAGGAATTGTAAAGGGTATCGCAACAGGTATTGCTAAAAAACATCTTAAACCTGCAACAATTGCAAAACTTGTTAAGGGGCTTATGTATAGCACACAAGTTGGCACATTGTACGATAATTATCCTGCATGCTATGAAGATTTCCCTGCATGGAAAGCGAAAGCAGATAAACTCTGGGAGGAAATCGGACCGGTAGCAAATACCTGTGATCCCGAAATTCTCAAAAAATTAGGATATTAAGCTTTTAGGCTCCCCTTGTCAGGGGAGCTGACATTTTTTGCAAAAAAAATGGCTGAGGGGTAGTCAAACCATTCCTCAGCCTGATTTTTATATATTACAATTCATTATATACTCAATCAATTTTGTGCAACCCAATAAAACATCCTCATAGGTTGTCTTGAAATCTCTTGTGTACCAAGGGTCAGCAACATCACGGTCAATATGAGCAAAGCTTAATAATTTATGTATTTTGTTATCCTTGTCATAACCGATAATTCTGTTGATGTTTCTCATATTTGCACTGTCCATTCCGATTATGAAATCATACTTTTCATAGTCGGATTTTTGGAGTTTCACAGCCTGACGTTTTGTGTATGAAACACCCATTTCGTCAAGGATTTTCTTCGTACCCCAATGAGTGTCACTACCTATTTCTTCCGTACTTGTAGCACTTGAACAAATAAGGAAATTATCTTCACAATTATTCTTTCTTACAATATCTTTCATCACAAATTCTGCCATAGTAGAACGACATATATTCCCGTGGCAAACAAACATAATTTTAATCATAATATCACCTGAGGTTAGTATATCATATTTATTTCTAAATTTAAAGTATCGTAAAATTGGAGACACAAGGGGACGGTTATCTGATTGTGAAGAAGCTAATTGTTGACAATTCAATTTTGTAGTGATATATTTTAACTATGGTCAGTGAAAAATTACATTGGGACGAACACAAAAGAACCGTCCCCATGTGTTTTAGTCCCCATGTGTTTTATAAGAAATATTTATGAATGAGGTAAGTGTATGCAGTATAACGGAAAAACTAGGCTTGTTCTAAAATATTTAGGATTCCTTACAAATGACTATGGGATGAATTTTGCTTTTCAAACATTTAACGAATATGAAGGTTTTATGGGTCCAATTGATACATATAGCTTTTATAATAACTTTGGATGTTTTACATTACACAATGTTGTACAAAAAGGAGAATGGGGATGGTTTATTTCTCGAAAAATTAGTTCTAACCAGTATGAACTTTTAGAGAAAGAAATACTTCAAACCGACTATATTCATAAAAGATATTGGATGTTTTCTTCAGTATTAAAGAGATTGGCATCTATAATTAATGAACAAATAAAAAAAACGTCAAGTTTTTTTGGAATTCGAATCAAAACACAAGGGGACGGTTCCTCTGTATTAGATTAATTACAACTTAATACCAAGGGCGAGGTTAACTACCTCGCCTTTTTTTATATCTTATCACAAGTATATTTTTCTCTTGTTTATCATATTAATTTATGACAGAATAGGAGGGCTTGGTTTGAAAAGTTTAGTTGATGAGAGAGCATCTTTATTGGGTGAATATATTGTTGAGAATAATGCAACTGTTCGTGCTGCTGCAAAAGTGTTTGGTGTGAGCAAAAGTACTGTACATATGGATGTTTCAAAAAGGCTTTCAAGAGTTAATCCGAGTTTATATAAAAAGGTGCGAAAAGTCCTTGATATCAACAAGGAAGAAAGGCATATCCGCGGTGGTCTGGCAACTAAAGAAAAATATATGTCTAAAAAGTGATATTTAGTGCATAAATTTCCTTTTAACACTTGAATTTCTACTATATTTGTGTATAATATTATTCGTAAAAATATGTACATATATCACTTGAAAGGTGGACATTATAGTGGCAGACGAGAAAAATCTCTTTGTTGACCTTGAACATCAGGTCATGGAACTTTGGGACAAAGAGAAATATTATGAAAAACTTGTTGAGAAAAATAAGGGCAATAAAATGTTCCGTTTTCTTGACGGTCCAATCACTGCAAATAACCCAATGGGTATTCATCACGCTTGGGGTAGAAGTACAAAGGATACTTTTATCCGTTACAAGGCTATGCGTGGTTATGATTGCCGTCGTCAGAACGGTTTTGACTCACAGGGTCTTTGGGTTGAGGTTGAAGTTGAAAAACAGCTTGGTTTTAAAACAAAAAAGGATATCGAAAATTATGGTATGGACAAGTTTACACGTCAGTGTGTTGACCGTGTAAAGCACTTCTCAGGCATTATTACCGAGCAGTCAAAGAGACTTGGTATGTGG
>JAZNJX010000096.1:0-58699 GCA_045578245.1 Candidatus Fimenecus sp. | reverse complement strand
GTACCGTTTGGGAGAGTTGTTGTGCTGTTTGGTTCAAGCACAGTCCAACCAACTTCACCAAGATAAACATCTATGTAAATGCGACGAGTTTCTGCCTCGCTCATATATGCAGGAATTGTGAAAGATGCAACAGTTTCGGGTTGCTCAAATTTTCTATATACAAACTCTGCAAAGAAAGCAAGGTTATCAAGAGCCAGACGGGCATATTTTTTCTTGATATTCTTATCATGCTGTGCATTCATACCCAACTTACGGATGAAATGAAGGGTTTCAAGAATGACGCTGTTATCAACAAACCCTGTTATGAGCTTGTTGTCGATAAGCTCAAGCATTGTTGCATTTTTCTGTATTTCTACACTGTGTTTATCGTATATAAATTCAACTATTGTCAAAAGAGCATTACGACAATTTGAAGCCATATCCGATGGTGTTTCAGCATTTTCAGCCAATACACAAGCATCATATATAGCCTTGTATTTAGTATTATTCAGAATAAAATCAAATTGAGTCATTGTTTTCACCTACTTGAAAACTATGCAATTAAATTATCCTGTTCACCTAATGATGCTTTTTTCTCACCACTATCTTCTTGGTTAAGCTCTTGAGGTGTTGGCAATTGCATAAATTTTTCTGTGTTTATTACCACATATATTTGATTCTTTATTGTTTCTTTTTCAGAATCAGTAAGATTTGAATATGAGAGAAATTTTTCTTTCACTTTGTTTTTACATTGTAATTCCTTGACATAAGCAATTTTACCAGGTGGATTCTTCTCAAACCAATATAAAACTAGTCTACGACGTGAACTTGATTTTAACCATTGACATAATTTACGCCACCACTTGGCATCTGTAGGTCCAAGAGACATTCCTAAAACACATATAAAACTACTATTTGAAATCAAGGTTTCTGCGTGTTGTTGCCACAAATGACCCAAAGCCTTTACACTTTCAGCTTTAATTAGAAAATCTCTAAACTGAGATGTCTTTAATAGTTCCTTATTTGCAATTTGCGAATCATCATTAACGCCTAAAATTGGTGCAACCTCTGTTGTACCGTGCACATGGATTACATCTCGATTTAACAAGTATGAGTATGTAGATGAATTATATTTCCATGTATGTAATGGAGCATCAGGAATCTTAGCCAAGATTCTTTCAAGAGTGTCAGTATAATTAAATGTTATAAAAGATAATCTTCTATTTTCATTTGGATAATTTTTTATAAGATTATTCATTATATCTTTATCAGCATCAGTAATTTCATCATAAAAATTACAAAGACTTTTAGAAAAATTAGAATAATCATCTTTTGAGAATTTATCTAAATCAAATTTTTCCATTTGTTCAGTTAAGTATTCCCGTATATTTGTCTGTGCATCAATAAAGCAATCTATGAAATCGTCAACAGTTTCTTTTGTAAAATTTGTTGTATATTGTCCAATACCAACCTCAAAATCTGCCCATACTTTTTCTTCATTTGGTTTATTGCTCTTTATCTCTTCATCAATGTTTTTTCTGAATGTATCAATATGAGATACATCACTACTCTGTGGGCAATACCATTTATAAAAATCCGAATATGATGACTTGATACCAAAAGAAACATCAAATCCATTACCTAACATAATTGTAATATTCAACTATTTTCACATCCCTATCTACATTTTAAATTCTAATGCCTTAGGTTTTCTTCACAAATCAGTTTAACTAATTCTAAATACATTCTTTCGGCAGTATCCCATTCATAGTTGCGTATACTACTAAATAAGGAATCTAATTGCTTATACATTTCTTTTGGAACATAAAGATATATTTGACCGATGCTTGCACCTGCAGCACGCAAGGCATCTGCATTTCTATATTCTATTGCAGCACCAACACTCATTAAAAAGTTTTCATATGATTTGATTCGATTGTTTCGATATTCATCTTCCAGGGCGAATTCTCGTTCTTGCTTTGCTTTTTTATACTGAAAGCTATTGTTAGCAATCTGAGTAAATAGTGGTACGAGAATGGACAAAGCTAAAGTTATCGCAATTGCAATCCATGGTGCCAATGTTTCAAGTGTCATATTCTTTCACCTCACCTAAAATTTTTGTTGCATCATTTGATATAACCCATACATACCTTTATACTTAGAAAAGTCTTGTAAAAGTTTTGACAGTTCTTGTGGTGTTAATTTTTGAATTGCGTTGTCTGTTTCGAGCAACAGTTTTAATGCTTTATCATAATTATCTTTTGGTTCAACATCTACTTTAATTTCAAAGTCTGTCATTATTTACACCACCTATTTATCCGAAATATTCTTGCATTAAACTGTCAAATAATGTTTGTGCTTCGTCGAGTGCTTTCTGTACGACAAATTTTGATTTATCAATTTGTTTTACGAAGTCAGCAAACTCGTTTTGAAGTTCAATTGGTGGTACAAGTATTTCAAGTTTTCTAATATCACCTAAGGAAATAAATTTTTGAGTTCCACCTCTTACTTTACTAAGCACAACATCATCAAAATAGTCTGATTTCAACAATTCTTGAATATATACATTCAAAACTTTTGAATTAGATTTAAATTTAATTAGTGCAACATTTTTTATTGCGAAACAGGGTTCAATGTCAACTATAACGGGATTACCTACTGTGCCAATCATGGGCATTAGAACATCTCCAATATCAACTTTTGACCTCTCATTTATCTTAATATAGTCAGTTTCACTAATCAAAGAACAATTTGACAAATCAATTTTACCACTTGTAACGTTTTTAGATGTTACCAAAGGATATCCAACTTCATAATATTTGGGGGAATCATGAGTCCCATCTCTTACATCACAAACCGTTCCCAAAACATCCTTATTCCAACCATATGGATTCAAAATAGTATCACCAAACAGTTCGACAAATCGGGCTTTGACTAACTCATCAAGCTGTTGGAGTTGTTGCTTTCTAGAACATAAAACTTGTTCAATAATAATCAATGTTTTTGCAATTCTCTCTTGAACACCATACTCAGGAATGTCCAATTCGATTTTATTTAATTCTTTCGCAGACAAGTGCTTAACTGTAACAAATGCAGTTCTATTTTCAATTATTTTTAATTCAACTGTAAGTGCAAAACGCAAATAATCTTCACAAACACCTTGTTTTGCGATAACTCTGCAGACTCGCTGATTCAGTAACGCGTCTTGACTTTGCCATCTTGCAATATTAAACTCGCCATCCATTCCAACTAGTAAATCGTTTTTTCGTATAATATATTCTTTAGGATATTCACCAGAATAATATGTTTCAGAAAATCCTCTTTTAACATCTCTGATTCTTATCAATGGAATACAGTTACTATCTTCTGTAAATTTTTTTGAATCAAAAGCATAACCATATTGAATATCGCACAAATCTGTTAATTTTGTTCGCATCATTCATCCCTACAAATCCGAATTTGTTTAACTAAAAACTTAAGAAAATCAGTTTAAACCAAGCATTTTTTCAAGTTCATCCATCGCTGACCCGATTTCAATTTCTAACTCACGAATATTTGCCATTATTTCTTCGGTACTTGGGTACTCAATCGGCACATATTCGGTTTTCTTATACTTGTTAATTGAAAGGTCATAGTCGTTTGACACGATTTCGTCTTTACCGACGAAGAAAGATTTTTCTGTGCGTTCTCGTTGAGATTCGTCATACGGGATGCTTTCCACCTCATCCGTCGGCGTTGCCGACACCTTCCCCTCAAGGGGAAGGCTATTGACAGACTTAAATCTTGCGATGATATCAGGGATATCGTTATCATCAATCGGAGTACGTTTGTCATCAAGTGTGTGTCCGTCTGCCTGCATATCATAAAACCACACATCTTTTGTGCCTGATGGGTCTTTCTTAAACACAAGAACAGCAGTTGAAACTCCTGCATAAGGCTTGAACACACCTGAAGGCATTGAAATTACAGCCTGCAAGCAATTGTTTTCAATAAGTTCTTTTCTGATTGACTTATGTGCATTTGATGAGCCGAAAAGAACACCATCGGGAACAATACAAGCACATCTGCCACCGATTTTAAGTGATTTTATAAACAATGCAAGGAACAAGAGTTCTGTTTTCTTTGTTTTGCAAAGTGCTAAAATATCTTTGCTGATATCTTCTTGGAAAACACTACCTGTAAATGGTGGGTTTGCAAGAATAAGTGAATATTCATCACGGACAGTATTATCATCAGAAAGAGAATCCTGACGGTCAATATTTGGCTCTTCAACACCGTGAAGAAGCATATTCATAGCACCGATACGAAGCATTGTTGGGTCAGTATCAAAGCCATTGAACATTGTTTTGTTATAATGCTCTGAAACATCCTTACGCATCAGTTCAGTTTTATAATTATTCTGGATATATTTTGCACTACCCAAAAGGAAACCTGCACTACCCATTGCAGGGTCAAGAATTTTATCGTCAAGATTAGGACGGACAAGTTCAACCATCATATCAACGATATGACGAGGTGTTCTGAACTGACCCAATGCACCTGCTGATGACATAAGACCAAGGCAATATTCATAAACATCACCCATAATGTCCTTATTACTCATATCAATTTCGTTAAGGGTATCAACACAAACTGCAAGCACCTTTGGTGTTGGAATAAGGAAAACAGCATCATTCATAAAGCGAGAGAAAGCAGTATCTTTACCCTCACCATTAACTGATTTGATAAATGGGAACACAAAATTTCTCACAGTGTCAAACATTACATTTGGCTCTGAATTATGGAACTTTTTCCAACGAAGTTCACTATAAGCAATGCTTGTATTACCATCGTCAGGTGTGAATTCACCATCCTTGAAAATCTTGCTCTTATATGCAAAGCCAAGAGCAGCAGCATTACCCTCTCTCTTGGTTTCGTTATCATCAAGAAGCTTCATAAACATAAGGTATGTAATCTGCTCAAGAACAGTTGTTGGTGAAGAAATACCTGCTGTCCAAATAGTATCCCAAATCTTATCAATTTTTGATTTTAATTCGCCTGTAATCATTGCTATTCCCCTAACTAAAAATTACCTATAATTAAATATATTTTACAACAAACAGTCGTGTTATGTCAAATAAAGAGTTTGCTTTATAGGGAGTTTCTACGGACAGAAATACCCTATTTAACCTAAATCGAAAATTTACGACATTTTGTGACAATTTTCGTGATTTTATAGGAAATACTAATTGGTAACAAACATACATATTTCCCTTATTTCACATATAATATTAAGGGAATATTTGCTTAAAAGGTTGACTTTTCCCTTATTTTACACTAAAATATAAGGGAATTAGTAAGGAGGTAAGGGAATGAGAACTTTTAATTACTCCAAAATTAAAGAGCAAAAATGGGATTCTGACATCCTTGGTTTGATTGCTGCTATATATAAAGAGGCTGGCAAACAAGAATTATATCTTAAGCAACAGCCTGAAAAACTTGAAAAGCTTGTTGAGATTGCAAAGATACAGAGTACAGAGGCCTCAAATGCTATTGAAGGTATCGTTACAACCAGCACTCGTGTTAAGCAGTTAGTTGAGGAGAAGACTACTCCTAGGACTCGTGATGAGCAGGAAATCGCAGGTTATCGTGATGTGTTGAATGTAATCCACGAAAGCTTTGATGCGATTCCGTTGACTCAGAATTACATCCTTCAGCTTCACAAGATGTTATACAGTCATATGAACAACCCAATGGCAGGCAAAACCAAGAGTGTGCAGAATTATATAAGTGCAACATATCCTGATGGTCATAGTGTAACTTTGTTCACTCCACTTTCGCCTTTTGAGACACCAGAAGCTCTTGACAAGATTTGTGAGGAGTTCAATAGAGTAATCGGAAATATGGAAATCGAACCATTGATTGCTATTCCGATTTTCATTCACGATTTTCTTTGCATTCATCCTTTCAATGACGGCAATGGTAGAATGAGTCGTCTGCTCACAACATTACTTCTCTATAGAAGTGGTTTTTATGTTGGTAAGTACATTTCACTTGAAGCTAAAATTGCGAAAAATAAAGACCTCTATTATGATGCACTAAATCAGGCTCAGGTCGGTTGGCACGAGGGAAATGAGGATAATGTTCCTTTCATTAAATATCTGCTCGGAACAATTCTTGCTGCATATAAGGACTTTGAAGAACGATTTGAATTGATTGAAGAAAAATTACCTGCGATTGAAATTGTGAGAAAAGCAACACAGATTAAAATCGGTCGATTCACTAAACAAGATATCCGTGAACTTTGTCCATCACTTAGTATAAGTGCCATTGAAGGTGCATTACGAAAGTTGGTTGAATCCGGTGAATTAAAGCGTGAAGGTAGTAGTAAGAATACTTGCTATTATCGATTAAAATAAGGTTATAAGTTTACACAAAAAGTGCCTATGAAGTTAGAAAGTCCAATCTAACCTCATAGGCATTATGCTTTTAGTCCAGTCAAATAATAAAAACGGACTTATCTCTTGTTACGATTTTTGAAGTCGTTGTCAATGTCTGCACTCCAGTCGTCTGCCATGCACTTACTTGCACGGACATTGCAAACTGCTTTTGAAACTGTTTCATACAAGACTGATGTGCCTTGTGCATCAGCATTGTAATTAACTGCACGATTACGGTCGATGCCATAGCGTTTTGCGGTTTCAACTGCATCGATATTCGCACCGATGAACAAAAATTCCCAACCGTATTTTTCTTTCTGTCTTTCAATCATCTGTTTGACTTTATCAGATGAATAGCGATGACTTGCGTTTTCCTGACCGTCAGTTGTGATGATGAAAATTGTGTTTTCAGGGACATCTTCTGGTCGAGCATATTTGTGGACATTGCCGATATGATGAATTGCACCACCGATAGCATCAATAAGCGCTGTGCAACCACCAACGAAATAATCATCTTCTGTCATTGGTCTGATTTCGTCAAGACTTACTCTGTCGTGGATTACTCTACTCTCATCATCGAAAAGAACAGTTGAAACGATGCATTCACCGTCCTGCTTTTTCTGCTTTTCAATCATTGAGTTAAAGCCACCGATTGTGTCACTTTCAAGGCCACTCATTGAACCACTTCTGTCTAAAATAAATACCAGTTCTGTTAAGTTTTTCTTCATTGTAAATTCCTCCAAAAAAATAATGTGATTGTGGGTTTCTTCAACCTTACAACCACATTATAACGAGTTATTTACTTGTAAAGGTCTCTTGACGGGAGACTTTTTATTACGGTTAGTCCCTACAAATCTGAATTATTATCCTTTTAATTTTCGTTGAATGTGCAAAGGCAAAAATGATATAGGACAGTTATCTATAATCTGATATTTAGGACAATTAAAATCGTTTGCCGCCAAATACTGTCTCGGTACTTCTCCGTATTTTTCACATTTGGGATTCCAAGGGTCAGACTTCATATCGAAGAATTTACACGATTTACATATTGGAGCTGTTACTGTGCCGATTAACGGTGCTTCCAAATTGCTTTTTGCCTTATCACATTCTTCTCTGTATTTCTTCATTAACTCTTCAGTTAAAAAATCCATTATACCACCCCGTATCTAAAATAATTTCTTAATTTTACTACTGAATATGCTACACTCCCAACAACTGTTGGTCGAATTGGTAAAGCACTTCGTTCACATCAAAGATTGTTTTGTAGTTTCCTGTTTCGATGAAGTACTGGATGATTACATCGAATTTGTTGCAATTCGAAAGGCTGTATCCTGCTGTTTTGAGCAGATGAGTTGTTTCGTCAAGGTCAAGTTTAAGACCGATTGCAAATGATATTGCAGTTAATTTACTTGGCTTGTAATTTGGGTCACACTTGATTTTTGAGAAGGTCTTTTTGCTTACGTTTGAGCGTTTGTACGCCTCAACATCTATAATTTCTTTCTTGTCGATATAGTAGAAAAGCGTGTCTGCAAAACCTTTGTCCATCTGCTTGAGCATATCTTCTAGAGTTGCTTCCTTGCTATAACATTCATCAATATCCATTGGAATTGATGCACAAGGTTTCAGTTGTCTTGCACGACCAAAAAATGGTTCTTTGCGTCTATTCTCTACCAAAGGTACTGATTGAGAACTGCACACAAAATCGTTCTGTTCAACATATGTATCGTCGATATATGATGCCACATCACAGAACAGTTTTTCGCTGATTTCAAACGACTTTTTATCATACACCACAAGGTAAACGAGCATTTCATTCTCAAAAAGGAAATTGCTGATGACACTCGTTGCAATCTTCAATACGGACTGTTTTGGGAATCCGTAAGTCCCCGATGCGATAAGCGGAAATGCAACTGTCTCACAATTATTCTCTTTTGCAAGTTTCAGGCACTCACTGTAACAAGACACAAGCATTTCTTCAGGATTTGAGGATTCTTCCCATACCGGTCCTACTGTGTGTATAACAAACTTGCAAGGCAGATTAAATGCAGGTGAGATTTTTGCCTGACCTACTTCACATCCACCAAGTTGTTCGCAATATTTCAACAATTCCGGACCTGCTGCCTTGTGAATTGACAAATCTGTCCCACCACCCGGGTAGAGATGCCTGTTTGACGGATTCACAATCGCATCACATTCTATTTTCGTAATATCCTGACGAATAATTTTAAGTGGCATATTTATCTCCTTATTTTGGTATGCGATTTAGGTACATTCCACCGTTTTGTTTTAGCCACAAGTGGCATTGTTTATAGTTTGGAAAGACCTTATCAATCTCTGCATAGAATCGTGCTGAATGATTCATTTGCTTTATGTGGCACAACTCATGCACCACAATACTATCAATAATTTCATCCGGTAGCAACACTAAAAGACAGTTGAAATTCAGATTGCCTTTTGATGAACAACTACCCCAACGGGTGTGCTGACATCTGATAGTGATTTTGTTGTAAGTTACGCCGATTTTCTTTGCATAAAACTCAACACGCTTTGGAATATCAATTTTTGCCTTTGCTGTGAATTGCTTGATTTCTTCTTGTGTGAAAGGCTTTAAATCATCTAAAACTTTCTGCCTTTCATTGAGTTTAACAAGATGCTTATCAATCCAATCTTTCTTTGACTCAATAAATTTAAGTATCTCTTTTTCTTTCATACGCGTAGGCGCACGAGCAATAATTTCATTTGGTTTCAACTCAATTGAAAGTGTTTTTCTATTGCTACGAATGATTGTAATTTTTGTTTCAAGGCTCATTTGATTACCTCATACAAAGTCTTTTGGAATTTTGGTAACCACCATTCTTTATAACCTGCCTTGGTTGGGTGGATGTGGTCGATGAGATAGATTTTTCGTTGGTCTTCTGTAATGTCATTTATTTCTGTATCATTCCAAAAGTCAATAACAGTTATATCCCATTTTTTCTGAATTTTAAAAAGTAAATCCACCATTTTTGCATAGTGGTCACTATCGTATTTTGCTTGGGTATAAAACACAACTGGACAATTCCAAGTAGCCTTTGCATATGCGATTATGTATTCGATTGCACCTGCTATAGCTTGAGTGTCGAAATCGTTTATATCGCAACTTGTGCTAATTTCACCAAGTGGCATTTCCTTTGTTGCATCGTTGGTGGAGAGCTGGCAAACAAAGGCATCTGCTTTAATATTCTTGTCGATAGTCTTCATTCGGGATACATAGGAATTGTCCTTCACATCAACAAGAGTTGTGCCTGAAACAGCCTCTTTTATGGCAATAATTCCGTCGGTTTTTTCAAGGAAATCTGCAAAACTTACACCAATTGAACCGTATCCGTGAGTGACGGAACTTCCAAGGAATATGACAGTTTTGTCTTTGATTGGGCTATTATCTACCACATTGGTATTTTTGATTGAATACTCGCCATAATTACCACCATTGAAAAAACCGAACATGTTGCTCACATATATCCCTGACACGAAGACCACCACCAATAAAATAGAAATTACGATTTTAAGTTTAGATTTCATTTATATCACTCCATAAGTGTTTGAACATTATTTATTATATAATTATAATACCACGAACAAGTACAACTCTCAATGAAAAATTGATGTGTTTTTCTACAGTAGTTTTTAACTGTTACACATTCTTTTCTGTAAAGTTGTGAAAAGTTATCGCAGATGACAAGTTAAAACGCAATTTTAAATGCTCTTATTTTTATGGTAACAAGCATTGGCTGTGGGGACCTTTTATTGTCCCCTTGCCGTTTTCAGGGGATACCCCTATGACCCCACAATGAATAAAATGCTATGCATTTAAAGATGGGTTGCACCCAGAAGCAAGACAAAAAAACAGAGGAGATTTTAGTCTCCTCTGATTAAAGTTGATTTAATTTCTTAATAACTTCATATTAATCTATGAATTATATCATTTATAATTACCCTTTGCATAAACAACCTACTAAGAATCCTATGTTTCTATTTTACACATTTTCATTATTTTTAGAATCATGGTATGGTATATTAAATACAAAGGAGTAAGGAAAACGACAAATCTGACCATTATTATATGGATTATGATGAATAGGAAATGATATGGGATTATCGAAACTACAACATTGAATATGGTAATGCACTGTTAAAGGGTAAAATTGAGCAAATTGCGGACGAATACTTATATTTTGAACAATTTCTGGAGGAATAAAACATGACTGAATTAGAAAAATTACTTATGCAAAATCGTTCATCGACAAATTAGCAAACGGAATTAATCCTATAGATGACAAGCCCGCTTAACAGTTTGAATCTGTAGTTAATCATAAAAACACTTCAAAAAAATAATACACAGTAAAAAAACAACAGCGTACAGAGTCTAAAAAACTTTGCACGCTGTTATTTTATAAACCTAAAATACTCTTACATGTTTCAAAATTATTCTTTAAGAGCTCGTCGCTATTTTGCAACTAATTATCTTGTCATTTGTGCAAATCAATACTTTCTTGACAGTTGGTTTTCGGCTTCTTCTCTTGTAATGGTACCACTGTTACATTGAGCCATAATTTGCACATCCCTGTCTTTGAGGTTATAGAATCTCCAGGCTATGTATGCTGCAAGATAACCTAACGTAGGAATCATAGCATAGATAAACCAGAATGCATCAAGGGCGTGAGGTGTCTGAGTAACTCCCATGGCTGCAAGTTGTTCAAAGTTATCTGCTTTAACAGTTACCCAACCTACAATTGGAAGTCCGAGAAGTCCTACGGAAAGTGAGCTTGAAACAGCACCTGAAAGCTTTAACACAAAGGATTGAATAGCAAATGTTATTCCTTTGGCTTCAATGCCGGATTTATAATGACCATACTCTGCACAATCCGGTGTAAACATAAACAGCATAACACCAATTGCAGATGTCGGAAGTGCTCTGATAACGGATAATATTACAAAATATATTGGGTTTTTATATCCGCAAAGCCACATAAGTATGCCTGAAGTAACAACTACAGCTGTACATATTCTGAACATTTTCATTTTGTCGTATTTTCTGAGAAGCTTCGGTATAAGCAGATTTGCAGCAAGTCCGAAAGGAGTGCCAAAAGCACCAACTATGGTTGTAAAAAGTGAGTCGTGGAATAAATAGTAGGATGCCAGGAGGTTAAGAGCATTTACATAGTTCACGCTTGAATATAAAAACACACCTAAAAAATAAATCAGGAGATATTTGTTTTTCACAAGATATGCGAGCATCATTTTAATGGTAAATGACTCCTCCGTCACAGTTGCCGGATGTCTTTCTTTCACATTGATACAAGCAGGAATCATAGTTGCAATTGCAATAACAGCACTGACAACCGCAGCTGTCGTGTAGTTGCTTCCCACTCTCTCGCTTACTAAAAACGTGGCAATCATAGGAGTAGCTATGCCGCCAACAGAGCCCCAAAGGCTTCTATACGCCATCATACCGTTTCTTTCGTCCATGTTATCGGTCATATAAGTAATAAGGCTGAAAATAGGCACATCACAAAGTGTATATGCTGTATCCCACAAAAGATAAGTAACGGCAAACCACAAAAGCTGTGCATTTTCCGATATACCGTCCGGAATTGAGAACATAAACACACTAATTACAGGAATGAAAAACAGAGAAATCTTTAACCAGGGTATACATTTTTTTCCGCTTTTGAATCTGATTTTATCAAAAAGAACTCCAAAAATCGCATCATTGACTGCATCCCATATTTTAACGGCAAGCATAACCCCTGCAACCTTTAACGGGTCAAGACCGAGAAGCACAAAATATGTAGTTAAGCATCCGCCGACAAAGGAGCCGATAGCACTCTGACCGGTGAAATACACATAATAACTTCTTCTTTCAAGACCACTTGTTTGCCATTCTGACGGAGCCTTTAGTTTAATCATAAATTTTCCTCTTTTCATATACTCTTGGGGACTTTAATCGTCAGCCGTTGATTTTTTCACAATAAATTACATATTTTCAAGACATATCAGCAACGCCTTCAAAAAATCTGCATCATTCTGTGTTGTTCTCTTTTTCGGACCCTTTGTCCTACGCCCTGCCATACGCTCCTTTTTACCTATAAAACGGGTAAAAAGGAGATTCTCTATATTATTGTCGGTGTAAATGAGTCCATTCTGATTAAGTGCCTTTCCGCCTTTACCAAGAACAAGAGCAGCAAGTCCGTAGTCCTGGGTTATAACCACATCACCTTTTTCAGTGAGATTTGCAATACAACAATCAGCAGAATCTGCGCCCTTGTCAACAACAATGGTTACAGCACCATCCTTTTCGATGGTGTGAGTATTGTCACAAACAATTATACACTCAGTATTTTTCTCTTTTGCTACATTTGCTGCAATATCCACCACAGGACACGCATCTGCATCAATTATAATTTTCATAGGTCACCTTAACATTTTATTTAAACTATAATACCATAATCCTTCTAACTTCACAACTATGTTTATTCTGAACCTGAAAACTGATAAGCATATGCATTTACTCTATCAAATCTGACTTGTTGTTTTTTATATTTTATGGTCCACCCTTGACATTAGCCCCGGCTGCGGCAGAAACCATACAGAGTTTTTTAAATGATACAGAAACTAAACCTGAAGATTACGATTTAATTCTTACTGGGGATTTAGGTAAAGTTGGTAGCGAGCTTTTGATTGATTTGTTAAAAAAAGATTTTAGGATTGACATTTCCAAAGTTCACAATGATTGTGGACTTATGATTTTTGACCTTAAAAATCAAGATATGCATGCGGGTGGTTCAGGCTGCGGTTGTAGCGCAGCTGTTGTTAATTCACTTATTATGAAAAAACTTCAATCAAGGGAGCTCAAAAAAGTGCTTTTTGTGGGTACAGGTGCACTCCTTTCAACGACTTCATCTTTGCAGGGAGAAAGCGTACCGGGAATTGCACACGGAGTTCTATTAACAAGCGGAGAATAATATTATGGATTTGAGTAAAGATATAAACACAATAACACGGCTGGGAAATTCACTAAAGATTTTAAAAATATTGGAAACGGCACTGACTGTTGGGATAATAGCCTTTACCGTTTTTAGAGCAATAATAATTTTAAAAGAATAGTATTAAAAGCAGAGATAAATCTCTGCTTTTTTCATTTACAATAATATCCTATTGATTTACTTACAAATTCGGCTGTTCCCACAGAATGCTTATCTATATTGACTTTAAATCGTTCGTCGGCAATATACATTTGTCCTAACCCTGCAAGAATTTCGTTTGTGCAAGTATAAAAGCTTTCTGTAATGTAGTTTTGCAATTTTCCTACAAGAATTTGTGCTTCTTTGGAGTCAAATGTTGCGCCACCATTCATACAGATTGCAAATTCTTCGAGAATTTTATCCATTCCCTCACCCAAGGCATTGAAATTCTCTTTTGAATAACCTTTGCTTTTTTGTGAGTACTCTTTATAGGCATCTGTATTGCCCCATCTTTCTTTTGCTTCGTTTTTATAATTTTCGATTTCCGTGTTATCAAATGCATTCATAATAATTTCACCTTTCTTTGCGCTATCTATTGCAGAAATCAGTTTTTCCAATCGTTCTTTTTTAAGAATCAGGAGTTTTTTCTGCTCATCAAGTGTCTTTTGCTTATCAAAATCTGGAGATGATAATATTTCACTAATCCAATTCAAAGAAAAATCAAGCTCACGATAAAACATAATCTGTTGCATTTTTTCAAGGGACTTTTCATCATAAAATCTATACCCTGTCCACTCATCTACTTCGGCAGGTTTTAAAAGTCCGATTTGGTCGTAATAATGCAGTGTACGTACACTTACACCTGTAAGCTTGGCAAATTCATTTATTCGCATTTTTTAATCACCTCGCACACACAAATATACACTATGACGCTACGGTAGAGTCAAGTAAAACTTTTTATTTCATTTTTATTATATCACCATTACAATTTTATTCAATCTGTATATTTACAGTAACTATATTTTGTGCTATAATCAAATCATTACAAAGAGAATTTGTTCTCTTATTTTTTTGGGGGTATTATTATGGCAAAATATCTTATGATAAATGCTGATGACTTTGGCATGTGTCATAGTGCCAACGAAGCTATTTTTGAACTTTTCGAGTTAGGCAGACTTAAATCTTCAACTGTTATGATGCCTTGTCCTGCTGCAAAAGAGGCTGTTGACTTTTCAATTGCACATCCTGAATATGCAATTGGTATTCACCTTACAACAACTGCTGAATGGGATACATATCGTTGGAAAGCACTTACAAATGGTCCATCTCTTCACGACAAAGAAGGCTATATGTGGCGTTCAGGTGAAGAAGCTGACAAATATGGTAAGTACGACGAAATCGAAGCTGAAATCCGTGCACAGATTGACCTTGCTCACAAATGGGGCATGAAGCCATCACACGTTGACAACCACATGGGTTCATTGTACGGCCATCTTACAGGTCGTTTCTCACTTCTTAAACTTACACTCCGTGTTTGTGGTGACTATGGTTATGCATTCCGTATGTTCACTTCAGCTGACAAGCGTGTTACTCCAAGAGGAGCCCCATATCCAATTTGGTCAGCTTGCACTCTTCTTTCAAGAAGCTGGGGTAAGAAATACAATGTAATTATGCCTGATTATCTTCTTTTCCCTGACTGGGATGTAATGCCTACAGATTCTTATGAAAGCTACAGACAGAAGATTCTTGATATCTGGTGCAACATTCCTGATGGAATTACTGAAACTTATGTTCATCCTGCACTTGAAACAGATGAACTTAAAGAAATCGTTCCACTTTGGGAACAGAGAGTTTGGGAATATCAGGTAATCAAAGACCCTGAAACAGAAAAATATCTCAACGCTCATGGTGTTGAACTTATCAGCTACAGAGATATTATTAAAATGAAAAGCAAATAAGATATAAGAATAAACCCAAGGCAAAATCTGTCTTGGGTTTTATTTGTAATTGAAAAGTGGTGTTTCAAATGAATATGAACGATAAGTTCTTGCTTGAACAGATACCAAAAATTGCCGAAAAGCACCTTAATTCACCTATGAGTGGACTCAAATTCATCGGTGGTGGTAGCTTTGGCAGAGTTTACAAAGGCACAAAAAATGATGGTGAAACAATAATTCTCAAAGTATATTTTGTCAAAGGTATGGAAGAAACCGAGGCAATGCAGTTGAAAATACTTAGTGAAAATACGTCTGTTAAAATGCCAAAGGTTAAATTCACATACAGTGACGATAAACTTGCTCTTTTATGTATGAGTTTCATTGAGGGTAAAAATACTCTTGATACCTCATTCCTCTTAAAAAGCAAGTCACAAAAGGAAGCATTTGCTAACGATGTTATTGACGGAATGTTACAATGGCACAGTGTCAAAGGTGAAAAATTCGGTTATCTTGAAAATGCAGTTTATGATAGTTGGAAAGAGTTTTACATAGAAAATAAGGTTTCTCGTGACCTTGCAGGACTTAAAAATTTAATGAATGAAGGTAAATATAGTAAGAAAAACTACGATTTACTCTGCCATGGTCTTGACATCTTCAAGGAAGTTGTGAATGAGCCTGAAAGTCCTGTGCTTATTCATGGTGACCTTAACATCATGAACATTATGGCTGACCCTAAAACAATGAAATTGACAGGTTTTATTGACCCTTGTGGTTCAATGTGGGCTGACAAGGAATATGATTTATTTCAGTTTCTAAATATGTGGGGAAATGCATATAACCTTTACGATACATACAAATCAAAAACGCAAGTTTCTGAACATTGTGATTTCAAGGTTGCTTTCTATGGTGCTTTACATGAAAATTCAATGCGATTAAAAGGTGGTCTTGTCGTTCCTATCTGGGAAATTCAAAATAACAACAGACTAAAAAAAGCAATGAAAAGATATTGAAAAATTACACCCCACAAAAAACTGTGGGGTGTTTCTCTTTTTAAAACTCTATAAAAGCATATTTAATTGTCTTTCGGTTGTTTGTGTATGTAATATACAAATGGTTTCCTTCTTCAATAATTGCGGGGTATGAATACTCTGCAAAGAGATTGATGCTGTATTCAAGTGTTGTTACATCCTGCCATGTTTCGCCGTTATCCTTTGATACAGAAAGGACTAATCTATTTCTTACTTTCATTCCAACCGGTGTATGCACAAGCCAGAGCCATCCGTTATCAGTCATAACACAGTCAATACCACTGTTATTATTCATAAGGCTTGTTTGGTAAGCCTCACTCCATGTATAGCCACCATCCGTTGAGTCCGCTCTGTAAATCCAGCCTGATTTTGTACGGAACATTGCATGAACATTGCCATCTCTATCTTCCCAGAGAGTAGGCTGAATCATACCCACAGTTTTTCCTCGGCTATCCTTTGCAACAACAAAATCAGTTCTTGTCCATGTATTGCCACCATCTTCGGAAATATCGAAAAACGCTTTCCATTCTCCTTGTTCAGAAGATGCAGGTGCGATAATTTTTCCATCAGATGTGACGAGAACTTTATTTTTAACAGGACCTCTGCCACCACTTGTGTCACCTGCTACCAATTCTTTTGGCTCTGTCCATGTTTTACCACAATCGTAAGAATCAGTATATTTTGTAACCCAATTTGGAATTTCCATACCGACTTTATAGTAGAGTCTTACATAGTCACCATAATTGATAAGCACTGGATTCCAATGAGCAACCGGGTCTGAAGATGCCATTTGTTTTGGCTCACTCCATGTTTCGCCATTATGTATGCTGTACCATATTCTCACATCAGCATTTCCCTCAGCGGTACCTGCAAAGAATGCAGACATGAGATTTCCGTCAGGCATTTTCACAATAGTTGATGCATGAGATGACCTAAAAAATTTATTTGCTTTAAATATTTCCTCCTGCTCAATGGTTATATCCATATCTGCATCTTCATTTTTATTGCCCACAAAAACGCTTACAAATCTTTCCATAAAATCAAATACTGAATTGATACCGCCTTTTCCATTCTGACCACAGGCAAAAACCTGTTGTCCACCGAAAATAGAAAGGCAAAGAGTAATTGCAATTAAGTTTTTTAATACTTTTTTCATGTTTTCACCTACAAATCCTAAATCATTATTTTTTCTTTGCTTTTTCTTTAGCTCGTTTATCGTTGATTATCTTCATGTGTTCTTCCGTAATAAGCTCCACATTATTCTCCTTTGCCCAGTCAACACAGCCTTTAAGAACAAGTGGCAAGAATACTCTTGGTACAGCAAGAACTGTTTTAAGTGCCTCGTCAGTAAACTTAATTTTGTCATCAACTCTGTCTGCCGCATAGCGAACGGATTCTAATGATGCTTCACGCATCTGGAGAAGCTCTGCTCTCATTCTTCTCTTCCTATGGAACCAGAAATTCTTACTGTCACGATATCCATAATCCACAGGAAGTGCAGGGAAATCCTTTGACTTAACACCATTGATTATTGCGTCGCTATATTTTTTCTTCATTAGAATCTTATCAATCTTCAAGATAAAATGAGCACCGAATTTGCTTGTTATTCCGTTAAAATCATGGTATGGACCTTCATACCCGTTGAGTTTACCTGGCAAATCTCTGTCTGCACCATCAAGTTCACGTACCCATGTACACTCAATAACCTGAATTGCATCCGTCATAACCATCGGTCTTGTTTCGCCTGTTTCTTCCTCTATCATACTTTTTTCAAGCTTAAAATTACACTTTGGCATCTTTTCTTCAGGCTTATCTCCCGGCCAGGAAAGTTTAACTGCCTCTTTGAAGTTCTTTGGATTGTCGTCAATAAAGTTCAATGCACATTTGCCATTGCGGAGAATATTCTGTGCTGTATTTGAAGAATTACGACAGCAAAGAAGCATTGCATAGTAATCCTTACCTGCAACATAATATGGCTGAACCAATGAATATGGTCCTAAATTTGTTGTACCGTCCTCACAAATTGTACTGATTACTACTGTTGGCATTGGAAAGAATAATGACGTCTGATAAAAATTATCAACTATTCTTAAATTTTCAAAACTACTCATTTTATTATCTCCTCATTATTTATATCTGTATTTTATACAATTTCATAAGGCCAGTCAATGATTCCGCCGAATTCTTTGACGTTGGTATAGCCTAAATCCACGAGAGCTTGCGATGCAATTTTGCTTCTTCGACCACTGCGACAATAAACAAGAATTATCTGTTCCTTATCAGGCAATTCTTTTTCTGCTCTTTGTGCGATTTCATATTCAGGAATTAAGATTGCTCCCTCTATATGACCTGCATCAAATTCTTCCTGTGTGCGTGCATCAATAATCACATATCCCGTTTCACTATCCATTATTTCTTTTGCCTGTTGAGCGCTTATCTGTTCATACTCTGCTTTCTGTGGAGTTTCAGACTCTTTATTTTCACTATTGCATCCCACCATGCCAAAGAGACAAAGAGAAATGATGAGCATTATTATCAGTCCTTTGTATTTTTTCATATATTTCCCTATTCCATATTTATTTGTATATATTATATCACTTATGTATTATTTACTCAACACTTTATGCAAAAAGATAACGGTGAGACAACCCACCGTTATTGTATTAATACTCTATTGTATAGTCTTTTTCAAATGTAACACCAACAACCACATTGTGTGTTCCTAAGAGATTTACAACAACATTCATAACCAAAGGAGTTGAGTAATTTGCGTGAGTTACTCTACCTGACTGTTTGTCGATGTTCACCTTTACAACACAGTTATAATATTCTGTTGTAAACTCTTTAAGGAATGCAGGTGCCTTCTGTGCGAGTTCGTTTGATTCAATTACGTCAAATACAGAGCCAACACCTGAACCTGCCGTTGGATTTTTCTGTGATTTAACAAGGATGTAAATTTCATATTCTTTTCCGTTATCCTTGCAAACTGCCTTTTCAACATCGGATGCTTTCAACTTACTACCATAATCCTGATTTGGAACCATATAGTTATCTCTTATTTCTTCCTTTGTTGCATAAACTATAGGTTCTGTATCATCCTTCATTACATCATTAATAAAGGTATCACTCATAGATTGAAGTGCTGATGGCAATTCTAATTTAGTTACATTTCTTTTTTCATAGTTCTTAGTAACTTTTACTGCCTCCGGTTTTACTCTATTTACAGCTGTGTTGAAAAGTTCTACAATTTCAGGAATAGTTGAATAAGGTTGTTTTGTTTCTTCCCCTGCATCTTCTTTTCCCTGTTCATTGTCTGTTTCTCCTGATGGCTCATTTGTAACTGCGTCATCCCCCCAGTCAGCTGTAGGGTCGTCTTTTGGAGTTTCTGTTGATGGATTGTCATTCTGAGTCACATTCCCTGACTGAACTACAGATGGCTTCCCAGCTCCTGACATAAAAGTATATGAAATTGAAACCATACTGAAAACTATTACACAAGACAAGAAAATCGCAAGACTGCTGAGCAACACTTTTGAAAAATGTTCACTCTTTACTTTCTTAGTTTCTTGCTTTGCTTTATATTCCTCAACCGTCATTTGTTTTTTTGCCATATTCATTCCCCTCTTTTCTTTATATATTATTTTACCATACATTATATATATCGTCAATTTTATTTTTCCTATGTCTTTCTTTTAGCCTTATTTTGTGTTATTCTTATACTATAGATTCTTTAAGGAGCAATCATTATGTTAATAAATGGTTTTCAAAAACTTACAATTTTAGATTATCCTGGCAAGGTTGCGTGTATTGTTTTCACTCCAGGTTGCAATTTCCGTTGCCCTTTCTGCCACAATGCAGCTCTTGTAACGCATATTGACAAAGATACATATATAAATGTGGAAGAAGTGCTTTCATATTTAAAGAAACGCCAGGGAATTCTTGACGGTGTTGTAATTACAGGTGGTGAACCCCTGTTACAAGACGGAATCGAAGACTTCATTGGTAAAATTAAAGAACTAGGATATGCAGTTAAACTGGATACTAATGGTAGCTTCCCTGAAAAACTTATTTCTCTTGTTGAAAAGGGACTTGTGGATTATGTTGCCATGGATATTAAAAACAGTAAAGCAAAATATATGACTACAATAGGTATTGATAATCTTGATATGGCATCAGTTGAAAAAAGTGTGGACTTTTTATTACAGAATAAAGTCCCATATGAATTTAGAACTACCATTGTTAAAGGTTTTCATACTCTTGATGACATACAAGATATTGTGGTGTGGATTAAAGGTGCACACAAGTACTTTTTACAGAATTTTGTGGACTCAGGAGACCTTATAAGTGACGGATTAGAGCCGGTTTCCGTCGATTTGCTTAAAGAAATGCAGAAAAAAGCATCTGAAACTATACCAAGTGTTGAAATTAGAGGAATTTAAGAAAAACACAAGATATTGTGCGAAAACCTATTGACAACACACTATATATGTACTATAATAATCCTCGCTAACCAAAAAATGTGCGTAAATGGTAAGCGGGGCTTATCTTTATAATGCACAAAATTTCAAAATCAATAGGAGGGCACAAAATGTATAACGTAGTAAAAAGAGACGGCAAAATAGCATCTTTTGACCTTAAAAAGATTGCAGAAGCTATTACCCTTGCATTTGACGCTTGTAACAAGCAGTACAATGCTGACATTATCGATTTCCTTGCACTCAAAGTAACTGCAGAATTTGAGCCAAAAATCGAGGACCAGGCAATTTCCGTTGAAAACATTCAGGACAGTGTAGAATCAGTTCTTATCAAGGCTGGTTATGATGATGTTGCAAAGGCATATATCATCTATCGTCGTCAGAGAGAAAAAGTTCGTAACCTTAATGCAACAATGGTTGACTACAAGGCTATTATCGACAACTACCTCAATGTTAACGACTGGCGTGTTAAAGAAAATTCAACCGTTACCTATTCAGTTGGTGGTTTGATTCTTTCAAACTCAGGTGCTGTTACAGCTAACTACTGGCTCTCTGAGATTTATGATGATGAAATCGGCAACGCTCACAGAAATGCTGATATTCACATTCACGACCTTTCAATGCTTACAGGTTACTGTGCAGGTTGGTCACTCAAACAGCTTATTCAGGAAGGTCTTGGTGGTGTTCCGGGTAAGATTACATCTGCTCCTGCTGCTCACCTTTCAACACTCTGTAACCAGATGGTTAACTTCCTTGGCATTATGCAGAACGAATGGGCAGGTGCTCAGGCATTCTCATCATTCGACACATACCTTGCTCCTTTTGTAAAGGTTGATAACCTTTCATACAAAGAAGTTAAGCAGTGCATCCAGTCATTTATCTATGGTGTTAACACTCCTTCTCGTTGGGGTACTCAGTCACCATTCACAAACATCACTCTTGACTGGACAGTTCCAAACGACCTTGCAGAACTCAACTGTATCGTTGGTGGCAAGGAGATGGACTTCAAATACAAAGATTGTAAAGCTGAAATGGATATGGTTAACAAGGCTTTCATCGAAGTTATGGTTGAAGGCGACGCTAACGGTCGTGGATTCCAGTATCCAATTCCAACTTACTCAATCACTCGTGATTTTGACTGGTCAGAAACAGAGAACAACAAGCTTCTCTTTGAAATGACTGCAAAATATGGTACACCTTATTTCTCAAACTATATCAACAGCGATATGGAACCTTCAGATGTTCGTTCAATGTGCTGCCGTCTCCGTCTCGACCTTCGTGAACTTCGCAAAAAGTCAGGTGGTTTCTTCGGTAGTGGTGAATCAACAGGTTCAGTTGGTGTTGTTACAATCAACTTGCCAAGAATTGCTTACCTTGCAAAGGACGAAGCTGATTTCTATGCTCGTCTTGACAAGATGATGGATATTTCTGCTCGTTCACTTAAGGTTAAGCGTGATGTTATCACAAAGCTTCTTGATGCAGGTCTCTATCCATACACAAAGAGATATCTTGGCACATTCAACAACCACTTCTCAACAATCGGTCTTGTTGGTATGAACGAAGTTGGTCTTAATGCAAAATGGCTTCAGGCTGATATGACAACAGAAAAGACACAGCAGTTTGCAAAAGATGTTCTTAATCACATGAGAGAACGACTTTCTGACTATCAGGAACTTTACGGTGACCTTTACAACCTTGAAGCTACTCCTGCTGAGTCAACTGCATTCCGTCTTGCAAAACACGACCTTAAGTACTACCCAGACATTATTACAGCAGGTAGAAAAGAAGGTGAAACACCTTACTATACAAACAGCTCACATCTTCCTGTTGGCTATACACACGATATCTTCACAGCCCTCGATATGCAGGATGAACTTCATACACTTTACACATCAGGTACAGTATTCCATGCATTCCTTGGTGAAAAGCTTCCTGACTGGCAGTCTTGTGCAAGTCTTGTTAAGAAGATTGCATCTAACTACAGACTTCCATACTACTCAATTTCACCAATCTACTCAATCTGTAAGAATCATGGTTATATTGCAGGTGAAGCATTCACTTGCCCACACTGTGGTGAAGAAGCTGAAGTTTACTCAAGAATTACTGGTTACTATCGTCCTGTTAAGAACTGGAACGACGGTAAGGCTCAGGAATACAAGGATAGAAAAGTTTATGATATTGCTAACTCACACCTTACACACGACATTACTGAAAATGCAGCTTGTGAATGTGTAGAAGCAGAAGAAGTTGTAGAAGTTGCAGACAGCACTTTCCTCTTCACAACAGCAACTTGTCCTAACTGTAAGATTGCTTGCTCTTTACTTGACAAAGCAGGCGTTGCTTATGAAAAGCTCCTTGCTAACGAACATGTTGACTTAGTTAACGAATTCGGTATTAAACAAGCTCCAACACTTGTAGTTGTTAAAGATGGTGTTGTTTCAAAGTTTGCAGGCGTTTCTGATATCAAGAAATTCCTCAACGTATAATCAAAATTAAGGGATTATAATTATGTATGACATTATAATAGTCGGCGGTGGTCCTGCAGGGCTTACCGCCGCCCTATATGCTCGTAGGGCAAACAAAACAGTTCTTGTTATTGAAAAAGGTAGTTTTGGCGGACAGATTACCTATTCACCAAAGGTTGAGAATATTCCTGGTTTTCAGGAAGTAACAGGTAACGAATTTGCTGAGAAACTTGTTGAACAGGTGCTTAATCAGGATGCCGAAGTTGAATGTGCAGAAGTGCTTTCAATCAAAGACGGCGACATTAAAACAGTCGTTACTGATTCAGGTGAGTTTGAAGGCAAGTCCGTTATTATTGCAACAGGTGCAAAGCACAGACTTTTAGGATTGGAAAACGAAGAAAACCTTATCGGTGAAGGAATTTCATTCTGTGCAGTTTGCGACGGTGCTTTCTATGAAGGTAAAACAGTTGCTGTAATCGGTGGTGGAAATTCTGCTTTACAGGAAGCAATTCTCCTTTCTGACCTTGCAAAGAAAGTTTATGTAATCCAGAATCTCGATTTCTTCACAGGTGAACAGAAGCTTGTTGAAAAACTCCAAAGCAAGGATAATGTTGAAATTATTCTCGGCGCTGTGGTTGAAAAGCTTATTGGTGAAAACGAACTCAAAGGTATTACAATCAAGAATGTTGCAACAGATGAAAGTTCTGATTTAACTCTCGATGGTATGTTCGTTGCCATTGGTCTTGTGCCACAAAATGAAAACTTCAAAGAAATTATTACTCTTGACGGCAGAGGTTATGTTGATGCAAAGGAAGATTGCACAACAAATGCAAAAGGTATTTTTGTTGCGGGAGACTGCAGAACAAAAACAATCCGTCAGGTTATAACTGCTGCAGGTGATGGCGCAGTTGCTGCACTTGCTGCTTGTGATTATGTTGATTCCATCTAATTGATATATTCCTATGGTAAAAGGAAGGATAACGCTTTTGTTACCCTTCCTTTTCTCTTTCATTATTCATTTTTCAAATGGATAAACGAGATTCATTTGTCGTCTGCATTCATCCATAATCTTCATGCATTCCCTTGTTGCTTCAAACGGGATGTATGAGGATTCTTTTTTGCCTTCTTTTATTTCATTAGCAACACAGTTAAACTCTGTTATATAATCAGTTTTGCCTCTGAAAACTTTTTTGCCTTTGTGATTTTTAAGTTTTGCTTTTGATGCCATGTGGAAGAAAACAGGCAATGTGATTATTCCTTTTTCACCAATAATCTTACAATTCTCTTTCAACTTGCAAAGGGACATATTCAGAGTGCATTTAAATGTGCCATAATCAAGGATTACTGTTTCACTTATGTCAATTCCATTTTGGATTACGCCATCACATTTAACACTCTTTGGCACACCAAAGAGATTATAGCAATATGTAATAGGATAAATTCCTATATCAAGCAAAGCCCCACCTGCTGTTTCAGGAGTAAGCACTCGTGAATCCTTTGGCATTTTAATACCGGGGAAAGCATAATTGATTACAACATCTTTGATTTCCCCAATTTCACCACTCTGCACCCATTCCTTGACTTTAAGTGCAACAGGTGAAAACCAGGTCCACATTGCCTCACAAAAATATGTGTCTGTTTCTTTTGATGTGTCTATTAAAATGTCAACATCCTTTAAAGATACTCCAACAGGCTTTTCACAAAGGACAGGCTTTCCCATTTTCATAGCCTTTACAGCATATTCAACATGGGAAGTGTGTGGAGTTGCAATATATACACCATCCACATCATCACGATTAACTGCGTCTTCAAAATTATCATATGCCACAGCATTATGCTTATTTGCAAAAGCCTTTGCCTTGTCATAAGTACGACTATAAATGGAAACTATTTTATGATTTCCTTTTTTTATATTCATTGCAGTACTTTTTGCAATACCACCACTACCTATATAAGCCCATCTGAATTTCGCCATAACTATCACCTACAAATTTTCTGTATTCTGTGGTAAAATTTCACTTTTAATTTCTATAATATCATCAACAAAAATCTCTGTTTTATCTGCAAAGCAAATTCTCCTCTCAACTGCATCAAACTTTTTAATATTACCTGTAAAGTCAAGATACATCCCACCCTGTTTGTTGGTGTCGGGAATAAAATATGTCACTGTTATTTCAGGCTGTTCATTTATATGATTTAAAATAAAGGTCATTTTGTTGTCCAACAACATTTTATCGTAATCATCAAGTTCCAGCTTTTTATCAGTCAGTCTTGCCGTCTCCTTGATTGCATCATCGTGACCTGTAAGTGCAGAGAATGGTGCAAACTGTGCTGCACGGTCATAAAGTGACATATGTGGTCTCTTTTTAGACTGATGATGTGGAAATTTAATAATATCGTTATATCTGTCGTCCATTTTCTTTTCCCTTTACAAATCGAGCTTCATATAAATCGTGCTATCTAAGGGACTGTCATTATAACATCCGATTTCATAAAACCCCATTCTTCTATACATTTTTATTGCTGTCTGCAAGAATGGCAAAGTGTCAAGAAGCATACTGCTATATCCTATTTCCTTTGAGTCGGAAACAACCTTTTCAACAAGCATTTTCGCTATGCCCTTATTCCTAAATTTAGGCTTTACATAAAGTCTTTTCATTTCACATTCAGTTTCGTTAAGTTTTCTCAATGCAATACAACCTGCAACCTGATTTTCATAGAAAGCAATATAAAGTCTGCCCCAAGGCATACCATATTTATCTTCAAGATTATCTATCTCATTATCATACTTCTGGATTTCAAGGTATTCTTTAAATTTACTGTCATTTTCAACGAGATATTGAGTATATTCAGTGAACAATGACTTAATCTCATCCTTGTAATCATATCCATAAACAATTCTTATATTCATTACGCCTTATGCCCACCAATCTGGCTGTTTCTTTCTTTTGCAGTTGCACCTTCTTCAAGGTTCATTCCCTTGAGAATTGCATTCTTACCGTATTTCTTCTTGATACTTAAAACTGCTTCCTGCATTCGTTTTTCTTTTTTAAGGTTTTCTTCCTGTGCATTTTTCTTTTCATAATCCGTAAAAAGGTCAAGTTGCTCAACCTGATTTTCATTTACATCCTTTTCTTTTTGCAACTTGCAAACAGCAATATTTATTCGTCGCACAAGAAGACTCTTATCCACAATCCTATCAAAAAGCTTCATTGTTGCGTCAACAATCAGCTTTGACGATGCAGTATAACGGTCAATATTCGCTGTACCATGGGCATGCTTAGGCACTTGTCGTCCATAAAAATCTGTTACGATATCCCCATTGTACTGAATGTTATCATCAGTCAAATTGTCAATGTCGTATCCGATAGTTAAAACCACCTGATTTGTAACAAGGGCTTTTTCCACAAGTTCAAGGACTAAAAGCTCCATCATCTCCCTTGTTACGAGCTTTGCTTTATCAAAATAATAAGGAGTTTTTAATACCTGACCTGAACTCAGGCTGTTTGTTGATGGTTTATATGCCTTGATTTCTTTGATTGTGCAGGGTTCCCATCCCCAGGCATGGTCAATAAGCAATTCTGCATTAACTCCAAAAAGTCTGTAAAGTAAATCCTCGTCATATAGTGAACAACGGGCAACATCACCCATTGTTCGCATTCCGTATCGTTCAAGCTTATTGGCATAACCTTTTCCAACTCGCCAAAAATCAGTTAAAGGACGATGTGACCATAGCTTTTCGCGATAACTCACCTCATCAAGCTCGGCAATTCTCACACCGTCTTTGTCGGCAGGAATGTGTTTGGCTTCAATATCCATTGCAATCTTAGCAAGATACATATTTGTGCCTATTCCTGCAGTTGCAGTAATTCCCGTTGTGTCAAGCACATCCTGAATGAGTTTTCTTGCAAAATCATGAGCAGACAGTTTATATGTTGCAAGGTAGTGAGTTATATCAATAAAAACCTCGTCAATAGAATAAACGTGAATATCCTCAGGTGCAATATATTTAAGATACACATTATAAATTCGAGTGCTGTATTCCATATAATACGCCATTCTCGGAGGTGCAACAATGTAATCAAGTTCAAGACTTGGATTGTTGTTTAATTCCTCCGAATTATATGACTTACCAGCGAAATTTCTACTGGGTGCTTTCATTCTTCTTTTGTTGTTGACTTCTCTTACCTTCTGCACAACTTCAAAAAGTCTTGCTCTGCCAGGAATTCCATAGGCTTTCAGGGATGGTGTTACTGCAAGGCAGATAGTTTTTTCCGTCCTTTCCCTGTCAGCAACAACCAAATTTGTAGTCAGGGGGTTAAGCCCCCTCTCAACACACTCTACAGAGGCAAAAAAGGACTTTAAGTCTATACAAAGATATTTTTTCTCCGTCATTTTTTGCCTCCTCCTTTACTTTTTACCCTAAAATTGGTGTATTAACAAACTCAATTTCTGCTTCACCTTTAAGTCCGTCAGACTCGAAAACTATAATTTCATTTTCACCATCTTTTAACAAGGACGCAGGGACATACAAAGTCTGTTGTGGTCCGATTTCCCAATATCTGCCGATGTTAAATCCGTTGATAACAACAAAGCCCTTTGTAAAGTTATCCAGTTTAAGGAAAGTGTCCTTGGGGTCAGCAATATTGAAATGACCTCTGTAAAACGCTGATTTTTCATTAAATGATTTGTTATCAAAAGAGAGTTTATCAAGATTGTTCATTGGCAAGGTGTAAACGTCCCAGTTGAAATGAATTCTCTTATCCAACAAGCATCTTCCTGCGATACCCTTTTTGAACATCATCTTTGGACCAAAATTAGTTCTGCCCATATTCTCGCAAAGGACTGTAAGAACATCACCTGCTTTTGCAGAAATCTTTGTTTCAAGTCTGTCGTTGATATAAAGGATCTCCACAAGATTATCATTTAAGTAAATCTGTGCACGGTCACCTATTCTTTCAAAGGAAAGAACAACATCTTCATAATCACGATTCAGAACTGTTCTGTATGCAATAAAGCCATATCCGTTACCGTATTTTTCCATACATCTTGGAACATCGGAATGAACCGGTGTTGAGAGTTTTGGAAGAGCTGAGAAAAAGCCTTCACTCTCTGTAAGTTTAAATTTACCATAAGCCTTTTTCTCACGATTTGCAGGAATTTCAGGTAAATCTTCACCAATATATTTCTTGATAACTTCTCTTACTGCCATATATTTTGGTGTGATGTCACCACATTCAGTAAGCATTGCGTCATAGTCATAACTTGTAACATCAGGACAGAATCTTTCATAATGATTAGCACCTGATGTAAAACCGAAGTTTGTTCCACCGATAAACATATACATATTAAGACTGCCACGAGCAAGCATATCATCCACAACTTTTGCATAGTCCTCTGCCGATGTTGTATGATGTTTGTCATCACCCCACGCATCAAACCAGCCATTCCACATTTCCATACACATCTTAGGCATATCAGGAAAAAGCTCGTCGTGTGCTTTAAAGTTTTCTTCAACACGGCTGCCAAAATTGAGTGTTGATAAGCAACCTTCAATCGCACCATCAAGCAAATCGCTCTTGCTTGTACCGTCGGATGTAAACAATGGTACATTAATTCCACGGTCAATAAAGCCCTGCTTTAAGTAATTAAGATATTCTTTATCATCACCATAATAACCATACTCATTTTCACATTGAATCATAATTACAGACCCACCATTTGTTGTAAGATATGGTTTGATTTCTGCACAAAGTCTGTCAAGATACATATCAAATCTCTCAATGTACTTTTTATTCATGCAACGAATCTCCATGTCTTCATCCGCCTGAATCCACCAAGGAAGTCCACCGAATTCCCATTCTGCACAAATATATGGACCCGGTCTTACGATAACCATAAGTCCAACCTTTTGTGCTGTTTCAATGTACTTTGCTATATTTAAAATTCCTGTAAAATCATATTCTCCAGGAACCTTTTCGTGCATATTCCAGGCACAGTAAGTTTCAACGCAGTTACAACCCATAGCTTTCATTTTCATAAAAATGTCTTCCCAAGTATCGGGCATATTTCTGAAATAGTGAACTGCACCTGAGATTAATTTGATTGGTTTTCCATCTTTTAGAAATTGGTTTTTGATAATTTCAAAAGTCATAACATCACTCCTAATGAATCTATTTTACTATACCAAAATCAAATTATCAATCACTAGTACAAGATAAAACTAAAAAACTTTACTATATTAAAGAAGAAAAGCAAAAAAGTCTTTACAATTCAGAATAAATGGAATATAATCTAATGGAAATTGAAAAGGAAGGAAGGTTTTCATTATGGAAAATGGAAACGGACTCAAAAAGCAATATGGGCTTTTAATGGCTATCTGCATGGTTGTAGGTACTGTTGTAGGCTCAGGTGTTTTCTTTAAAGCACAGGCAATTCTTCAAAAGACAAACGGCGATATGCCAATGGGTATTATTGCATGGATTATCGGTGGCGTAGTTATGATTTGCTGCGTTCTCGCTTTCTGTGTAATGGCTCAGCAATACGAAAAGGTTAACGGACTTGTTGACTATGCTGAAGCAACAATCGGTAGCAAATATGCTTACATGATGGGTTGGTTCTCAACAACAATCTACACACCTGCAATGACATCAGTTCTCGCATGGCTTACAGCAAGATATTTCCTCACATTCTTGGTATCTGTAAACCCTAATTTACAGCTTGCTGGTGACCCTGTAACAGGTACCGAAACATTCTTGCTTGCAGGCTTCATTCTTATTGTTGTTTTCGCAATCAACACTCTTTCTTCAAAGCTTGCTGGTAAGCTCCAGATTAGCGCTACATTTATTAAGCTTATTCCACTTCTTTTAATGGCTGTTGTTGGTACAATCTATGGTCTCACACACAATATTGCTGGTGAGCCAACAACAATCCTCGCTTCTAACTTCGCTACAGGCACAGGTAATTTCCAGCCACTCTTTGGTGCTGTTGTTGCTACTGCTTTCGCTTATGAAGGCTGGATTCTTGCTACATCAATCAACTCAGAAATCAAGGATTCTAAAAAGAATCTTCCTATCGCTCTTGTATTAGGTGGTATCATCATCATCGCAATTTACCTTTTCTATTACATTGGTATTGCTGGTGGTGCTCCTGTACAGACTCTTATCGATGAAGGTACTGCTCCTGCATTTACAGCTGTTTTCGGCAACGTTCTTGGTAACGTTCTCAACCTCTTCGTTGCAGTTTCTTGTCTTGGTACTCTTAACGGTCTTCTTATCGGCACAATCCGTGGTATGTACTCAATTTCAGTTCGTAACATGGGACCAAAAGTTGACCTCATGAAACAGGTTGACCCTGCATCAGGTATGCCTTCAAACTCATGTATCGTTGGTCTTGTAATCGTTGCTGCATGGCTTGTTTACTTCTATGGTGCAAACCTTACAGCTACACCTTGGTTCGGTAAGTTCAGCTTTGACTCATCAGAACTTCCAATCATCACAATCTACGCTCTTTATATTCCAATGTTCATTCAGTTCATGAGAAAAGAAACAAAACTCCCTGCTGTTAAGAGATTTGTTCTCCCAACACTCGGTATTATCGGTTCTGCATTCATGGTATTTGCTGCTCTTTACTCACATGGTTATATGCCTTACCTTGCAGCAAAAGAAAATGGTGAATTCTCTTGCCCAGTTCTCTTCTATATTATTGTGTTCGCAGTAATTATGGCTCTTGGTGCACTTGTAATGAACCCAAAGAAAAAGGCTAAATAAGATTTAACTTAACAGACTTGCCTACGGAGTAAAATCCGTAGGCTTTTCTTTTTGTATATTATTGAAAAGTTCGGTATATTATAATATAATAGTTTCAGATTTTAACGGAGGTACCCAAAATGAATGTTTATAAAAATGTGTCCGAACTAATCGGAAAGACTCCTCTTTTAGAACTTACTAATATAGAAAACGAATTCGGTCTTAAAAGTAAACTCTACGCGAAGCTTGAATACTTTAACCCTGCAGGTAGCGTTAAGGACAGAGTTGCACTCAAGATGATTGAAGATGCAGAAGAACAAGGTCTTTTAAAAAAAGATTGTGTTATTATTGAACCCACAAGTGGAAACACCGGAATAGGTCTTGCAAGTGTTGCTGCATCAAAAGGATACAAACTCATAATCACTATGCCTGAAACCATGTCCATTGAACGAAGAAAACTTATTGCTGCCTATGGTGCAGAGCTTGTGCTTACCGACGGCAGTCAGGGTATGAATGGTGCAATAAAGAAAGCAGAAGAATTATCAAAGGAGATTCCTAACAGCATTGTTGCAGGACAATTTGTTAACCCATCTAATCCTAAAGCACATTATGAAACTACTGGCCCTGAAATCTGGGATGACACTGAAGGTACAGTTGACATTTTCATTGCAGGTGTTGGTACTGGTGGTACAATTACAGGCACAGGCGAGTTTCTCAAGAGCAAAAACCCTGATGTGAAGATTATCGGAATTGAGCCAAGTGATTCCCCTGTCCTTTCAGGTGGTAACGCAGGTGCTCATCCATTACAAGGTATCGGTGCTGGTTTCATTCCTGAAATACTTAATACAGATATTATTGACGAAGTCTTAACTGTTTCCGGTGACGAGGCTTATTCAGCATCAAGACTTCTTGCAAAGACTGAAGGTGTACTTGTTGGTATTTCGTCTGGTGCAGCACTCCATATCGCTATTCAAAAGGCAAAAAAAGAGGAAGGAAAGACAATCGTTGTCCTTCTTCCCGATTTAGGTGACAGATATTTATCTACACAGTTATTTGAATAAAAAATAACGGACTACAAAAGTAGTCCGTTTCTTTTTGCTTTAAAACATAAACTTATTGTATCCCCAATTATCAATAAACTGATACTTAACATAAGTCCTTTGAGGTGGTATATCTGCCTCTCGTTCAAGAATGCCACAGATTTCCTTTGTAAGTGTTTCACAACTTTCCCTTGATGCCTTACCAAAAATGCTTATCTCCACCATTGCAGCAGTTTCATCTTCACCCTGAAACCAGAGATTTGATTTGTCAGTAATCTTTACCATAAGATACTGCTCACTCTTTCCCGGAATAAGTGAGACTGCACGACCACAAAGATGCTTTATATTATCAAGTTGTTCACTTGTCAATGTAGCATTTGTGCTTATATCAATATATGGCATAAAAACCCATCTCCTTAAAGTCTTTTATCCTTTTCAAAAGATGCTTGCACGGCATCCATAACGGCTTTGTCGAACTTTTCGTTCTGCAATGTTGCAATTCCCTCAATAGTTGTACCACCGGGTGAGCATACACTGTTAATCAATGCCCATGGGCTTTCGTCACTTTCAAGCAACATTTTTGCACTGCCTAGGACTGCTTGTGCAGAAATCTTTAACGCTTGTTCCCTGCTCATACCATTCTCAACAGCTCCACGAGCCATTGAATCAATGAACATAAAGGCATATGCAGGAGAGCATCCTGCAATAACTCCGAATATTGAGAACTGACTTTCAGGAAGCTCTATAACGTCACCGAAAGACTTACAAAGCTCCTTTGTAAATGTCAACAATTCTTCATTGACATTATCATTTCCACAAACGGCACTCATAGAAGCACCGACTTTTGCATTGATATTGGGCATAACACGGACAACGGGTGTGTAATCCTCAAAAAACGAAATAATATAATTAAGAGTTTTTCCTGCACCAATTGAGATTATTGCAGTATCATTTTTTGCAACGCCATCTTTAATCAGTGGCAAAACCACAGGAAAAACCTGTGGTTTAACAGCTAGAACAACTGCATATGAATTTTCGACAACAGCACTTGCAGAATCAAGCACCTCAACGCCTAAATTCTCTTTAAGGGAATCTGCTTTTGCAGTATCAACATCATAAACGCAGATATTCTCACCTTTAAGAAATCCCGACGCAACAGCGCCATTCATTATGGCAGTTGCCATATTACCGCAACCGATAAAACCAAGTTTATACATAATTATTCAACGTCAGATGTACAGTGGCAGCACTTTGTAGCATCAATAGCAATTTCGCTCTTGCAGAATGGGCAAATCTTTGTTGTTGGAGCTTCTTCAACAACTGGTTCAGCTTTAGCTGTTTTTGCTTTCATTGTATTGATACCCTTAACAAGGCAGAAAATTACAAAAGCAACAATAATAAAATCAAGGATAACAGCAATAAAGTTACCGTATGTAAGAATTGCAGCACCTGCTTCTGTTGCTGCTTCAATAGATGCATATTCGCCACCGTCAAGAGCGATGAACTTTGATGCAAAGTCTGAACCCTTTAATGCAAGACCGATTAAAGGCATAATAATATCATTTACAAGAGAGTTAATAATTTTTTGGAATGCACCACCGATAATAACGCCGACTGCAAGGTCGATTACGTTACCACGCATAGCGAATTCTTTAAATTCTTTGAAAAATCCTTTCATTTTTATATCCTTCTTTCTTAAAAATTTATGTAATAATTATAACATTATTTTTATGAAATTCAATATTATTTTACTCCTGTGCCATCAAAATCAGGGATAAATTCTGTCCTTGCAGAAGTTTTTTCTTGCATAAATCCATTTTTCAGTCCTATATCAAGAAAAAAATCCAAAACTTTGTTATACTCGGCAGTTGTTAATCGTCTGTTGAGTTCTTTAAAATCTTTAATGTTTCCATATGGTACATACTGGCTCATAAGACTTATGTATGTATCGTCAGGCAAGTTTTCCTTTATCCACAACAGAATATTTTTACTCTCATCCACATTGGATGGAAGAATTAAATGACGAATAATTATTCCTTTTTGAATAATACCGTCTTTAAATTCATTCTTTGGTTGCTGACGGTACATTTCAATAATTGATTTACTTGCCTTTTCAAAATAGTCAAGACATTTTGCATATTTCAATGACTTTTCACTACTGAAATATTTAAGGTCAGGCAAATAAACATCAACTAGTCCTTCCATTTGTTTCAAAGTTTCCACATCATCATAACCTGAACTGTTATATACAACAGGCACTTTGGGTTTATATGTGTTCAATGCTTCAATGATAACATGGGAAAAGTGAGTTGGATTTACAAAATCAATGGTATGAACACCTTGGTTTTCAAGCTCTTTAATGATTTCAATAAGTCGTTCTGTGGTGATTATTTCACCTTTATTTTCGTGACTTATTGGAAAGTTCTGACAAAAACAGCATTTAAGACTACACCCTGAAAAGAATATTGCACCGGTACCATTTTTACCACTGATACAAGGCTCTTCCCAATTATGAATATCTGCACGAGCAAGGACAGGATTCAAAGGCATTTTACAAAAGCCTTTACCACTATTTTCCGTTCTTTCTGCGTTACATTTTCTTGGACAAAGATTACAAACCATTGTTTCACCACCTGACCATATTGTATCACAATGCCCATTGATAATCAAACTCTTTTGGAGTATAATCTTTATAACAATTTTGTGAGGTGATAATATGCTTCTTACAATGGATATAGGAAATACCAATATAAATATCGGTCTTTTTAATGGTGATGACCTTGCTGTAAGCGCAAGACTTGCAACTGAAAGGCAGAAAACTGACGACCAGTATGCTATGGATTTCACTAATATTTTTGTAATGCATAAAATTGATTTTAATGACATTAACGGTGTTGTAATTTCTTCCGTTGTGCCCGAAATTACAGAATCTGTTACAAACGCCATTAAAAAACTTACAGGAAAAGATGCTTTGATTTTATCTCCAGGCGTTAAAACAGGTCTTAATATTTTAATTGACAATCCTGCACAGCTTGGTGCTGACCTTGCAGCAGGTGCAGTTGGTGCTGTTGCTGAATATCCACTTCCTGCATTTGTCATTGACCTTGGTACTGCAACAAAAATCTGTGCCATTGACAAAAACAAAGGATTCCGTGGATGTATGATTGCTCCCGGAGTACAAATTTCTCTTAAAGCACTTACCGACACAAGTTCACTTCTTCCTACAATTAGCCTTGAGCCACCTAAAAAGGCTTGTGGCACAAATACAGTTGAGAGTATGCAGAGTGGCGTTGTACTCGGAACTGCAGCTATGATTGATGGTATTCTTGACCGATTTGCAGATGAATTAGGTGAACCGGCTTCAATTATCGCAACAGGCGGTCTTTCATATTTCTTAGCACCTGTTTGTAAAAGAGAAATTATCTATGACCGTCACCTTATCTTAAAAGGACTTAAAGCAATTTACGAAAAGAACAATTAAATATACTATTTTCATCAATATTTTGCGTTGCATCCATAGTGAGCAACAGCAAGGAGGAATATAAATGAAAACAACAAAAGGAGTAAGGAAGACTAAAACTCTTATACTTACTCAAAATGCAGTGCTTGCATCCATCGTGGTACTTATGGCATTTACCCCTATCGGCTACCTTAGAATAGGTGCTGTGGAGATGACCTTTATTATGATACCCGTTGCAGTAGGTGCTATCACTCTTGGTGAAAAATCGGGAGCATTTTTAGGCCTTGTATTTGGTGTTTCAAGTTTTATTCAATGTTTCGGAATGTCACCTTTCGGAGCAGCTTTGCTTCAAATTAACCCTATTTTCACGTTCATTATGTGTCTCGTCCCAAGAGTGCTTATGGGTTATCTTTGTGGAGCAATCTACAAATTACTTTCCAAAGTGAAAAAGGGAATTGCAGTCATTATTGCAAGCTTTTCAGCACCTGTACTTAACACAGCATTTTTTATGACGTCGCTTATTCTCTTCTTTGGTAAAACTGATTTTATAATGGGAATGAGAGCAGGTACGGAAAATTTAATGGCATTTTTAATAGCCTTTGTGGGACTCAATGGTGTTATGGAAATTGTAACAACAACCCTTATTGCTCCCCCTGTGGCTTTGGCAGTTGAAAAGGCCGTGAGGAAATTTAAATAAAAGAATTGACCACTTGATATTTAGTCAAGTGGTCTTTTTGTTATATAACACTATTCTTTTTAAGAAATTCTATTGATTGATTTACCCATTGTCCTGCTTCGAGTCCGTCTGCAAGAGCAAATCCGTGAACATCGCCACGATAAATATGCACTTCATTTGGCACTCCCTTTTCTTTCATAATTTTTTCTGCAACAAGACAGTTTGTTTCAGGTGGCACTATGGGGTCATATTTCATTGAGAAAAGAAACATTGGTGGATAATTCTCATTGATGAGATTCTGTACACTTAATTTGTTAGATAACTCCTCACTGTAATTCTCGCCAAGGAATATCTTATCACAGGTGATTCCAAAATCCCTGCATTTAAGGTCTATCATAGGATATCCACCAATTACAGCATTAGGTTTGCCGTCCACTTGGAACAAATCTCCTGTCATTTCTCTTAATTCATCGTGAACACCACTGATGCTTGTTACAAGATGACCACCTGCTGAAAAGCCCATAGCTATAATCTGATTGGGAATTATGTTCCATTCTTCTGCGTTGTTTCTTACAGTCTGGATAGCTCTTATAAAGTCAAGTTGCGGACATGGATAACGACAAGGGGAAACGCGATAACACACAATAATTGCATGAAAACCAAGTTGATTAAACCTTTCTGCAATATCTACGCCCTCATGTTGCATACAAACATTGAGATACGCTCCACCAGGTGCAATCACCACAGCAGGCGCTTTTTTATTTTCCAACAAAAATGGTACTATGTAGGGCTTTCTTTTTCCGTCGTATAAAGGAATATCTTTTTCTTCCCACAATAAAATGCTACGAGGGTCATCAACTTTTATTGCATTGTCTTTTCCGTTGAAAAATTTTACTAAATCTTCTGTAAAACCCTTTAAACCTCGTGGTGCAAGTTTTTCAAGAGTACTGAATTTAAATGGCTCCATAAGATGCAGAAGTCTGTTTATTTCAGGCACCGAAGAATAGCTTTCAAGTCGCAAGCTAGCTTCACTATCCGCACGAACATCACGAAGTTTCTGATTCATTGTAATCATTTAAAAACCCCCTTAAAACACATCAACACTTATTACAAGTCTGTCTTTTTTTGTGTGTCGAAGCACACCGTTATAAATAAACCTGCCAAAGCCACGAACAGAGATTTTGTCCCCAACATTCACATTGGTTGACGGACTTGTTTTAACTGCACCATTTACAAAAACCTTTTCTGTCTTGAATAATGGTAGCACCTGACTCCTTGACATTTTGTAAATAGAAGCAACAACAACATCAAGTCTTTCAGACGAAACAATGATTTCGTAGTTTTCAGGCTGTGGCAAGGCATCTTTAGGAATCGCCTTTGTCACACTACATTCAACTGTTGTATGTCTGACTTGCGTTAAGTTTTGGATTATATAAGCAGTTATTGTATCAAGGCAGAAAAGATATCCGCAGTTTTCATTGACAATTATATCCCCTAAAACCTCACGACGGATTCCGAGCCCCATAAGTGAGCCTAAAAAATCTCGATGAGTGAGATTATCAGCAAATTTCTGATTAATGGGTTTTATAAGTATGCAGTTTATTGGGTAATCTAAGTTATCTTCAAAGTATTCTCTATTACCGAAACACGAAACGCATCTTTCTGCATCATCGTACCCACCCCAAAGATTTACAGGCACAGAAAAACGAACAGAAGAAAGCTCCGATATTTCGGCAAGACCGAGAAAATCGGAATAAACTGCATAACCCTTCGCATTTGAACGGTCTGCCAATTCTTGAAAGCGTTTTTGTTTTTCTGTCATATTGTTCACCAATAATATTATAACACATAAAATCATATGGTCAAATGGTTATGTGGTCATTCTGAGCAAAGCTAAGAATCTCTTTTATCAATTCAGGAGACCCTTCACTACGTTCAGGGTGACTATAAAAAATGACGGGGTCAAGACCCCGCCTTATTATATTAAACATTATAGAATTTTGCCATTTTCTTTTTCTTGAGAATATTAGCAACTATAATTACTATCACAACTGCAATCACCGAGAAAAAGCCTATATACAGACCCTGAGCATCGTTTTCACCCTTGACTTTCATCCACAATGAGTTCATATACTGCAATGTATCTACCGGAAGATTGTGGAAAGCTTGAGTGTTTTGTAAATCTTCAGGATAAACAGCTTCACTGTCAATAAGTGAATAATCCTCGTTTTCAAGAACACCCTTATTAGGTGTTGCATAGTAAATATATTCTGCATTGGCAAGAGCAATTTCTGGCTCCATCATAAAGTTAATGAAAGCCTCTGCTCCTTTTTTGTTCTGTGAGCCTTTTGGAATACACATGGCATCATAGAATGTGTTGACACCCTCCTCAGGAAAAACAAAACCCAAGTCAGGATTGTTTTCAACCATCAACTCATAGTCACCAGCATAGTATGTGGCAAAAGCATATTCGCCACTTTCCATCTTGATAAAAACTTCATCCATTACATATTCAGGACGAACTTTCTGACGCTGTTCTAACAAAAAATCAGCAGCCTTGTCCCAGTCAGCCATATTGGTAGTGTTAATATCCTGACCAAGAGCAAACTGTGCAACAGCAAAAGCATCACGAGGATTATTGAACATAAGGATTTTTCCCTTATACTGCTCATCCCATAGAACCTTCCAGCTTGTTGGTGCTTCCTTAACAAGATTTTTATTATAAATAAGGATTGTTGAACCTACATTATAAATTACTGCATAATCACCTATACCATTCCCGATAAGGTTACCATACTTTTCACTATCAAAGTATTTGCCGAAATTAGGAATATTATTGTAATCCAATTTCAAAAGCATTTCTTCGGAGATAAGTCTTTCAACCATATAGTCAGATGGGATAATGATATCGTAGCTTACGCCACCACCAGATAGCTTTGAATACATATTTTCATTGGATTCAAATGTGGTGTAGTTCACATCACATCCAGTGAGGAGTTCAAACTGGGTTATAACATCAATTTCTTCATCGTCAATGTACTCGCCCCAGTTGTAAACATTAAGAGTCGTACCCTGAAGACCAAGGTTTTTATAGTATTCTTTTGTTTCTGCGGAGAAGAGTTCATCATCAGCAAAAACAGGTACAGCAAAAGCAGAAAGAACTACTAACAATGCAATGATGAGAGAGATAATCTTTTTCATTACTTATCCCCCTTTTTTGCTCTTTGCTTTTTATCAGAGCGTGACTGTGCCACATTCATAAGCACCAAGAGAACAAACATTGCCACAAAAATGAGTGTTGAAAGAGCATACATATCGGGTTTTACTCTTTTCTTTGTCATTGAGAAAATATGAATAGGCAATGTCTGGAAATCAGGACCATTTGTAAAGTAACTGATTATGAAATCGTCAAGTGACAACGTAAATGCCATAATCGCGCCTGAAATAATGCCAGGAAGAATTGCAGGAAATACGACTTTAAAGAAAGCCTGAATAGGAGGACACCCCAAATCCTGTGCAGCCTCGTAAATTCTGTTATCTGACTGACGAAGCTTCGGTAAGACAGAAAGAATAACATATGGCAACTGGAATGTTACATGGGCAATAAGAATTGTCCAGAATCCCAAAACATCACGTTTGTTGAACATTACTCCTGCAAAAACGAAAAGAAGCATCATCGAAATACCTGTAACGATTTCAGGGTTCATCATTGGAATATTTGTAACTGTCATAACGGTTGACTTGATATGCTTATTCTTCATCGCATTGATACCAACAGCGGCAAGAGTACCAAGAACAGTTGCTATTGTTGCAGAAATCACAGCAAGGACAACAGTGTTCTTGAGAGCATCCATTGTAACCTTGTCGTGGAAAAGTTTTTCATACCATTGAAGTGAAAATCCTTCAAAAATATAGGTACTTTCAGTTCCGTTAAACGAGAACACCATCATAACAACCATTGGTGCATAAAGGAAGATGAAAACAAGTGCTAAGTAGAATTTAGATAAAGGAGATGTTTTTGTCATATAAGCACACCTCCGTCATCATCATTGTCTGTGAAATAATTAAGGATACCAAGACAGATTAAAATCATAACCATCAGCACAAGTGAAAGTGCTGCACCAAGATTATAGTTATATGCAGTCTGGAACTGACCTTCAATAACGTCACCGATAAGTGTAATCTGTCCTCCACCCAATTTTTGTGTAATATAGAATGTACTTACACAAGGAACAAAAACCATAGTTACACCACTTGCAATACCAGGTACTGAGAGTGGAAAAATAACTTTACGAAGACAGTAGAATTTGTTGCACCCCAAATCCTGTGCAGCTTCAACAAGGGAATTGTCCATCTTTGAAAGAGCTGTGTATAATGGCAGAATCATAAATGGCAAGAAATTGTAAACCATACCAAGTATAACAGCACCACCAGTATTGAGCATTCTGATTGGGTCAATACCGAAAAGTCCCAAAAAACTGTTAATTACACCTGATTCACCTAAAATTGTAATCCATGAATAGGTACGAATAAGGAAACTCATCCACATCGGGAGCATAACAAGCATTGTTGCAACACGCTGAAAAGAAGCCTTAGTCTGTGCTAACGCATAGGCAAAAGGGTATGCAATAAGAAGGCAAATTACAGTTGCAACTGCACCATAACTGATTGAGAGAATAAATGTCGTTGTGTAATCCCCAATCTGCGTGATGTTGTCAAATGTAAAATTACCATCTGCGTCTGTAAAAGCATAGTACGCAACCATTATGAGCGGTGCTACTATAAATAACACCGACCAGAGCATATAAGGTGCATTAATCACCTTCTGAAGGAATGAGGACTTCTTCATTATTCCTCACCTACGGTTGAAAGTTCATCAAATTCGTCACTGAATGAACTGTAGTCGCCATAAAGTCCAGAATACTCGGACTTTTTCATAATATGCATTTCGTCAGGGTCAATGGAAATACCGATAACATCCCCGACTTCACTTTTTTCTGTCGTCTGAATCATCCATTTGAAGTTATCAATGTCAACGATAATTTCATAATGAACACCTTTGAAAGTAACTGATGTAACAGTACCCTGCAACATACCATTTTCAGGTGCAACAACATCAATATCCTCAGGACGAATAACAACGTCAACAGGTTCATTATGTTTAAAGCCCTTGTCAACACATTGGAACTTAATACCGTTAAACTCAACAGTAAAGTCCTCTTTCATAATACCGTCAAGAATATTACTTTCACCGATAAAGTCCGCAACAAAGGCATTTTTAGGCTCGTTATAAATGTCAAGAGGTGTACCAATCTGCTGAATAACGCCACCATTCATAACAACAACTGTATCGGACATTGAAAGCGCTTCTTCCTGGTCATGGGTAACATAGATAAATGTAATACCCAATTTCTGCTGAATGTTTTTAAGCTCAATCTGCATATCCTTACGGAGCTTAAGGTCCAATGCCCCCAAAGGCTCGTCAAGAAGCACAACTCGAGGATTCACAGCCAAAGCACGAGCAATAGCAACACGCTGTTGCTGTCCACCTGAAAGTGAATCAATTTTTCTTGGTCCGAAACCTTTTAAATTAACTAGAGTAAGCATTTCGCTTACTTTTTCTTTAATATCCTTTTCTTTCCACTTTTTAAGACGGAGTCCGAATGCAATATTCTCATATACATTTAAATGTGGGAAAAGGGCATAACGCTGAAAAATGGTGTTCACCTGACGCTTATATGCAGGAACACCATTGATATTTTTTCCTTCGAAAATAACATCGCCACTATCCTGCTGTAAAAATCCCGCAATAATACGAAGGGTTGTAGTTTTACCACACCCTGAAGGACCGAGAAAGGTGATAAACTCACCGTCACGGATATAAAGGTTGATGTTATCAAGTATTTTATGGTCGTCAAAGCTGACGCTGATGTTTTTGAGGTCAATAATAATTGGATTATTTTTCAATTATGCAGCCCCTTTCCAACCGATAGATATAGTTGGGATTTGACGGTAAAACTCAAACCGCCCCACCCTAATTGGTATGAGTTAAATATAATCTTAATTCGCAAAAAAGTCAATAATTTTTACTAATTTCGACTAAAATTTTTACTGATATTTTTTACCTTTTTCCTTAATTTATCAGGTTTTCTTGTTGTGATATTATTAGGTGCAAAAGAAAGGATTTTTCGCATTTTAAACCCTGTATTTACTGTCCAGATAGAAACCTCAAGTCCGTTTTCTTGGAAAATCTCAACCAGAGTTTCGGATGCAGATTTATGATTGAAATTTATGCCTATAGCTCCTGCATCTTTAACCTTATTAACAAGTGTCATTAAGTATTCTTTATCATTCTTTTTTGCTTTTTTCACACTCACATTAAGGTAATATGGCACCTCAGGGCTATCCTTCTTTACATACTCAACGAATTCATCCTTAATGCCTGTATAAAAAATTCTATTTTCTACACCATATTTCTGTGCTGATGGATAAACCTTATATAAAGCATCACAAGTTTTCACATCAACATTTATTTTGACATTCTTAATGTGGGAAATGTACTCAAAAGCCTCATCCAATGTCACCTCTCCACCAACAGGTTTGTTGTGTGAAAGGACTGGCTCACCATTGTCTGTAAAATAGAGGTCAAATTCTACAATATCAGCACCATTTTCAGCACCCATTTTAATTGATTCAAGGCTGTTTTCCTTAGTTTTCATACAACCCGTATGTGCAGTTACTGTAAAATTCTTTGGCAGATTTTTATTCTTTTTCATTTTCATCTTCCCCACTTATTTTCTAACCCTATTCTAATATCTTTTATATCATAAATCAAGTTGATTTTACATCTGTTCTGTGATAAAATTCTATCGTAAAGGTTCGGTATCTCGGGGAATCAGGTTAAAAGCCTGAACGAGCCCGTCGCCGTAAGCAAAAATGATATTTTCACTTGCTGCCGCAAAGCAAGACAAGCCATTGAACGAAGGTTTGAGAAGGCGAAAACATCACAATCTTGCAAGTCGGAATACCCGGTACTGAAGTTTTCTTTGTCGCGACAGCCGATATATTGAAAAGCCTTTGCAGAAAAATATAATATCTCAGAAGGAGAGAAACAGTATGAAAGAAATTTTTAAACACAATTTCCGTTCTGTTCTTTCATTGGTACTTGTTGCGGCCATGGTACTTATGTTTGCAGGTTGCGGACAAAAAACACAGGAGCCTGAAGTTCCACAAAATCAGCAGGAGGTTCAGGAAAAGTCATTCGTATTTGAAGTTGTTGAACTCGATGGTTCAAAGAAGGAGTTTACTGTAAAATACGATGAAGAAAAAACAGTTGGTGAAGCACTGGTTGAGGAAAAACTCATTTCAGGTAGCGACAGCCAATATGGTCTTATGGTTGACACAGTAAATGGTCAGAAATACACTTATGACGATGATAAAGTATATTGGGCATTTTATGTTGATGGTGAATATGCCATGACCGGTGTTGACTCAACAACTATTGAAGACGGCAAGGTCTATTGCTTCAAGGCTGAAAAAGCACAATGAGAAGCAGAAAATATCAGCAATTGGCTGACCTAATTGTACTCACCATGCTTGGCGTCATTATGTTCATATCCAAGTATCTGACGGAAGCATTACCAAACGTGCATTTTCTCGGGATGCTTACAATGACATATACACTTGTTTATCGAAAAAAAGCACTCATCCCTGTTTATGTCTTTGTTATGCTTATAGGAATTTTCAACGGATTTGCTCTTTGGTGGATTCCTTATCTTTATATCTGGACAATTCTTTGGGGAATTACAATGCTCTTACCTAAGAAAATAAGCAAAAAAATCGCAATTCCTGTTTATGCAGTAATTTGTGCGATACATGGATTATCATACGGCACACTTTATGCTCCTGCTCAGGCAATTATGTTTGGTTATGACTTCAAAACAATGCTTGCGTGGATTGGTGCAGGATTTTACTTTGACATACTTCACGCCATCGGCAATTTTGCATTAGGATTTTTAATTATCCCACTCTCGGAAGCATTACAAAAATTCCACAAATCAGCCAAAAAAGAAAATTGAATAGCACATAAAATAGCAGGGAAGAAATTAAACTCTTCCCTGCTGTTTTTGTTATTTAATCGGTTCTAAACTTTTCTCTAAAATTCCATTGACTTGTGCTATTGCAGTGCCATAGTTTGTGATTGGCACATTGTTTTCTTCACAAAAACGACGACGATACTGCATTTCTCTTTCCGTCAGCATACATCCACCACAATGTACTACCAAAGAAATTCCTGTTAAGTCTTCCGGAAAGTCCTTTCCTGATGTGAACTTAAAATTGAGTTCTTTATCCGAATATTCTTTAAGCCATTTCGGTAATTTCTGTGTACCGATATCACCACATTGACGATGGTGTGTGCAACCCTCGGAAATGAGAATAGTATCCCCATCATTTAAAGTTTTCATCCTTTCTGCGCCCTTTACAGCACTCTCAAGGCTTCCCTTATATCTTGCCATAAGGATTGAAAAGGATGTTAAAGGAATATCTCCAACGATTTTTGACACAAAACCGAATGCTTGGGAATCCGTTATAACCATTCTTGGCTTTTCTTTAAGTGCATTGAGTGTAGTTTCCAATTCAGTTTCTCTTGTGACGATAGGAATTGCTCCCACATCAAGAATACCACGGATTGTCATTTGTTGTGGCAAAATCAGTCTGCCTTTTGGTGCTGCTGAGTCAATAGGTGTCACAAGGACAACTATATCACCTGTTTTAAGCAAGTCACCGACTACCCTTTTGTTCTCATTTTGCACTTTTACTGTCTGTGCAATTTTTTCTTTCAACTCGTTGATATTCGTACCGTTTTTTGCACTTACAAGTATTGTGTTATCGTCCAAAACAACATTCTCTGCAAACAAATCGGACTTATTATATACTGTAACGAACGGGATTTTCTTCTGTGCGAAAAGAGAAAGCATTTCACGGTCAAAGTCCTGCAAACCCAATGTAGAGTCCACAACAAGTACAGCTATATCAATGTAATTGAGCACCTGTTTTGTCTTCTTTACCCTTAATTCTCCCAATTCACCCTCATCATCAATGCCGGGTGTGTCAATAACCACAACTGGACCTAGTGGCAACAGCTCCATAGCTTTTTTTACAGGGTCAGTTGTTGTGCCTTTCACATCGGAAACAAGTGACATTTCCTGACCTGTGACAGCATTTACAACACTAGATTTACCTGCATTTCGTAAACCGAAAAAACCTATATGAAGTCTTTCGGCTGATACAACTTCATTTAAACTCATAATTAAAACCTGAAATCACGTCTGTTAGACGCTTTAATATCTTCAACATTTTGAATTGCGATTGCTCTTGCCTTTGGATTTGGAACTTTCTGCAATTCTTTTTCAATCAACTCAAAACCGATTTTCTTTGTCTCTTCACTTGCATAATCAACAAGGAATTCCGTAAGTGTCATAAGTGCATTTGGATGGCAACAGTTCTGAATCTGCCCATTTTTGCAAAGAGCCATAAATCTGTCACCTGTTCTGCCTTCACGATAACAAGCTGTGCAGAATGATGGAATATGACCTTTTTCCATAAGCCAACGGACAACCTCGTCAAGTGTTCTCTGGTCGGAAACGTCAAACTGTTCTGAATCGTGAGGACGTTCTTCTTCTGTATAACCACCAACAGATGTACGGGATGCACCGCTGATTTGTGAAATACCCATATTAAGCACTTTGCCACGAACTTCTTCTGACTCTCTTGTTGAGATAATCATACCTGTATATGGAACTGCAATACGAATACATGCAATAATCTTTTCAAACATTTCGTCGGAAATTGAGTTATCAAATACATCAGGGTCAATGTCGTCTGCTCGTTTGATTCGAGGAACACTGATTGTATGAGGTCCAACACCATGAACAGCCTCAAGATGTTCAGCATGCATCATAAGACCAACAAACTCATACTTGTAAAGTTCAAGTCCGAAAAGAACACCAAGTCCGACGTCATCAATTCCACCCTCCATAGCTCTATCCATAGCCTCTGTATGGTAAGCATAGTTGTGTTTTGGTCCTGTTGGATGAAGTTTCTCATAACTTTCCTTATGGTATGTTTCCTGGAAAAGAATGTATGTACCGATTCCTGCATCTTTAAGTTTTCTGTAATTCTCAACTGTTGTTGCAGCAATATTTACATTGACACGACGGATTGCACCATTTTTGTGCTTGATGCTGTAAATTGTATCGATACACTCAAGAATATATTCGATAGGGTTGTTTACCGGGTCTTCACCTGCTTCAATAGCAAGGCGTTTGTGTCCCATATCCTGAAGTGCAATAACTTCCTGTCGCACTTCTTCCTGAGTAAGCTTTTTACGGCAGATATGCTTGTTCTGATAATGATAAGGGCAGTAAACACAACCATTTACACAGTAGTTTGAAAGGTAAAGAGGTGCAAACATTACAATACGGTTACCATAAAATGCAAGTTTGATTTCTTCGGCAAGCTTAAAAAGTCGCTCATTCATATCAGGAAGGTCGCAAAGAAGCAATACTGCTGCTTCACGGTGGGAAAGTCCTGCACAAACTGTGCCGTCTTCTGTCTTTTTAGGTCTTGCCTTTTCTAATATTTCTTCAATTAACTCCTTGTTATGCTTATTCTGTTCAGCATATTCGAGAGTTGCAAGTATTTCTTCATCGCTGATAAACTCTTCAGCCTTTAATGATTTTGGATTATATGCCATTTCTATTTCTCCTTTATGTCACCACGATTAATTACTATTTCGTAGCCGATATTTTTCATACTATTTTTAAGATTTTCTATTTCTTGTGCAGATTCGTTTCCGCTGATTAACTTATTGTCATAAAGTTCATATTTTTTTCGGACACTCTGTGGTGAAAGATTTGGCATTATGACATTTGCCCCACAAAGAACTCCTTTTTCTCTGCCACCTTGCTCGGCTGTGCCTAATGCAGTTGTTGCAGGAAGTAAAATATTTGGTTTTATAAGTCTTATAATTGAAAGCAAATAGCAGGTAAGTTCAACATCCCCTGACGGAAAATCTTTAAACTCCGTTGCCTTATGTGGGATAAACGGACCAATTCCACACATCTCAGGTGAAAATTCTTCAATGAATTTCAAATCCTTTGCAAGAGTTTCCGTTGTCTGATAAGGCGAACCCACCATAAAGCCACAACCTGTTTGATAACCGATTTTTTTAAGATTTTCTAAACAATTCATTCGTGTTTTGAAACTCATTTTCTGTGGGTGTAGTTTGTTATAATGCTCTTCATCTGCTGTTTCGTGACGAAGAAGATATCTGTCAGCACCTGCATTATAAAGTTTTTCATAACTTTCAAAATTTCTTTCACCCAATGAAAGTGTAATTGCACAATCAGGATATTTCTCTTTGATTTCACTGATTATCTCAGCAAGCAAGTCGTCAGTAAAATGTAAATCCTCTCCACCTTGCATTACAAAGGTGCGAAATCCCAACGAATAACCCTCGTCACAACAAGAAAGTATCTCTTCTTTTGTCAGTCTGTATCTGTCACAATCTTTATTGCTACACCTTATTCCACAGTAAAGGCAGTCGTTTTTACAGATGTTGCTGATTTCAATAAGGCCACGAATAAAAATTGTGTTGCCATAAATCTCTTTTCGCTTTTTTACTGCTTCATTTTTGAGAAACTCTGCTATTTCTTCGTTTCTGTTATCAATAAGATATTCATATTCTGTTGTAGAAAGTGACCCTGTGCTGACTAGCTTTTGTCCGGTTTTTAATAATTTTTCATTCATTTGTAATCACGTTTGAGTATGCAGTTTTTACGCTGACTCCATCAATTTTGCCGATTTTTCCCGACATTGCAGAAATCATATCCTGTGGTGCATCAACTGCGATACTTACTATATTAACATTCTTTTTTCTGTATGGGATTCCCATTCTTCCCACGATATATTCACCGTAATCATGAAGAATTGCGTTGAGAAGTTCAACTGACTCCATTTTCTCAACTATTATTCCCATAACTGCGATTCTTGTCTCCATAAAATCACCCCTAAAAACAAAAAACGGTATAATACCCCTGAAGATATTGTACCGATAAATTAAGTGTAGTATTTTATTTATACATTACACCTTTCATCCGGATGCAAAAGCGTCTTCATGTCAGGTCATATATATTCTACCATATTACATTTATTCTGTAAAGAATTTTATTTATCATTTCTTGCATTGCAGTCCGATTTTTGGTATTATTCTACTATAGAAATTTCAAGTTGGTGAAAATATGATTAAGATTATCAGTTTGATATTAAGTTTTGTGACGGTTATGTCAATGACAATGGAGGGAATTCCCCACCTTTTCCGTCCTACATTGGAAATTGATGCTTCATCCTATCTTGGTGAAGTTTCAAGCAGAGCATCGGGCTATCTTTACGGTGTTGCTGAAAACGGAGTACCTGATAGTGCTGTTGTAGAAAGTATTGACGTTGCAAGTATTTCACAAAAAGTGATTGACGGACTTCAACACCCTATTGGTGACGTTGGTCACGTTGCACCAGTCCTTGACAACTGCGATTATATCACTGTTTATATGCAGGACTGCTTTGACACTTGGTACTATTGTCATCAGGAAATTATGGATATCCGTGCAACCGGGAACTATGACAGTATGCAGTTTGTCCGTGAAAGATTCTTACCACAGGTTGAAGAAGCAGTAAATAAACTTGTCAAAACCGATTATGCTGACAGACTTGTATATTGCCTTTACAACGAAACTGATAATGCAGTGTGGTTTGGCACTCCATCTCCTGATGGTACTTGGCTTATGTATGATGACGAAGCAAAATTTCGTTTCTATGAAGCTTGGAAAGAAACATATGACCTTGTCCGTTCAATCGACCATGATGCTGTAATCGGAGGTCCCGGATACTGTGATTTTGACCTTTATGAACTTGAACATTTTCTTACATATTGTAAGGAAAATAACTGTATGCCTGACATTATGATTTACCACGAGCTTGGTGAGTTTTCATCATACTACTGGCAGGACCATATTGACGCATATCGTGAACTTGAAAAAGACATGGGAATCAAAGAAATGCCCATTATCATTACAGAGTATGGCACGATGTATGAATGTGGTGCTCCTGCAGATATGGTGAAATACATTTCTGCCATTGAACATTCGGGAGCTTATGCGAATGCTGCATACTGGAGACTTGCAAACAACTTGAATGACACAGTTGCTGACAACAACAGTCCTAATTCAAACTGGTGGCTTTTCCGTTGGTATGCCGATATGGAGGGTTATCTTCTCGATTCAAAAATCATTGATATCGGTCATTCTGACTTTGAAAATGCAATTAAATACGGATACAAAAGATTCCATTACAAATACTTTAACGGACTTGCATCTATGACTGAATCAAAAGACGAGATTTCAGTTATTTGTGGTGGCTCGGATTACGACAGTTACATCAGTTTAAATCACCTTGGCAAGACAAATCTTGGCAAAAAGGTTAATGTTAAAATTGAAAGTGTTTGCTACGAAGGTTTGAGTGGTATTGTTAACGCTCCAACTATTGTTTCAGAATATACTGACAGAGTGTCCCTTGGCAAGCTTCGTGTTGACCTCCCAAATCCTGACCCGACTGCAGTTTATCACATTACAATTACTCCTGCAGAAAAAGGCAAAAAGGATTTTTACAACGACAATCTCCCAGCTCGTTATGAATTTGAATATGGCACTCGTCAAGGTGGCACATACACATATGACAGTGCTTATGCCACAACCGGTGACATCCGGGGAATGGTTGGCGGACTTGAAAATATCGGTGATAGTGTAACTGTTAAATTCAATGTGGATAAAGATGATTATTATGATTTATCCGTTATTTTCGGCAACTCAAACGATGGAAACAAACCATCTGACCGAGTTGACACAAGAGCGATTATGACCCTTGACGGTGTTACAGAAGATGTTTATTTCCCTAACACAATCAAGAGTGAATACACAGACAAAATGACTTTTGTCCGTTATCTTACAAAGGGTGAACACAGCATTACATTTGCTCACGGTGACGGTACTTTTGTCCTTGACAGTATGCTTGTCCGTCGTCACGAAGATATAAACGAAATTGCACTTTTAGAAGATAGTGACAGAACAAACGGAAACACAAAGTCATTTCTTGCTGTTGCACCTTACGACGGATTCTATAATATTACAACAAATGTTTGTACTGATTTCAAAATTGATGGTGCAGATGCTTACACAGATGGTGATAGTATTATTTATCTTCGCAAAGGTCTTAACTACATCGATTTCACCTCAACCGAAACTGTTGAATGTACAATAAAGGTTACTGACCAAAAGAATTACAACGTAAACATTTCCGCTGAAAATATAACACTTTCCGATGGTGCAACACTTGTTGACAAACATATTGAAAACATCTCTTGTAATGGTGGCATTGCAAGTTTTAAGGTAAATGTGCCTGAAGCTGGAAATTATCGAATGACTATTTCATACTCTAATAATGACGAAGGTGGAGTTCACAGTTACAACGTTGACCTTATTGAGAGATTTGTTACTGTTGACATAAATGGAACAAAGCAGAATATCTGGTGCAGAAACACATACAGTTGGGACACAGTAAAAACGGTTACAACAAACATAAAACTTAAAGCAGGTGAAAACACAATCACTTTCACAAATGACGGTTCCGTTAAGTTCAATGAAAGAGATTCATATGCTCCGTACATTTTCGCTGTATCAGTCAACGACTTATGTAATAACTGAATAAAAACACAAAAAGGACCAGTCTTTCGACTGGTCTTTCTCATTTCTTTAGAATAATTTTTCAGGGTCAACCTCGTATTTATCAGTTGCAATCTTGATTAAATCAACCAAAGCAAGAATCCAACCAATACCACAGCAGAAAGTTGCAACAATCTTTACAATACCTTTCTTTGTTTCACCCATCATAAAGTTATGTACGCCAAAGCCACCGATAAAGAAGCAGATGAGAATCATAACTAATTTATCCTGTCCTGCTAATGGTTTTATATTTTTTACAGCAAATCCACAACTCATACAAACTTCAGCACCGGGCTGTATTGGATTACCACAGTTAGCACAGAAATTTGCACCGTCACCATTTTTAACCCCACAACCAAGACAAATTGCCTGTTCAGGATTTATTGGCTGTCCACAATTCTTACAAAACATATTTCATATCCTCCTATTATTCTTTTTTCAATTAAATTATACTTTTAATTGCAAAATATGTCAATGTTTTTAAATTACCTTAAATAACCAATTAACCACAAATCCCACTCCAACAATAACGGGAATAATCAGGTTAACTATTTTGTTTCTAAAAACTTTTCCATCAAAAAGAATGTAAATTCCGATAATCGGCAAAGACCAGAACATAGGATGATATTGAAATGCAGTTGTAAAATCAAGTTTTAGTGCAGAAGTCAGTGCCCTTGTCATTCCACAACCAATACATTCATATCCTGTAAGCCATAAAAAGACGCAATGAAACCCCAGAAGATTACCCAATGCAATCCCTGAAACAACTATAAGTCCTATGAATACTTTTTCTTTCAAATTCTTTATCTTTCTCATAACACATTAATTATATCTTTATTCACCCCAAAATGTCAACTTGACAATTCATTATCCCCGCTGTTATTATATACCTATCTAAATAGGGAGTGGTATTATGTTTTCAAAAATCATACGCGTCCTTGTTGCAGTACTTATGCTTATTTCTCCAACTTTTCCACATAAACTAAGCCTACCTGCAATTCCAAGAGGACAAGATTTAGAGCTTGATTCTCGTTTTGAGTTAGTTTGGTCGGATGAATTCGAGGGTGATAAGCTTGACACAACAAAATGGTTTTATCCTTGGTGGGAAACTCAAAGAAAAGGCGGCTTCTGGCACGAGGATATGGTAAGTGTCAAGGACGGAAACCTTGTTATCACAACTGCTTATTTTGACGAGCCATTGGAAAACTACTATTATGATAATTGGCACGACAGAATTGATTTTGACGAATACAAATCCGGTTGGTACACAGGCTGTATCGAAACTCGTGGCAAATACGAATTTTGTTATGGATATTTTGAATGTAGATGTATTCTGCCAAAATCAACAGGTATGTGGTCTGCTTTCTGGATGATGAACGATGGTGTTTCAAATGTTGACGGTAGTGGTCAAGATGGTACAGAAGTTGATATTTTCGAGTCTATGTACTATAAAGATGCTTGGTGGGGCGCTGGTGATGCAGTTGTAAGTGGTATTCACTACGACGGATATGGTGCTGACCACAAAGGCGACAGTATCGGTAAATGGTTTGCTAACAATCCTTATGAAGAATACAACACTTATGGCGTTGAATGGAATGAAAATGAATATATTTTCTATATAAATGGTGTTGAAACCGGCAGACTCTCCACCGGTGGAGTCAGTCAGAATCCTGAATACCTCATTCTCTCTTGCGAGGTTGCAGGTGAAAATGGCGTTGCAAATGCCGACCGTCACGGAACTGGTAAAATCAGTATGAAACCCGGTGACACAGCAGAATTTATTGTTGACTATGTAAGGGTTTATCAATACAAATAAGACAAAAAAATACAAGTCATTCTGAGGAATGAAATGACGAAAAATCTCTGTTAAGCTTATCGCAAACTACAGTAAAGATTCTTCGCTTCGCTCAGAATGACTTTTTTATTTTACCTATTTAAAATGAATATTGCCAGGTTAAGATACCCTGCAAAGGTTACCCATACAAGATATGGAATTAACAGTTTCCCTGCATTCTTGTTGATTTTATAAAAGAAATATGTGTTTGCTATAATCGCCAACCACAAGAAAATCAACCATATAAATGCGAATAAAAATGCCCTTGCATTAAAAAAGATTAATGACCAGAAAAAATTGAAGAAAAGCTGTACTCCAAAAGAAACTATTGCAGGTCTTTTGTCATCCCTTGTTTTCGTGATAACAACAAGATACAAGGCAACGCCCATCAGCACATAAAGAATTGTCCAAACCACAGGGAAAAGCCAACTCGGTGGTGCTAATGCAGGTTGATTGATTTCACTATACAAGTCCATATTTCCCGAAGTAAGCAAGGCTGAAAGTCCACCTACCGCCAATGGAATTGCTATACAAATCAACAGTTTTTTCCATTCAATTCTCAATTAAATCACCCCTCAACATAAGTTATGACACAATTGAGTTCATTATTCCAGCCACTATAAAAACTGTCGCATCTGAATTGCCAAATCTTCTTCGAGATTTATAAGTCTTTTGCAGATATCCTTGGACTTCTCATCGGCTGCAGCATACTGATTAAGATACATGTTGAGAGATTTAACTCCCATATTGCATCCGTCTGTAATCAAATCTGCAATTGTATGGTCGGATTCGTTGATTACAAGTTTTACATTAGTTTTCATCCACGACATACCCTTTGCCATTGGATTCGGCTCTTTTCCGTCATCGTGATATTGGTCAAGTAACTCCTGCAACTCCTTATCGAGTTTGCAATGCTCCTCTCTGTTATCTGCTAGGTCTTTACGAAGTCTTTCGGATTTTACATATTTCATCACATCATCAATGGATGAAATACCCATTTTAACCCCCGCATCACATTCTCTTAATAATTTTATAGTATCCTGTTCAATCATAAACATTCTCCTTTCTTTTTAATAGTATTTACCAAAAAGTTGGGAGTAAACAAAAAAAGACGATAATTAAACCGTCTTTATGTATTCTTTATAATTTTCAAATAAAACTTTTGATTCTTCATGCCCTGCAAAGGCTTGAGATTTTTCCGGATTCATAAGCCCTAAATACTGATAACCGAGAATTTTGTCTGCGTATGGTGCAACATTCTCAATCTGCTTCTTAATTCTCTCAAATGGTGCAGGAATTAATGCACTTTTATAAACCATTCCCTCAAAATCAAAAAGCTCAATGTCTGCCCAGAGTTCAGAACGACCTGCTTTGTCGTGAGCAACTCTCAACTTCTCAAAAAGCCGTTTTGTTCGGTCAACCTTTGTCTTCTTTACACCAACCTCATCCTGATACGCAATAAAATCCACATCAAGTTCAGTAAGTTGACGAATGAATTTGTTGTTCGCCAACACAAGATTTGTGCCATACGGTGCAATAAGGGTCTTTTTATCAGGTGTAAGCAAATGACTACGTGCTGAACAAAGATTTACATAGTTCATAAAATCTTTTGAATATTTGAGAATTATACAGGTTTCATCAGGGAAGTACCAACCATAAAAGCTCTTGTGGTGAGCATAAAGCTCTGCAAGTTCCTCCATCGCTCTAAATGAACGGTCAATAACTTCCTTGCTTGTAATATTCTCATTTGCCTTTCGCCAATCGCCATAAAAACCATTGCCCAAAAACACCTTAATATTGCAGTTATCGGCTTCATTTAACAATTCTTCAATAGGGTCACTACAAGGAATATCTGCAAAAGGGAAAACTGACGATTTGAAATAGCATTTTTCATAAAGTGCAGTTGCCATAACAACAATATATTCCATTCCAACAGAAGCTATTTCACGCACTTTTTCACGCCATTCTGCTCCTGTAAATCTGTCAATAGCAGGATTCCAATATTTACCCTCAGGAGTGTTGTGATGGTGGAATTCAAAAAATGTACCGTCAATTTTTCTGCTCACTTTCCTCACCTCAACAAAATCTTTTTTCACCAAATAAATGGTATCATTCTATATTTTACTTTTGCTTTATATTCAGCATATCCGTCCAATTCTTTTTCAAGAAATTCTTCCTCGTGTTTGATTCTTTTTGCGATTATAAAAGGATATACAAGAAAAATCAAAAATGAATATACTGAACCTAAAACAAGTGGCATTGATAAGAATAAAAGTAGTGTTGCAGCGTACATAGGATGTCTTACAATACCATACAAACCTGTATCAACTACTTTCTGATTCTCTTGCACTTGAATTGTACGACTGAGATATGTATTTTCTCTCAACACCTCTGCATAAAGAATATATGCAAGAATAAACACCACAGAAGCACCTATAACAACGCCTTTTGGCAGAATATACCATCCAAAACGAAAACCTAATCCTGCAACAATAAAACCAGCAAGAAACATAAGTCCACTTAATTTTACAACTAAGTCCTGTTCTTTCTGCTTTTCTTTTGCATCAAGTCGGCTTTTTAAAAGTTCAGGATTTTTCAATATCATTACTATACCTGCTATGAACATTGGCACAAACAAAAGTCCCATAAACAACCATCCATTAAAGAATGATAATGTGCCTGCAGGTAAAAATATCAATAAACCGATTAAAATAACGCCTAATAAAAACTTAGTTATTGCTTGTGTAAACAATTTCATTGTCATATTATTCACTCCTGACATAGTTAATTGTATCACAAAAAGATATCTCTATCAATACAGCTTTTATCATGTTGCCTTTACGTTCCTCAAAAGCAGAATAGTTTTTATAATCAACAGCATAAATGCTACAATTATAGCGTATGTCTCTTTTGTTATTGCGAGAAATACAACTGTCAAAGCTCCTAGCACCATTGAAAGATTAGTCATAAATCCATACTCTTTTTCAGGTTTAATCTTTATTAACAAGAGTTTCACAAATCCGCATACAATAATTGAAATGAACAAGAGCCAATAAGCCAAACGAATCCAGATGGTTGTTTCGGTGTATGCAAAAAGGTTTACAGAGTACACATATCCATCAATTGTATTTGGGTACAAAGGTAAAATCATGAGTACAAAAGAGAATATATCTACAAAACCAAATAATAAGCCACAAATGCTCCTGATGTTTGATTTATTCTCTTTTTCCGCAATGGAAAGCAATTTTTCTCCCGACAATAAATCATCAATAGACACAGAAAAGTAGTTTGATATTTCTTTCAATGAATCAATGCTTGGATAGCCTCTGCCAGACTCCCATTTTGAAATGGCTGTTCTTGACACATATAAAGCCTCCGCCAATTCTTCCTGTGTAAGCCCTCTGCTCTTTCTCAATTCTTGGAGTTTTTCGTGAAATTCCATAACACAACCCCCTTATAAACGTAAAATAATCCTACGCTCAAAAGACAAGACCCAATAATGTCTGTAATCCAATGTACACCTGAAATAAGTCTTCCCACTACCATAAACACAGAAAATGAAATCGTTAAAACGCTGATAATTCTTTTAACTGTAGCATTTTTCAGTCTACAAGTCGCTTGAAAATTCAGTGTTGGCATTACACTTAAAACAAGAAGCGTTGTTGATGATGGATAGGATGCTTCCATAAAGCCATTAATGAGAATCGGTCTGTAATTGATTGGAATCATCTCAAAAATAAGGTAACCAAATATCACTATAATATAGTATACACCTAAAAAGATGATATCGCAATCAACTTTAAAAAGACTTTTTCTCTTGAACAATTGAACAAGCCCTATCATAGCAAATATCATGCATATAAATATAGGTACAAGTCCCAACCAGTCTGTGATATTGTATAATGTCATATTCGCACCTGTTAGCGAGTGAAACCACGTATTAAATGTGGCAAAACCTATATCAGTGCCATTGACACCTGTCGGTTTCACATCAACTATCTGTATTAACACAGTCCAGATAGCAAAAGTTACAAGTAATATACTTCCTTTAAAAAATGTTTTTCTTCCATTACTATTCATTTTCTACATTTCCTCTCTGCTTATTAGATTAACTAAAAATTATCATAATTGATAGAGAAAATAAAGAAAACAACAGTAACATCCGTGACACTTTTCGTGTCATAACAAAAAACTCTTTATATTTGAGAGTTTATAGTTTAAAACAGGTTAGATAAAACAAAAAGCACACCGATTGGTGTGCTTCTGTTTTGGGATTCGTACCCTTTTTTGAACCCTTGTAATTAAATGGCCTTATTAATATAATTGATTGCCTTTTCAATTTCTACTCTTTTTCTTTTGCTTGGAATTTTATCAATATCTTCTATCAAATCGAAACAGATTATTATCTTTGATTTTCTTAAATATGTTACATTCAAGTATTCAATTTCATTTTTGTCAAAAACAATAAATTCTAAAGTTCGCTTAAACGACATTACGGCTCGGAGCTTCTTCTCTTCACCCCTATCATTAATTACCTTTAATTTATACTTACCCACTTGCATTTCCTTCGGATAAAAAATTCGAATATAGCTATGACCCAAACGGTCACCTGCAAAAGAATACTCTTCTTTAAACTGCTTTATGCTTATCTTTTCAGTAACATAATCTCTCTTATTTTTATCCAAAAACGCTTGAATTAAAGTTTTATAATGAAAAATAACAGCAAAAATAAAATAAAGTAAATCAACCAAAACGCAAGCAATAGCAGGAAATTTAGCGATGACAAATAAAACTGTTACTAATACAATAACAATCAAATCTATTAAAAATTGCAAAGACACTTCTTTTATATAAGGTTGAATTCTAAATTTGACAATTTTATCGGTTACTTTCATCTAATCACCCTTGAGTATAATTATACTCTTTTTCATAAAAAAATCAATAATCATATCATAGGCTCGAGTCCAACAAGCCCTGAAAGGGATGTCACGAACTGCAAGTATGTATTTTAGGCATAAAAATAACAGAAACCCTTGATTTCTCAAGAGTATCTGTATGGGGTGTCATTTCGTCCCCTAAAGATGTGTCTATGTAACGAAAATCAAACAACTTAATAAATAAAATTATTTCATATTCTCTTTTGCAGTGTTAATGGATGATATTAATATCTTTTTTATTTCAATACATTTTTCTTGTATTTGTTTATTATTATAGTATCCACCATCAATTAAAAGCTCAATCCAATATTCTGTTTCGTAACATTCTTTTAAAGCTATTTGTAACTTTGATACAAAATCAGCTTTACTATGTGCATAAAAAGCTTCTCTAATATTTGCACCTATGCTTGTACCTGAACGGATAAATTGATTTATTAAAACACTTTCACACTTAGTTGCACGTAATTCCTTACAAACCTGTAAAACTTCAAGTGCAAATGCTTTAGATTTATTAATTAAAGGACTGTCTTTCATATACATACCGCCTTCACAGATATATTGTAACAACATTCACTACATTTTTCAACATACCTCTTCACTATTCACTCTTACTTCTTACCTGAAATTCCGTTCACGAAACCTTTTAGTGAAAAGTGAAAAGTTAATAGTGAATAAGTAAAAAATTCCGCCCACTTTCGTGAACGGAATTTTCTGGCTCCCCCAGTTGGACTCGAACCAACGACCCTGCGGTTAACAGCCGCATGCTCTACCGACTGAGCTATAGAGGAATATTTATGTCGGCATTACCTATTTTCCCGGGCCGCTTCCAGCCAAGTATCTTCGGCGCAAATGAGCTTAACTAC
>JAZNJX010000095.1:0-42357 GCA_045578245.1 Candidatus Fimenecus sp. | reverse complement strand
TTAATCTCAATATTTCTTTTTCATATTGCTGAAGATGTCTGTAATTTCTTGGCATAAAAATTCCTCCTATGGTAGTTATCTTAATTCTACCATAGGAGGGTGTTTTTTTCTATTGTCCGTTTTTAACGGACTTGTTCATTTTTGGTAGGAGTTTCTTATTTTTGTATTGAATTATATAGAGTTTGTGATAAAATACTCAGTAGAAATCCAAATGGAAATGAGTGATTTTATGAAAACTTTTGCCACATATTTTCAGAATAGTGAAACAGAGCCTCTTTGCTATGGTGAAATTAACTTAATTAACCCACCAAGACAAAGACTTCGTAACGAAGAATTAAAGGAAGGCATTGAAGCTTGTCCTGTTTTCTGTGGTTTCTGTGGTACAGATATGGAACTTATGCGAATGGGTCAACAAAACAATCTTTCTCACAAATTCCCACAAGGTGAAAAAAGACTTATCAACGGTCACGAGGGTGTTGTTTGGGTACCATCACAAAACCGTTTTGCAATCGTTTTAATCCGTGGTGGTGATAGCTACGACCCTACAAGATTTACTGAGAACGAAACATATTTCGAGTATGGTTGTGATGGTGCTGATGGTATTTTCTGTGACAAGGGTTATTTCAACCCTGATATGCTTCTCACATTACCTGATGAGCATAATTCATATGAGAAACTCCCCCTCTCTCTTGCTAAAAAATTAGTTTTCTCCGACCCTTATGCTTGTGCCGTTTTCCAGCATGAGAGAATGTGCGACATTGGTTTGGCACAGAATTTCCGAGTTGAAATGGCAAAGAGAAAGTGCGACAAAGCAACTGCCATGGAATACGCCGTTGAAAGCACTTTTGAGAGAACAGTTATTTTCGGACTTGGCACAACTGGTCTTTTCATAGGTGACCAAATCAGAAGAAATCATCCTGATGCTAAAATTTTATTTGTTGCAAGAAGCCCTGAAGATAGCAACAAGGCAAATTTTGTCAAAGAAGTTCTTAATTGCGATTACCTTTCAAGTGGCAATTTCACTATAGAAGAAACTGCCAAAGCAATTATTGAACGCATCGGCGGTACTGCAACTGTTTTCGTTGGTACATCAGGCACGGAGATTGAACACAAAATTGCATTCGACCTTGAAGTTTTAGGCTGTAACGGAATTTACAACAGTTTCTCATTAGGACCAAAGGTTACATACGACACAATGCCTTTCGGTTTCAAAAACCATGTGATTTTTGCATCTATCAACTTCACACAGAAGCATATGGAAGAAGCTATCAGAATCCTTTGCGAAAGCCGATTCAACGAATTGGTTGAGCTTATTGAAAAAGACGAATTTACTGCTGACCCGATGGATGCTTATGTAAACAAGATTTATTCCAAAAATGCACCACTCAAAACTGCAGTTGTATGGAATAAAGATTTTATTGATATGGAGAAATAATTATGAAAGCTATTCAGATTACTACACCAGGTGTAATTAACTTAATTGACAAGGAAATTCCTGTTGCAAATGAAGGTGAAGCATTACTTAAAGTAAAGTATTGTGGTATTTGCGGTGCTGATGTTGCATCTTATACAGGAAATCAGCCTTTTACTACTTACCCTCGTATTCCAGGTCACGAATTCAGTGCAGAAATCATTTCTGTACCTGAAAATGATAAGGGATTAAAAGCAGGAGATGTAATTACTTGTAACCCATATTTCAACTGTGGTGGTTGCTATGCTTGTAAACGTGGTATTGTTAACGCTTGTTATGACAATCAGACAATGGGTGTACAGCGTGACGGTAGTTTTCAAGAATATATCACAATGCCTGTTGAAAGACTTATTGACGGTAAAGGTCTTTCTGCAAAGGAATTGGCTTTGATTGAGCCATTTTCTATCAGTTGCCACGCACTTTCAAGAGCGGAAGTTAAAGAGGATGACAATCTTCTTATTATGGGTGCAGGTCCTATCGGTTTGTTTGCTATGATTAAAGCAAAGGCTATGGGTGCAAGAGTTATGATTGCCGATATGCTTGAAAGCAGACTGAATCTTGCAAAAGAATATGGTGCTGACATGATAGTAAATGTTAAGGAAAAAGACCTTCACGAAAGTGCACTTGAATTCACAAATGGTAATGGATTTGACGTTTGTGTTGAGGCTTGTGGTGCTCCTGAAACATTCCTTTCCTGCATTGATGAAGCAAGTCACGGTGCAAATATTATCTTAATCGGTAACGGTAAGAGAAACACTGATTTCTTACACTCAATTATTCTTAAAAAGGAGCTTAATATCTTCGGTAGCCGTAACGCTTTCACAAAGGACTTTGAAGAGCTTATTGACCTTGTTGCAAGTGGTAAAGTTGACGTTATGAAAATGGTTAGTGGTGTCTACAAGAAAGAAGATGCACAGGAAGCATTCGAGAGCCTTAAAAACAACGACGGTTCACTTTGCAAGCTTCTTATTGAGTTTTAATTGGTGATTTTTATGAGAATTATTGATGCACATGCCCACTTGTGGAAAAGACAACATGGCAAAGTAAATGGCAAAGAGGTTTTTCCAGTTGGTGACGGAAAAAGCAATTTTGGTGGTAGAATTCATCAGATGATGCCACCATATATGAATGATGACGAAAATACTGTCGAAAGATTTATTGCAAATATGAATTATGCAGGTGTCAGTGGTGCTGTTATCACTCAGGAAGAAATCGATGGAAATCAGGACTCATATCTTTTAACTGCCAAGGAAAAATTCTCCGACAGAATCAAAATCTGTTCTCTTTATGAAGAAAACAAGCCTTACGCAACAGATGGTTTTGACGGAATAAAACTTTGTGCAGGCAGACTTCCTACTCAAGATTTAACAAAACACTATGAAGTTTTTGAAACTGCATTGAAAAATAATATGTTCATTTCCATTGATTTGGCTGACGGAGATGCACAGACTGGTTCACTTCTTGAACTCATCAAGCAATATCCTGACTTAAAAATCGCTATCGGTCATTTCGGAATGGTTACAAGGGAAAACTGGCTTGAACAGATTAAACTTGCAAGAGAAAAGAATGTCTTTGTTGAAAGTGGTGGCATAACATGGCTTTTCAACAGCGAATTCTACCCCTACCCTACTGCAATTAAGTCAATCAAAGAAGCAGCCGACATCTGTGGCATTGAAAAGCTTATGTGGGGTAGTGATTACCCTCGTACAATGGTTGAAATCACATACAAAATGAGTTTTGATTTTGTTTTAAAATCCAAGGAAATGACGGACAATGAAAAGTTATTATTCCTTTCAGAAAATGCAGTTAATTTCTATGGTTTTGACAAAGTAGAAGAACAAGAATTTATACCAAATATGTTATAAACTACAAAAACTGTCCTGAAATAATCAGGGCAGTTTAATTTTATAATAGACATAAAAAATAGGGCGAGGAGAAAATTCTCTTCGCCCTTTGGTATTAAGTTGTAATTAATCTAACACAAGGAACCGTCCCCTGTCTTATTTTTGAAAAATTTATGTTTTTCAAAAGGATCAATCCACGGAAATATCATAGTTGTTGTATAAGTTAATATAGCACCAAACAACAACAAAAAAATGTTTTGAAATAAATAGAATGATATGAAAAGGAAAATATCCAAAACTATAAGTGTATATAATATCAACACTTGAATTTCAAAACGTTTCTTTCCTTTAACAAGATATGTCTTAATTTCTTCCTCAGATAGCCACACTTCTTTTAATTCGGTTTCTGATTTTTTCATTATTTTTTTATATGTTTGAATTCCAAATATTACTGATATGATAACACTAATTAAAATTATACCAATGCACAACACTTTATTTCGGATGTTTTCATACATTTCATTTAGAATATTGCCAATATATGTTGTTAATATTATTGAAAGAAAATATTTGAAATCAGGAGTAAAATTCACTGAATATTTACCTTTATAAAATTTACCATCTTTTGAGTAACAATAATAATATTCGCCATCATCAAAGAAAGAGATATATTTCATAGTCAACTCCTTTTTGCCTTATCAAAAAATGCACAGGGGACGGTTCTTTTGTGTTCGTCCCAATGTGATAATTTACTGACCTTAATCCAAATATAACACTCTTTTCCCAAAATGTCAATTAATAACACAAGGGTCATTTTTTAGTTTTATCCTGTTTATATAATCCACCTTTTGACAATAATAGAATTACATATTCATTTTACCAAGCTGTACATAAAATAATAAATAAAGGAAGATTTGTGTGCAGTATAACAGAGTGGAAATTTGCGGAGTAAACACCTCTAAAATCAAGGTCTTAAAAGAGGCCGAAAAGATGAGATTGCTTAAAAGAATAAGAGAAGACAATGACAAAAAAGCTCGTCAGGAATTAATCGAAGGTAACTTGCGACTTGTACTCTCAGTAATTCAAAGATTTGCAAACCGTGGCGAAAATCCTGACGATTTGTTTCAGGTTGGATGCATAGGACTAATTAAAGCCATTGATAATTTTGATATTTCTCAGAATGTACGTTTCTCCACTTATGCTGTTCCGATGATTATAGGTGAAATAAGGAGATATTTAAGAGATTACAATACTATTCGTGTCAGTCGTTCACTAAGGGATACTGCTTATCACGCAATGCAGATTAAGGAAAGAATACAGAATGATTTAGGACGAGATGCAACCATTGATGAAATCGCTAAAGAAATGGAAATTGAACCTGTTGATGTAATTTTAGCCCTTGAAGCCATAGTTGAACCTATTTCTCTTTATGAACCTGTTTATTCCGATGGTGGAGATACAATTTTTGTAATGGACCAGATTGGTAGCTCAGAAAGTGACGAGGATTGGCTTAATGAGATTTCAATCAAAGAAGCAATAAGCAATCTTGGTGAACGGGAAAAACAGATATTAAATCTTCGTTTTATTCAAGGTAAAACACAGATGGAGGTTGCAAGTGAAGTAGGCATTAGTCAGGCACAGGTTTCCCGACTTGAAAAAGGCGCAATAAAGAAAATCAAAGAGTCGTAATAAAGAACACCCACATAAAATAGAATTATAAGGGGTGTTTTTATGAATTGTTTTATAACGGATATGAGAGAAAAGGAGATTATAAATCTTCGTGACGGATGCCGTCTCGGATGTGTGTGCGATGTTGAATTTGACACTTGTTCAGGCACTATTGTTTCAATAGTTGCTTTTGGCAGAAACAAGATATTGGGTTTTTCAGGAAAATGCGATGATATAAAAATCTGCTGGAATGATATTAAAGTTATTGGTGATGACACAATTCTTGTAGATTTTGATTGTCCCAACGAGTGTAAAAGACCTAATAACAACAATTTCCTTGACAGTCTTTTCAAACATAAATAGGCATCTTGAAATGGAAAATATTATATGATACAATAGAAAAAAATGTTGTGTCGGGGTGTTAAAAATGAATAACAGAGTAAAACTTGAAATTCGTGGAATAAACTACTATATAAATACTGACGAATCAACTGAATACACAGAGGAATTAGCAAAAGAAATAGATGAGAGGTTAGCTCAAATTTTAAAGGGTGGCTCATTTATTTCTATGACTCAGGCTGCTGTACTTGTTGCTCTCGAAAAGGCTGATGCTTCTTACAAAAGCAACCAAGAAGTTGAATCACTGAAGGTTCAGGTTAAAGAATATCTTGAAGAATCTGCAAAAGCAAAGTCCGAAAGAGATTATTACAAACGTGAGCTTGAGAGAATTAAGACAGAAGCAAAGTTTAAAAACGACCAGATAAATCTTTTTGCAAAGGCAAATAATAATGAATAATATAGAAATACTTGCTCCTGTTGGTAATTCTGATGCATTAAAGGCTGCTGTGCTTTCTGGTGCAGACGCAGTTTATTTCGGTATGGGAAATTTTAATGCTCGTCGTAATGCACAGAATTTTTCAACAGAAGAAGAAATCAAAAACGCAATCGAATATTGTCATGCTAGGGGTGTTAAGGTACACATTACTCTTAACACCCTTATTAAGGATGCTGAAATACAGGATGCTGTTGACTGTGTAAAAACAATATGCTCCTTGGGTTCAGATGCAATTATTGTTCAAGATTTAGGTCTTGCAAAAATCATTAAAACTGTTTGTCCTGATATTGAAATGCACGCTTCAACTCAAATGAGTGTGGGAACTCTTGAAGGACTTTACATACTGAAAGAAATGGGATTTACTCGTGCTGTTCTTCCAAGGGAATTAAGCTTTGACGAAATTAAATATCTTTGTGAACACTCACCTATCGACCTTGAAGTATTCATTCACGGTGCATTGTGCATGTGTGTATCGGGTCAATGTTTAATGAGCGCCGTATTGGGCTCCAGAAGCGGAAACAGAGGACTTTGTGCTCAGCCATGTCGATTACCATTTAAAGTTCAAAAAGGCACAGGACACGATTTAAGCCTTAAAGACCTATCTCTTATTGAGCACATCCCTGAACTTTCAAGAATGGGGATTTGTTCTTTTAAGATTGAAGGTAGAATGAAACGCCCTGAATATGTAAGTGCAGTCGTTACGGCTTGCAAAAAATCTTTATCCGGGAATTATGACTATACTATGAAAAAAGATTTATCCGACCTTTTTTCTCGTTCGGGATTTACTGACGGATATTACAAAAAACAACTTGGCCGAGAAATGTTCGGATATCGTGAAAAAGAAAATGTTCAGTCTGCTACAAAAGAACTTTTTTCAAAATATGCTTCTATTTACGAGAAAGAGCAATCAAGATTTAATGTACATTTCACATTTGAGGGCAAAATCGGTGAGAAAGCAAAACTCACTGCAGAATGTAATGATATTTCCGTTTCTGCAAATAGCGAAATACTTTGTGAAGCACCAATAAACCGACCAATTTCCGAAGAAAGAATTAAAGATTCTCTTTCAAAATGTGGTGGAACGCAATTCAATGCAGAAACAGTAGAAATACTTGGAGATATAGACTACTCGTTGCCAATCTCCGCACTTAATTCAATGAGAAGAACTGTTCTTGAAATGCTTGAAAATCAAATCAGTGGCAGAAAAGAAAGACCATTATTCCCTTCACCTGTTCCAACCAATATTCAATCAGATAATTACAGAGAATTCTATTGTCGATTTGACAATGTTCAACAGATTCCAAATAACATAGCTGCAGATATGATTTTTGTTCCATTGGGAACAGATGACACAATAGTAAAAACAAATAATTATGGGGTTGAATTACCACACGGTATGTTTGGAAACGGTGAAAAGGTACAGAAAATACTCGAAAAATCTTCTGCTACCTACTGTCTTTGCCACACACTTGATGCTGTTGCTATTGCGAAAAAACACAATAAAAGAATACTTGCATCTCCATCACTTAATGTGCTTAACTCGCTTTCTATGGATGTTGCCAAGTCCCTTGGTATCGACAAGGTTATAGTTTCAAATGAATGTACTCTTGAAAAGTTCAGTACAATCTCATCAAGTGTACCAATAGGCTTGACTGTTTATGGCAAAATTCCACTTATGCTCACACGAAACTGCCCAGTTAAGAATGGTAAGAATTGTGGTGATTGCAACCGTGAAAGCAGCATTACTGACAGAATGGGAATTAAATTTCCTGTAAAATGTCATATGGGATATTCGGAAATCCTTAATTCCCGTCCAATTTATATGGCAGACAGAATGGGTGAAATTCCTGATTGTGATATTATGTTTTTCAACTTCACAACAGAGAGTAAAGATGATGTTGAAAGAGTCATTTCAGCTTATGAAAACGAAGAAAAGTCCACGGAAGAATTTACCCGAGGGCTCTTATACAGAGGTGTTGAATAATGAAAGAATTAAGAATAAAAAAGGTAAGAGAAAATGCAAAACTTCCCACAAGAGGTACAGTCGGCAGTGCAGGAATGGACCTTTATGCTTGTATCGATGAGCCAATCACATTAAACGGTGGTGACAAGGCCGTTATTCCAACAGGTATTGCTATAGGACTTGATAATCCTAATTTTGCTGCATTTGTATATGCAAGAAGTGGACTTGCCATCAAACACGGAATTGGTCTTCTTAATTCCGTTGGTGTTATTGATAGTGACTATCGTGGGGAAATCTGTGTTGGTGTTATAAATCAACTTAAAGAGCCATATACAATCCAACCTTTTGAACGAATTGCACAAATGGTTATAGCACCTGTTGCACTTCCTGAATTAGTTGAGGTTGATGAGCTTGACGACACCGACCGTGGTACAGGTGGATTTGGCTCGACTGGGAAGAAATAAGCGCAAAATTCATAGTTAATAATCCGAATCAGTTTATATAGAAAAAGCGGAGGACTTACGATGTCTTCCGCCTTTCTTTATTTAATTTCCTCGTACATATCCCCTGCAGTTTGTTTTGTAGCATATTCTGTTACAGTAAGGACTTTATATTTAGTCACTTTTTCACCAAACTGTATTTCGAGAACATCGCCTTCTTTAACATCGTAAGACGCCTTTACCACTCTGCCGCTAACTGACACATGACCTGCATCACAAACTTCATTTGCCACTGTACGACGTTTAATTATTCTTGATACCTTTAAAAATTTATCTAATCTCATAATCTTACCTGAAATCCTAAATAATAAAAAAACAAGGGTCGCTTTTGGCGACCCTGATTTTTTGCAAAAGTTTAATTATTTAACTGCTGCTTTGAGAGCTGCGCCTGCTTTGAAAGCTGGAACTTTTGTTGCAGGAACTGTCATTGTTTCGCCTGTTCTTGGGTTACGAGCTGTCTTTTCTGAACGTGCTCTTACTTCAAATGTACCAAAGCCGATAAGCTGAACTTTGTCACCATTTGCAAGTGCGTCTGTAACTGATGCGAAAACTGCTGCTACTGCTGCGTCAGCGTCTTTCTTTGAAATGCCTGCTTTAGCTGCTACTGCTGCTACGAGTTCTGTTTTGTTCATTTTTATTTCCTCCAAAAAATTTTTCTCTTTTTTATATAAAAAGGATTTTATTCCTTTTTAGCCAAATCCCACAGCTTGTCCAATGTAGCCAAGTCTGTATTTTTCATATCCAAACCCTGTTCTTTTGCCATTTTCTCAACTTTTGAGAAACGGTCAATGAACTTGTCCGTTGAGTTTGTTAAAGCTTCCTCACTGTCAACCTTAACAAATCGTGAAACATTAACTACTGAAAATAACAAATCCCCTAATTCTTCGTGGATATTCTCACTATCGCCCTTTAAATATGCTTCTTTAAGTTCTTCTAACTCTTCGCTGATTTTTTGGAATGCACCATCAACACTATCCCAATCAAAACCAACTTTTGAAGCTTTTTTCTGAACCTTATCAGCACGCATAAGTGCAGGGAATTCACGAGGGATTGAAAGCATTGACTCGGTCTGAGTTTTCTGCTGTTTAGTACGTTTTTTTATAACATCCCAATTTTCAAGAACCTGTTCACTTGTTTCAACATTAATATCGCCAAAAACATGTGGATGACGTTCAATCATCTTTTTACAAACTCCGTCAGCAACATCCGAAAGCTGGAAAGTGCCTTTTTCACGCTCAATCTGAGTATGAAAAACAATCTGCAAAAGAACATCACCAAGTTCTTCTAAAAGCAAATCCTTATCGTCTTTATTGATTGCCTCAATAACCTCATAAGTTTCTTCAAGTAAATCACGACGAATTGATTTGTGGTCCTGTTCCCTATCCCAAGGGCAACCCTCAGGAGAACGAAGAATTTCGACAATGTCAATTAAGTCACTAACATCATAGCGGTCTTTAAATTTGAAATTGTCTATCATTCCTATCACCTTAACCTATTTTACTCTATAAATCCATATTTTGCAAGTATTTTTGCAATTTTTTCTCCCTTTGGAAGCATAACAACATCATCTTTTGAGATACCTTTGATAAAAAGCATTGAAATAACATAAACAATTCCACCAAATCCAATGCCAATGCCTAAAGCCATTATATTCTTAAGGCTGAATTCAGGTATGAATCTGTTGCAAAGACCAAATGAAGTATAGGCTGATATACCACAAAGGATACCACAGATAATTGCTTTCGCAAATACCGAAATAAGATTGATTTTTATTCTCGTTGTTTTCACAAGTGCAAAAAGGTTAACTGAAACAATTACTACATAACAAAGGATTGTTCCGATTATTGCACCATTAACATTAAGGCTCGGAATTGATACAAAAATGAAGTTTGATACAAGTTTCACAAAAGCACCTAAAGATAATGATATAAGTGGTACCTTTGTTTTATCAATAGCCTGAAGCATGTTTGTCATAGGCTGTGAAAGAGCCATAAGGAAAATACTGAATCCGTAAGCAGTAAGGACAGGAGCTGCAATGGAAACACCACTTGCGGATTCACCCTTGCCATAGAACAGTGCAAGAATTGGTTGAGCTAAAACACCCATACCGATTCCACAAGGCATTGCCACTAACATGGTTACTCTTAACACTGATTCAATTGAAACCTTGATTTTTGCTCTGTTCTTCACTGCCCATGCAGCTGAAAGTGTTGGGATTGCACTGATACCCAAGGTCATTGTAAGAGATGGAATAAGATTTCTGAAATCAAGTGAAAGTGAATATGAACCATAAAGGAAATTTTTCACGTCAGCATCCAGAATACCCATAAGCTCTGTTTCATAAAGGTTTCTGATGAAATCTAGATTGCCTGCAATCACATATTCCAGTCTGTTCTGGATAGTAATTGAATCAATAAGATTTGTAATACTGAAAACAAGTGAGCTGAGTGCTACCGGAATTGCAAATTTTATAATGTTTTTTGCAACAACACTTGCCTGTTCAGGTTTGGGAGCATTTGCCAATTCTGTTTTAGTAATATTGTCGCCTTTTACTTTGTGAAGAATTATAAGGTAAATAAGACCTATAACTGTTCCCAAAGTTACACCTGCAGCAGCACCTGCAGCTGCATAAGGATAAATAGCACTTAATGCTTCGGTTTCATTTGCTACTGTTTTTCCATAAACAGTTAAACCTTGTTCAAAGCGAGAATAACCATAGCTTATAACCCATTTAGCACAAACAAGTCCAAAAATCAGCTTTCCTGCTGCTTCAAAAACCTGAGAAATCGCAGTTGGAGTCATATTTGAAAGTCCGTTATAGTATCCACGATAACTTGACATTAAACAACAGAAGAAAATTGCAGGTGTTATTACAAATACTGCAGGAAGAACATCCATATTTTTAGCAGAAAGAGCATATGGATAAGCAAGTATAAACATTGCTAATGTTCCCAGAATACCAACTATGAGGAAAAGTCTTTGCGCAACCTTTCTGATAATCTTGACATCACGGAAATTCCCCATCGCCATAGCCTTTGACACTATATTGGAAATAGCAACAGGCAAACCTGCCATAGAAACGGTATAAATAGGCACATAAAGATTATAAGCTGAATCAAAATAACCCCTACCTACTGTACCTATCATATTAGAAAGAGGAATTTTATAGATAACTCCAATCACCTTTACAACAAGTGTTGCAAGGCTCAATACCAACGCACCATTAAGTAAACTTTGATTCTTTCTTGTTTTTTCTGCCATTCATTGTCACACCCTTGTGTTTAATTTGTAGTCATTCTCCTAAAAACTCACGCAAAAGAGAATTCACGGGAACAATTTTTTCATCTATATCGTTAAACTGTTTTAAAGCATTTACCAATTTCAAAATATGTTCTTTGTATTCATCAGAAACTGTACTGTCTTCAATCATTTTTAATGCTTGATGTTTAAGCACACACGGCTCGTAAAAGTGGATAGTATTTGCTTTTATATCTGCATTATCACGATAAGGAAATAGATATTCATCTTCACCCTTTGTGACATTCTTCCACAATCTACATGTATTTTCTACTGTGCTGTCACGATACTTATAATCACGAACCATACGACGAACAAAACGAAGGTTTCTTTTATTCAAAATTATGTTTCCATCTTCATCATATATCCTTGATGATACATTTATATAAACCTTTAAAAGGTTTCCTTGGATTTTGTCTGTTATAACGGGATTAAGAGCATGTAATCCCTCAATTATAACAACATCATCTTTGCCGAGAACTATCTCGTTGAATAGAGTTTCACTTCGCTTGCCTGTTGTAAAATCAAAAACAGGACTTTTTACTCTTTCACCACGAAGTAATGCATTAAGTTCTTTTTCAAGGCACTGTAAATCAAGAGCATAAACAGTTTCATAATCCTGAGAGCCATCGTGAAGATATGGTATATCTTCACGATTAAGGTAAAAATCATCAAGACTCAAAACATAAGTTTTTACACCACTCTCTTCGAGACTTTTCTTAATTCTTCTCGCCGTAGTTGTTTTACCTGCTGAAGATGGTCCTGCAAGCATTACGATTTCTCTGCCTTTTTCCGAATTGATTCTTTCGACAATGCTACTGATGATTTTCTGATATCTTTCTTCACATTCTTCTATGAACTCATTGGGGTTTTCAAGAGCCTTTTTATTTATATACTCAAGTTTATTCATCATATTATCCATTTTACAATACCTCACATCTATAATGAATATGTATCATAAAACTCGCTTATTCTTTTCTTTCTGTCTCGTAATTTCTCATATCCCGATATATACTCAAAAGGATATTTGAAATTAAAAATTCTCTCTATTTCACTTCCATTCGGTGCTTTAAGCTTTGTAACTGCACCACCACCGCATGAAAGGATTGTGTGGCATTCTTCCATCATAAAAATATTGTATATGCATTCTGTACCATCTTTTGCCCAACCAACATTTTCAAGACTTCCCGCTGATTTAGACTGACGATACATATAGTATGGATGGTATTTTCCACTTAATTTATCATAAGCATAATCAAGCATCTGAGATGCTAATGTTGCATTTTTTACTGCGATTTCAGGTGAATTTTGTCCGATTCCTGATGCACGTTTAACAGCAAGGGTATGGACAGTAATATTTTCCGGGTCAAGTTCAATGGCTGTATCAAGTGAACATTTAAAGCCATCAAGTGTATCCGTTGGAAGTCCTGCAATCAAATCCATATTAATATTATCAAATCCGATTTCTCTTGCAAGCTTGAAAATTCTTATTGTATCTTCGGCACTATGCTTTCTTCCAACAGCATCTAAAACAGAATTATTAAAAGTCTGCGGATTTATACTTATTCTGTCAACAGGACTATTTTTAAGCACAATCAACTTTTCCTCAGTTATTGTATCAGGACGACCTGCTTCCACTGTAAATTCACGACATGTTGACAAGTCGAAGTTACCCTTTACTGCATCAATTATAGTTTTTAATTGCTCTGCTGAAAGAGTTGTTGGAGTACCTCCACCAATATATACACTCTCAAGTTTTACACCAATTTTCTGTGCAATTTCACCTGTTCCTATAATTTCTTTTTCCAAAAGTGAAACATATTCAGGAAGAAGATTTCTTGCTTTATCATTCTCCACGGAATGTGAAACAAATGAACAATAACTGCATCTTGACGGACAAAATGGAACAGAAATATACAAACTCATAGAGTTTGGTTCTGATGTTGTGATAATCTTTTCTTCATAATCAGCAACTATTCTTGCAAGATTGAATTTTTCATTACTTACGAGCAAGTCATTTTTAAAATATTCTTCTGTTTTTTCTCTGCCCATCTGCTTTTCAGTATTGATAAGCAATTTTGACGGTCTTACACCTGTAAGCACACCCCACTTAGGATAAAAACCTGTGTATTCTCCAAAAAGAGAATACACCATTCTTCCCATTTGCATTTCGTTATCTTCACACAAAGGGGATGTAAGTGTTTTACTGAAATTATCAAAATTAATTACGACCTTGATTTCTTCAGTAACTGATGTAAGCAGATTATAGTCATCACAATCTTCATACACTACCTGAATTTTTTCATCAGGCATAAAGATTCTAACTAATTTTTCCATTTCATAATGGAATTTATGATTAATTACAAGTAATTTCATTTTCTTCTGAATCTTGTTCTGATATAACGGTTGTTTTCACGTTCAAAATCAAGAGTTGTATCTTCTTCGTGACCAGGATAAACCTTATAGTTACCCTCAAGTTCACCGATTCTTGCAAGAGAACGAAGTTCCTGACGAGCATTACCACCGTATAGGTCAGTTCTTCCTGCACAAAGTTTGAAAAGTGTATCACCTGAAAACATCACTAAATCTTCTTTAAATAGATAGCACACGCCACCCATTGAATGTCCGGGTGTGTGAAGAACAGTTATTTTTGTATTCCCAAGCATAATTTCAGTGCCATCTTCTGTAAGAATGTCAGCATCAACTTCAGGAAATTCAGCTCCCACACAAATTATTTCAAACTCGTTCTTTGCTATATCATGAAGCATTTCTTCATCGTCTTTATGAATAACAACTTTTGCTCCTGTGTTATCCTTAACCATTTTTGCACCACAGGTATGGTCAAAATGTCCGTGAGTAATAAGAATATACTGTACATCCTTACCCTTGAGTTTTTCCATTAAACTCTCTTCAGGGAGAGATGGGTCAACAACTGCAGTTGCACCTGTAACCTTGTCTGTAACTATATAAGTGTTTACTGTGAATCCGTCATTCATAACGGCTAAATGCTTTTCTACTGTTATCATAATTTTTTCACTTCTTTCTCCACATTTCTGAATCATAAAGGATTGTTACTGGACCATCATTTAAAAGTTCAACTTTCATATCGGCACCAAAAACACCTTTTTCTACATTTTTCACACCATTTTCCAAAAGTTTGTTGCAGAAATATTCATACAATCCGTTAGCACGGTCAGGATGAGCAGAACGAATAAACGACGGTCTGTTGCCTTTTTTTACATCCGCACAGAGAGTAAACTGGGAAACTGCCAAAACCTCACCGTCAATATTCTGAATGTCAAGGTTCATTTTACCTTCATCATCTTCAAAAACACGAAGTGTTGATGTCTTTTTAGCAAGAACCTCTGCATCATATTCTGTATCGTCATCCATCACCCCTAACAGAATCAGATATCCTTTATCAATTTTTGAGACAAGCTCACCATCAACCGTTACAGTTGCTTTTGATACTCTTTGAATTACTGCCTTCATATTTACCTCTCTACGCTTAGCACACCATCAACTTTTTCAATACGCGAAATAAGGTTTTTCAAATGGTCAATACCGCTGACATTAACTGTAAGCTCAACTATTGCTCTGCCATCCTTCATGTCGTGAGTGCTGATACTTGTAATATTAACACGCATATTTGCAACCTGCATTGCAACATCCGCCATAAGTCCAACACGGGACAGACAAGTAAGCTGAAGTGTTGCTTTATATTCTTCCTTAACGTTCTGGTTCCAATAAGCATTTACCCAACGTGCAGGTTCTGCGCAGTTTGTAATATCCTTTGGCACATTGGTGCAATCTCTTTTATGAATTGATACACCATGTCCACGAGTGATAAAGCCAATAATACTATCTCCTGGCAACGGATTACAACACTGAGCAAACTTAATAAGACAGTTGTCTATTCCCTCTACGGTAACACCATCTTTATTCTTCTTTGAGTTATCCTTAACGGTAACAACTTTGATTTCCTGACGGCTCTTATCATAATTCTTCTGGTATTCTTCTTTGATATATGGCATCATTCGGTTGATAGAAAGTCCACCATAACCAATTGCAGCATAGAAATCGTCAACATTTTCCATTCGCTGACGTTCAGTAAGCTTTTTGATAAACTTCTGATAATCTTCGTCGGACAGACGGATATAATTTCGTCTGAATTCTCTTTCGATTTCTTCCCTACCTTCAACAATATTCTCTTCTCGTTTTTCCTTTTTAAACCAAGAACGGATTTTGCTCTTTGCCTGACTAGTCTTAGCAATATTAAGCCAGTCTCGACTTGGTCCTTTACCTTGTTGAGAAGATGTAAGGATTTCGACGATTTCGCCTGTTTTGATTACATAATCGATAGGTACAATTCTACCGTCAACCTTTGCGCCTGTCATCTTATTACCAACAGCAGAGTGAATAGCATAAGCAAAGTCGATTACTGTTGAACCAACAGGTACATTGATAACATCACCTTTTGGTGTATATACAAATACCTCGTCTGTGATAAGGTCTGTTTTAATTGTAGAAACAAGTTCTCTTGCGTCCCCTGACTCCTGCTGTGCTTCAAGCATTTCTCGAATCCACTGAAGACGCTGGTCAAAAGTCTGTTTGCCACCTGAAACACCAAGTTTATATTTCCAATGGGCTGCGATACCGAATTCAGCGGTACGATGCATTTCCCAAGTTCTTATCTGCACTTCAAAAGGTGTTCCTTCTTTACCGATAACTGTGGTATGAAGTGACTGATACATATTCGGTTTTGGTGTTGAAATATAATCCTTAAATCTACCAGGAAGAGGATTATACATATCATGGATAATACCAAGGCAGTTGTAACAGTCGATTACACTATCCACAATAATACGAACAGCATAAATGTCATAGATTTCATCAAACTGTTTACCCTGCATATACATCTTACGATATATTCCGTGAACAGATTTAATTCGTCCACTGATTTGTGCATTAGGTACTACCTGTTTCACTCTATCGCCAATTTTTTCTTTTATATTTTCAAGGAAATCATTACCTGAAGTGCTTGATTTTTTAAGATTCTCTTCAATCCCATCATAAGCCACCGGGTCAAGGAAACGAATTGCTCTGTCTTCCAACTCTTCCTTTACAGAACGGATACCGAGTCTATGTGAAATAGGTGCAAAAATTTCAAGGGTTTCAAGTGCTTTATCCCTTTGCTTCTGGGGTGACATAAACTCAAGTGTTCTCATATTATGAACACGGTCAGCAAGTTTTACGATAATAACACGAATATCCTTTGACATTGCAAGAAGCATTTTTCGGATATTTTCTGCCTGCTGTTCTTCCTTTGCCTCACTTGAATTAATTTGAACTTTGCCGAGCTTTGTAACACCATCAACTAAAAGAGCAACTTCTTCGCCAAAATCGTCTGTCAACTGTTCGATTGTGTATGGTGTATCCTCAACGACGTCATGCAAAAGTGCAGCCACAAGGGACTGACAATCCATACCCAAATCCACAAGAATATCGCAAACAGCAATGGGATGAATGATATATGGTTCACCTGATTTTCTCTTTTGGTCCCCATGATATTCATTTGCAAGATTAAAGGCTTTATCAACTGTTATGATATCTTTTTCACTGTGAATTGCTTTTATTCTCTCTCGCAGATTATTATATAGTTCATTAACATTTACTTCTGCCATTACTGTTCACCTCCCTGTATTCTATTCAAATTATTTAGAATTTCTGACTGTGACAAATCAGCTTTTTTTCCGTCACCAACAAAAACTAATTTGCTATTTTCCTTTTCAATGAGTCCTAATTCGCAGAGCACATCAATTGATACCAACATTGTGCAATATCTTTCAATAGGACATTTTGCTCTGTACGTTAATGTTTCAACGTCAAATTGCCACATCTTATACTGTTTAATTAAACCATATACACCCAACAAAAATTCTCTCGTAGGTGTCAAAAATCTTGCCTCGTGAGTTGTAAGTTTTTCTCCACATCTGTATTTTTCATAAAGGGTTTGTGACTTAAACAGATTATCTTCATCAATGCCCGAAAAACGCATATCCCTTATCTGGACAGAGGCTTTCACTTCGCCCCTGAATTCATTTTTATCAATTCTTACAGCAAGGTCAACAACATCTCTTCCCACAAAAGGAAATTCATTTAGTGTTGTAGAAAATTTCATAGCAACAAATTGAGTATTCCCTTTAGAGAAAGTAATTCGTAAATGTTTACCCTCACCAACTGCTTTAATATTTTCAATGGTTACGCCAAAAATTCCAAATAACGGTTGAGCATTCCCTGCACCAAAAGGTTCAAGCATCTCAAGAGACTCAACCAAAGAAGAATCAATATAAGCAGGGTTTAACTTACAGTCAAGCATCAGTGTTGGTGCTACATCTGGAGTACCATTTGCGTACTCATTAATTCTTATAAAGAACTCATTGATATTTTCTTTTTTGATACCAAGTCCTGCAGCCATTGTATGACCACCGAAATGTGTAAGTAAATCATCACAGGATTTAATTGCATCATAAACTGAGAATCCGTCAATACTACGTGCAGAACCAGTACCCTCGTCACCATCAAAAGCAATTACAATTGCAGGTTTTCCGTATTTTTCAACAAGCTTTGCTGCAACGATACCAACTACACCATGATGCCATTTTTCGCCACAAACAACAATAACTTTAGAATATTTGATTTGAGTATTAGCCTCAATATGAGCAACTGCAGCTTCCATAATTTCGTTTTCCAACTCGTGTCGCTGACGATTACATCCGTCAACCTGGTCGGCAATATCAAGAGCAGTTGCAAGATTATCACATATCAAAAGTTTGAGTGCAGTTTCAGCAGATTCAATTCTTCCTGCTGCATTAATACGTGGTGCTAATGAATAAGTAACACCAACCGCATTCAATGCCCTTTCACTCACCCCTGCAACCTGACGAAGTGCATTGATTCCGTTACAAGGACAAGAATTGATTTTTGCAATTCCATATTTTACGATTGCACGATTCTCATCTCTCAAGTCAACCACATCAGCAACTGTACCAACCGCAATTATATCTGCATAATTATTTAAAATTTCAGAATAGTCACCTTTTTCAAGGCCACATACCACTTTAAATGCAACACCTACACCTGCCCAATCCTTAAAATTAAGATTACAATCAGGTCTGTGTGGGTCAATTACAGCAACAGCATCTGGCAAAACATCACCAACCTGATGATGGTCAGTGACAACTGTTTCTATACCAAGAGTTTTTGCATAGGCAATCTCATCAATAGCAGAAATGCCGTTATCTACAGTTATAATGAGTTTTACGCCTTGTTCATTGAGTTTATCAATAGCACTACAATTCATACCATATCCCTCACTGACTCTGTCAGGAATATAGTACATTACATCTGCACCACGTGAAGAAAGATATGAGTACATCAAAGCAGTAGCTGTAACGCCATCAGCGTCATAGTCACCAAAAACACAGATTTTCTGGAAATCATCAATAGCTTTTTCTATTCTTTCAACTGCCTTATCCATATCGGCAATAAGGTAAGGGTCGCAGAAAGAAAAATCATTATCAAAGAATTCTTCTACATCTTCATACTCAGTAATCCCACGGGAAACCAATATAAGTGCTGTAAAAGGGTCAAGACTATGATTCTCGGCAACTTGTGCTGCCAACTCTTTGTCAATATGTGCAGTGAGCCACTTTTTTCTACTCATAATCTTCTCCCCTTTCATTAAAAAAATACACATTTTTCTAAATTATCATTATAGCATTTTATCCTTGATTTTTCAAGGTTTTTATGGCAAAAACCATCTTATTTTACAGTTGAAAATACCCTTGTTTTGTGATAAAATAAATCTATAAATTAAAATGAGGTATTCTTATGACAGAAAAAGACATTCAAAACCAAAAAAGTCTTGAATTTCATGAGGCTAATGGCGTTGAAATTCCCTATCATCAGAGCGTAGTTATTGAAGATGGTGTTACCATCGGCAAAGGCACAGTTATTATGCCCAACACAATACTTTATTCAGGTGTTGTTATCGGTGAAAACTGTGTTATTGGTCCTAACACACTCATTAAAGAAAGTGTTATCGGTAATGAGGTTAAACTCAATTCTGTCCAGTGTTATCAGTCAAAAGTTCTTGACGGTGCTGATATTGGTCCTTTTGTTCACATAAGACCTAATTCAGTTATCGGCAACAATGTACATTTAGGTAACTTTGTTGAGGTTAAGAACTCAAACATTGATGAAGACACAAAAGTTTCACATCTTACTTATGTTGGCGACTCTGATGTTGGTAAACGTGTAAACTTTGGTTGCGGTACTGTTACAGTTAACTATGACGGCAAAAACAAACACCGTACAGTTATTGGTGACGATTGCTTTATCGGTTGCAACACAAACCTTGTTGCTCCTGTTAAAGTTTGTGACGGTGCATACACAGCAGCAGGTTCAACAATTACAGACGAAGTTCCCGCTGATTCACTTGGTATTGCAAGAGCAAGACAGGTTAACATCATTGATTGGCGCATAATCAATAAAGACAGATTCAAAAAATAAAATATTTAATTCCAAAGGAAAACTCAAAATATGTTCAACAGATTCAGAAAGACAACAAACGTATCTGTAGGCACACCTGAATTCATCGTGGTAGGGCTTGGCAATCCAGGCAATAAATACACATACACACGACACAATTCGGGATTTTTGTTCATAGATATGCTGGCTGAAAAATTAAATTTCAGAGTTGACAGACTCAAATTCAAATCTCTTATGTGTGACACCACAATAAACGGTCACCGTTGTATTGTTATGAAACCACAGACCTTTATGAATAACAGTGGTGAAGCAGTAAGAGAGTGTGCATCATTTTACAAAATCCCACCCGAAAAGGTTATCGTGATTTATGACGACATTTCTCTTGATGTAGGCAGACTTCGTATTCGCAGAAAGGGTACTGACGGTGGTCACAACGGAATTAAGAGTATCATTTATCATCTCAACAACGACCAATTTCCAAGAATTAAATTAGGATGTGGTAAAAAGCCACATCCAGACTATGACCTTATTGATTGGGTTATTTCGGAATTTAAAAAAGACGAGTTAAAAACTCTGGAACCTGCATTGGAAAACGCTTGTAAGGCACTTGAACTTATGCTTGATAACCAAATTGATAAAGCTATGAATTTATATAACAGTTAATTACAGAGGTAATTAATTATGTCAGCATTTACACAGACAATTAAAGATTCAGCAGAATATCAAGGTGTGGAAAACAGTATAAAAAAAGGTTTTCTGCCACAAGGTGTTTTAGGGTTAATACCTGTTATGAAAGCACACATCGTTTCTGCGTTAGTAGGGGGTCTTGAAAAAAAGGCCCTTGTTGTCGTGCCCGACGATGCTTCTGCTGTAAAGCTTTGCGAAGACTTGACTGCTTTTGGTGTATCTGCTTTGCAATACCCTTCTCGTGGTTTCTCATTCTATTCAACCGATTCACAAAGTTATGAATATGAGCAAAAAAGAATTAAAGTTCTTCGCAGAATGCTTGATAACCGTTGTGATGTTGTTGTAGCAAGTGCTGAGGCTTGCCTTTCATACACAGTACCACCTGAAATTTTAAAACAAAAATCCGTGCTTTTGAAAAAAAGCGAAGATACAACTCTTGAAAACATTGTTACATCCTTAACCTGTGCAGGATATACAAGAGTTGATGCTGTTGAGGGTGTTGGACAATTCTCTGTCCGTGGTGGTATTGTAGATTTCTTCTCTCCTGACGACGAAGAACCTGTAAGAATTGAGCTTTGGGGTGATACTGTTGACACAATGTGTCGTTTTGACGTTGTGTCACAAAGACGAACCGTTAATATTGACGAAATTTTAATTGCTCCATCAAAGGAAATAATCATAGATAATCCACAAGAATTAATTGATAAAATTGAAAAGCTTGCAAGTTCAATTCGTGGTAAGAAAACAGATATAATCCGAGAAAAACTTTATCAGGATATAGACAGATTAAAGAATGATTTATCTGTTGGCTCGGCTGATAAATATCTTCCCCTCATCTATTCTCCTGCAACAATTTTTGACTATGCAAAAGGCTATCTCCTATTTGCTCTTGAAACGGCAGGAATCAAAGAAAAAACAAATTCATCACAAAAGTTATTATATGAGGACATCAAAGCTTGTGTTGAGGATGGAACACTCTGTAAGGGACTTGATAAATTCAGTCTAACATTCAACGAATTAGTTGAAAAATATCGGGAATTTGGTGCAACATACATTGATAATTTTGCTCGTGGAAGTTTCGACACACCTGTCAAAAGTCTTACTACATTCAATGGAAACACATTACCTGTATGGAACGGAAAACTTGATGTTCTCATAGAAGACCTTGAGCATATCGTTTCTAAGGACAGCACTGTTGTAGTCTTTGCAGGTACAGAAAAAAGCGCAAGGAATCTTGCCGAATCCCTTAATGATGAAGACTATACATCAGTTTATTTTCCCATGATTCCTGCCAAATTTCCTAAAGGTGCAGTTTGTATCCTCTCTGGATCATTAAGTTCAGGTTTCTCATATCCAAGGGAAAAACTGCATGTTATAACATATTCAAAAGTATATCAAACCAAAACTAAAAGACGTAATACCGGTTTTAAGGCAAGAGATACTATTCATTCTCTTGACGAACTTAAAAAGGGTGATTATATCGTTCATGCTGTTCACGGTATTGGTATTTTTGATGGTGTAACACAGCTTGAAGCTAATAAAATCATAAAAGACTATATAAAAATCAAGTACGCTAAAAATGATGTGCTCTATGTACCCGTTACTCAGCTCGATTTGGTGTCAAAATATATTGGTCCTCACGAAGATGATGGTAAAGCATTGAAACTTAATCGCCTCGGTGGAAGTGACTGGGAAAAGACAAGAAGCAAAGTCCGTACTGCAGTTAAGGACATGGCAGACCAGTTAATAAAACTTTATTCACAGCGTCTGCACAGTGAAGGCTATGCCTTCTCCCCTGATATCGATATGCAAATGGACTTTGAACGTAGATTCCCATTTGAAGAAACAGGTGACCAGCTTCGCAGTATTGATGAAATAAAGAGCGATATGGAAAAACCATATCCAATGGACAGACTTCTTTGTGGTGACGTTGGTTTCGGTAAAACAGAGGTAGCTTTACGTGCTGTTTTCAAATGTATTGCCGACGGAAAACAATGTGCAATACTTGTTCCCACAACAATTCTTGCTTTACAGCATTATCAAACCATTTTAAAACGCTTTGAGGGATTCCCAATTGAAGCGGAAATGCTCTCACGATTCCGTACACCTACTCAAAGGGCAAAGATTATCAAGAGCATAAATGCAGGTTTCATTGATATTGTTGTAGGTACACATTCTCTTATTTCAAAAAATGTAAAGTTCAAAGATTTAGGACTTTTAATTGTGGATGAAGAGCAACGATTTGGTGTTGCACAAAAAGAAAAATTAAAAGAGATGTTCCCGGGCGTTGATGTACTTACTCTTTCTGCTACACCAATTCCAAGAACACTTAATATGGCAATGTCAGGAATTCGTGATATGTCAGTTATTGAAGAAGCACCGTCGGACAGATTCCCTGTTCAAACTTATGTTGTTGAACACAATTTGCCTTTACTCTGTGAGGCCATGGAAAAAGAACTTCGTCGTGGTGGTCAGGTTTATTTCCTGCATAATCGTGTTGATTCCATTGATGGTGTCGCTGTTGCGATTCAGGAATATCTGCCGGATGCAAGAATTAAAACTGCTCACGGTAAGATGAACGAGGAAGAATTAAGCGAAATCTGGCGTGACCTTATGAATGGTGAAATTGACATTCTTGTATGCACAACAATCATTGAAACAGGTGTTGATGTACCAAATGCTAATACACTGATTATTGAAGATGCAGATAAGCTTGGACTTGCTCAGCTCCATCAGCTCCGTGGTCGTGTTGGTCGAAGTGCAAGACGAGCAAGTGCATACCTCACATATAAACGAGACAAGAATCTTTCTGAAGTGGCATACAAACGATTACAAGCAATCCGTGAATATACAGAATTTGGTTCAGGCTTTAAAATTGCTATGCGTGACCTTGAAATTCGTGGAGCTGGTAATCTTCTGGGAGCGCAACAGCACGGACATCTTGCAGCTGTTGGATACGACATGTATATGAAGCTCTTAAGTGAAGCTATAAGTCAGGAAAAAGGTGAAAAACCGAAGACAAGAGAATGTCTTATCGACCTTCAAATCAACGCTCACATTCCTGATAAATATATTTCTGCACTTGCACAGAGACTTACCGTTTATCGCAGAATTGCTGATATACGCAGTTTTGAAGATGCAGAAGATGTACGTGATGAATTACGTGACCGCTTTGGTGATGTACCTCCATCTGTTGAAGGACTTATTGAGGTTTCTCTTTGCAGAAACACTGCATCCTCTCTTGGAATTTATGAAATCGGTCAACGTGGAGATACCATTCACCTTTATTGTGAAGAGATTAATTCATCTCTCGTTTTAAATATTTCCTCCATTCTAAGAGGACGTGTTGGCGTGACTCAAAGTGGAAAAAAAAGTATAAATGTAAAGAAAAAAACTGACCAGAATTCTCTTGACACGTTAAAAGAAATTTTTCTGGCAGTTGAAAAGACAAGGATTGATAACGGATGATTGGAACAATAGTCAATACTGCTACAATACTTACGGGAAGTGTAATCGGCAGTTTATTAAAAAAAGGAATTAAAGAAAAATATACCAAATGCCTTATGAATGCTATGGGACTTGCTGCAGCAGGTATCGGTATAAATTCAGTTGTACAAAATATGCCCAACAGTAAATATCCTGTACTGTTCATTGTTAGTCTCGCTCTCGGCTCACTTTTAGGTAATGTCATTGATTTGGACAAGCGTTTTAATAACCTTGTTGAGAAAAGAGGCAAAAGTGAGTTAGGTAAAGGTCTTTCAACTGCAGTTTTGCTGTTTTGTATTGGCAGTCTATCCATTTTAGGACCCATAAATTCGGCGCTTAATAATGACCATACATATCTTTTCACAAATGCAACTTTGGATTTCGTAACAAGTATGGTATTATCCTCTACCTACGGAATGGGAATTGCACTTGCTGCACCAATACTATTCTTGTGGCAAGGCTCAATTTACTTACTTGCTACTTTTTTAGGTGAATTTATGAGTCCCGAGCTCATGTGTGAAATCAGCGTTGTTGGTGGATTCTTAATTGCATCTTCAGGTCTTGCAATTCTTGAAATAAAGAATCTGAAGACACTTAATATGCTACCTGCACTTTTAGTTCCACCAATTTGGTTTATCATTCTATTTATTGTATCAATCTTTTAAATACAAAACAACTTAAAGAAAAGGGGAATAAAAATGTTTTGGATTTTAGCTATTGCTGTTGGTTTATTAATAAGCCTTGCAGATATCTTTCTGTTGGCAGATGACAAGAAAATCGGCACTTGTATCCGCGTATTCTTGAGAGACGTACTTACAATCAATTTAACGGCATTTTTCCTTATGAAAAACTTTTTGAATGTAAGTAATATCTTTATGCCGGATTCACACAGACCATCATTTATGTGGAAATATGTTGGTTTAGAATTGGCTCTCGGTATTGCATTTTTATGTATTATAGGTTTCACAAAACGAATTTTAAAAATTGAGTATTCTGCTCCTAAAAATAATAAAGGTGCTCTTGCAGCAAAAATTGTTTCAACTATTTTCTTCGCATTGGGGCTTGCTGCATACACAGGAACTCTCTGGGGAAAAGAAGCTTTTGGTGACCTTGCCGCTGACCAGATTCTCATAAACCTTAACTCCCCAACTGAAGGCACAGACCCAGGTGTATATATTTCACTTTTTGAAGGCCCTGTGCTTACAACTTTATTGTTTACTGTTTTATTCTGTATTGTTGTTTTCCCTAATTTTAAATGCACATATGAAAAAGATGACAAATACATTGTTTTTCTCCCATCTGTTGCAATCAGAATAATCTGTCTTGTTCTCGCACTTGCTATGTTCATTGGTGGTTGTGCCTTCGGAATCAACAGATTCCAGCTTATGACACTTTATGATGCATATATGACTGATTCATCTTATATCGAGGACAATTTTGCAGACCCTGCTACAACAAAACTTACTTTCCCTGAAAAGAAGAGAAATCTCATCCACATTTACCTTGAGTCTATGGAAAACACTTTCTTTTCAAAGGAATTCGGCGGATATTTCGACGAAAATCTTATGCCGGAACTTGCAGAACTTTCAAAAGAGGGTATAAGTTTCTCGCACACAGATACCGGTTTTGGTGGTCCTGTTCCAACTTCAGGTTCAGGTTGGTCAGTTGCTGCTATTGTAAATATGAGTACCGGTCTTCCAATGAAAGTTCCTGTTGACGGAAACTCATATGGACAGCCTGGCAACTTTTTACCTGGTGCAACTGCTCTTGGTGATATTCTCGCTGAACAAGGATATGAGCAATCATTGATGTTTGGTGCTGACGCTGCTTTCGGTGGTCTTAACTTCTTCTTCCAGTCCCATGGCGACTTTGAAATTCTCGACCACAAAGGCGTTATTGAAAAGGGTTGGCTCCCTGAATACTACAATGTGTGGTGGGGCTATGAAGATGACAAACTTTATGAATTTGCAAAAACTGAAATAACTCGTCTTGCAAACACAGGCAAACCTTTCCACTTTGTTATGGAAACTGCTGATACACATGCACCCGAAGGCTATCTTAGTGCAAATGCAGAAAAGAAATTTGACACACAATATGCTAATGCAGTTCATTACAGCCAAAAAGAAGCTGTCAAATTTGTTCGTTGGATTCAACAGCAGCCTTTCTATGAAAATACAACTATAGTTATTATTGGTGACCATCTCAGTATGGCAAATTCATTCTTTGAGAATGTTTCAGGATATAAGCGTACTATGTACAATCTTTTCTTGAATCCCGCAAAAAATGTTTCTGATATACCTGAAGATTACACGGTAAACAGAGATTGGGCTCCTTTTGATATGTTCCCATCAATAGTTGCAAGTCTTGGCGTTGAAATCGACGGAAATAGACTTGGAATCGGCACGAATATGTTCTCCGGAGAAAAAACACTTGTTGAAAGAGATGGCATAACAACAGTTAATTCCGAACTTTCAGAACGTAGTCAATTCTATAACAACAATATTCTTATAAAGAGAAAAAGTAACTGAAAGGATTAAAGGGTTATGAAAGCAAAAAAGAAGAATGGTAAAAAAATTATGAAAACTTTGGGAATTATTTTAGCGATTATTGTTGTCATCATAATTGCAACTATTATTGCTAACAAGGTTTATGTTAACAACACAATAGAATATATTAAAACATTACCATCTGTAGAAAACACCGATAGATTACAGGTTGAAAAAGATGAAGATGGATATTACACAATAATTTCTGACCGTGATGTTAAGGTTGTACAGTTGACCGACGTACACCTTGGTGGTGGTTGGATGTCTAAAAAAGATGACAGAAAAGCTATCAGTGCAGTTGCATCCATGATTCTTGAAGAAAAGCCTGATATCGTTATTACAACTGGTGACATAAGCTACCCTGTGCCGTTCACTGCAGGTACTTTCAACAATCAGTATGCTGCCAGAATTTTCGCTACTCTTATGGAACAACTTGGAGTATACTGGACACCTACACTCGGAAACCATGATTCCGAAATATACTCTATATACAACCGTGAAAAAATGGGTGAATTCTATAATAGTGACGAATGGAAAAACAGTCTTTTCCTTCCTGGCGATGAGAATGTTGATGGTGTTGGAAACAATGTTATTAAAGTAAAAAACAGTGATGGTGTAATAACTCAGGCACTCATCACAATAGATACAAATGATTATCCAAAAGAATCTACTTTTGCGGGGATTGTTGCCGGTCTTACAGGTAACTATGATAACATCCACGAAAATCAGATTGAATGGTATAAAAATGCTTGTGAAGCACTTAATGCAGAAAACAAGGCTTTCATCGAAAAGACTTTTGACGGTGATGAAAAATCACAGTTGCTTGAAAAATATAGTCTTGTAAAGTCTCTCGTATTTATGCATATTCCTCCTATTGAATATCAAAATGCATGGGACGAATTTAAAGCAAACGGATACAAAGATACAGAAAATGTTAAGTACTATTACGGAACTTTAGGTGAACATGTGTGTCCTCCTACCACAGACGACTTATTCTTCGAAACAGCTCTTGAATTAGGCAGCACACAGGGTATGTTTGTTGGTCATGACCACGTCAACATTTTCTCTTTAGACTATAAGGGAATCCGTCTTACATATGGTATGAGTATTGACTATGTTGCTTATGGTAAAATCGATAAACGTGGTACACAGCGTGGTTGCACAGTTATTACGGTAAAACCTGACGGTACATTTGACTGTTACCCTGAAAACTACTACCAGGACAAATATGTAAATCCTGATAAAGAACAAGTTACAATGCAACAGTTGAATGAAGAGTTTAACTGAAGACAAAAATAAAACGGAGAGTTTTTTCACTCTCCGTTTTTACATCTTATGTATTATTCTATTTCATCAAGGTTTACGCCTTTTGTTTCTTTGACTTTGGTTGTAAACATTATTGCAGCCACACCAACAGCCACTATAGAAATCGTAAGACATACCCACCAGATTTCGAATTTAAGCATTCCAACAATTGCAAGAAGATAACCAACTGCAAGACCAATAATAACTAAAAGTCCCTCTGCACCTACAACTGAAGCACGAATATCTGTTGGCACTTTTTCTGTCATCATAACATTCATATAATCTCTGCCAATCCAGTATGAACCCTGATAAAGTCCTGCGAAGAATCCGATAAGATAAGGATTCCAGCCACAGAGAATTCCTGCTACAAAAAGGGAATACCCTGCGATACAAGTAATTGAAAATCCTGTTACAGTCACCTTTCTGCCAAGCTTATCAGCAATAAATCCTGAAAGGAAAGTAATTGTAGCATAAACCACAGGCACCATAAATAGGGCTTTTGTGATATCGCTTGTACTCATACCCACCTTGTGCATTGAAGACTCAAAATAAAGCGCTATCGCAGGCATTGCAGAGTCAAATATGATATGGGAAATAATAAGATTCTTTGTGTCAGCGTTTGAGAAAATGTATTTCACTCCATTGAAAACGCCTGATTGGTTTCTCTGTGCTTCTTTTTGCTGCTTTTTAAGTAGTTTTTCTGCCTGACGTTCTTCATAAGGACGGGAAAGGTATTCGATTCTTTCATTCACAAACACCTTTGTATCTTTTGCAAAAAGCACTACAAGTAAAACAGCAACGAAGCCAATTAAGGCTGGTACCAAGAAGATTTCACGCCATTTGGTAGCATCATCACCCATAAGCATATCACGAAGTGTAGGAATAAGAATAACACCCAAAATACCAAAGCTCTTTAAGAAACTATAAATCTTTGCACGATGCTTATCAGGAGCTTCTTCAAGGATGTATATAATCTGGATATCATGACCCATAAAGAAACTGATGATTGCAAAACCTACAAGGAACATTATATAACTTGATGAAAGATAAATCACAATAAGTCCTATTGCCATACCAAGTGTGGACAAAGCAAAAAGTGGTTTTCTTCCCCATTTATCAGCAAGTGCTTTATAAAATGGTGTAAAAATACCAAGGACATAGGTGAATACACCAACACCGGAATGAAGTGCAAGACCTTCCTGGAATGTATAGTACTTACCCATAAACGGATTGTTCACAAAAAACTCTGTAACAAAAGATGACTGAACGGTAACAGTAAGATTACTTGTAACCTCATCAAGGATATTAACGATTGCAATAAGCACCAATAAAACAAAGAAGTATTTACTGCTATCTGACCTACCTTGCATCTTTTTAAGTCGTTTTATTTCTCGTTGTTCATTCGTGGTGATTTGTTGAACATTTTTCATATTGCCCCACCTTTCTTTTAACTTAAATTATAAAGACCAAATTGTCTTATGTCAATAAAACAAAATAAAACTGCCTCAGATTTTTAAATCATCCAAGACAGCTTTTTCATATTCTTAATATTCAATTATGATTTAAATCCACCATTAAGTGTAACAACAAAGTCAACAATAGATGTTGCTTGCTTAACGGGAACAGTCAATCCCATAGCCTTAATCTCGAGATTGTTAAGAGTAATATATACCACATAGCTCCATGTACCATTGACAATCATACCATTATTGTTAACGGTAACCTTAAGCACAGGGTTTTTGTAGTGAAGAGTACAGTCCTTATCTGCGATTTTAGCATCCATACCGAGTCCTGAGAACTGACCTATAACCGAATCAATATCACCAACAACTGAAATAGCGTGACCAACTGTACCTTCGTACATCTTACCGTCACCCTTATCGACCTGTTCATTCATCTTCATTTCAATGACAATGTTATTACCACTCTTATATGCTTTTGCTCCTGAAACATCAGATGCTGCAAGATCCCAATGTCCACCTGTAATGCCCTTAATATCCATTGAGTTGTTTGACAAAGCTGTTGACATAACGCTCTCAGCAAAATTAAGTAAAGTACCATTGATACCAGGTGCATTCAAAGAGTCTTTACGCATAGTCATCTTTTGATATGATGTTACTGAATTATGTGTCTTACCTGCAGCCTTTTTATAATAATCAACAATCTGTGCCTTTGTCCATTCGGAAGGATTATCACTTAACTCGCCCGATGGAGGATTATTGTTTTGATTATCGTTGGAGTTATTATCCTGTGAATCACCCTGATTATTATCAAAGTTATCATTAAAATCGTCAGGCAACTGACTATTAAAATCATCATTTATAGGACCGTTTGGTTTAGCCTGGTTTGGAACTGTTACACTAATCTTTGCACATGATGTTAAACACACGAGCATTGAAATCGCAACAAGTATAGCAAGTAATTTTTTCATTGAGATAGCCTCCTAATAAACGTACAAATTAATATTACTATAAAAATTATATTTTGTCAACGAAAGCACACACCATTTTCTTGCTTAAAAATGTGGAACTCCTTTTTTAATGTTACCTTTTTCACATAAGTCAACCGTGGTGATTTATGAAAATCTCTCGTTTGAGTTACGCGGTAAACCATATATTTCCCCGTTTTCACGGTACAGGAAACTGCAGTGTCCTGAATTATAAAGACTCTTTAAAGGACCATTTCCATAAACCTTAGTTCTGCTTTTTGTCCAATTATTGGAGTCTGAAATTCCTCACCATTAAAGCTGAGCATGCCATTACAATCACCACCCGAACTGAAACCACTTGCAGAATAAACTACATACACATCATCGTGTTCTGTTTTATTCTTTGCTCTTGGCATTGTACCTTCTGGTACTGCAGATTCATCAAACACACCAGCTAATTTTTGACAACAAAAAGGTGCTTGTTCGTAAGAACAAACACCTTTAACAATTATCAGAATCCCCCACCAGTTGTGATAACGTAGTCAATTACTGTTGTAGCATCCTCAACTACCACACTTTCAATCTGAAGACCTTTAACGTGAACATGAACATAATAGCTCCATGTTCCTTTTTCAATAACACCATCTTTGTTAATTTTTACTTTAACAACTGGGTCAACATACTTAAGTTCTACAAAAGCATCTTTAAAGTTGATAGTCCAATTTGGAAAATTATCAGCAACAACTGCAATATTACCAACAACTGAAATTGCATGACCTACAGTGCCTTTGAATGTATCACCATAAGCATCATCTGTCTGCTCGACCATTACCATTTCAACAACAGTATAATCCCCCTCTTTATATGCCTTAGCACTCTCAGCATCAGAAGGAACCAGACTATTGTATCCACCTGTTATACCGTCGAATTCAATTGAATTATTCTTAAGAGCCAATTTAATAACCGGTTCAGCAAGACCAATAACAAATTCCAACGCACTGTTATTCAGCTTAACATTCATACCATTGTTCATTGCCATATTCTGAATAGACTTCGCACCCGTTGATTTTTTTGCAGCAGCTTTGTAAAATTCTACAACTTCTTCCTTTGTCCATTCTTTTGGGTCTTCCGGAAGTTCTCTTTTTGGAGTTGAAGGCTCTTTATTTTCGTTTCCCGTGTTTTCATCGGTTATTTCGCTACCACTTTCTTCATCAATCGGACCACCAGGTGTAACTTCAGGACCACCGGGTGTGTTTGAAGGCTTATCAGGTGTATTTACGGAACCAGGTTCCTCAATATACTCCCCTGTTTTTGAAACAGTTGATTTACCAACAGTTATAACACCAAAGACTAAAACAAATGCCAATAAAAATGCTAAAACACCTGTCCAAGTCAGTGAAGATGCTTTATTCTTTAATGCCCTGATTTCTGCTTGTTCAGGAGTTAATACTTTTTTCGCCATACTCATTTTCCTCTCACTATGTCAAATTTTTCAATAAAATTCTACGACAAAAATCACCATTTGTCAATAAATAAAAAGACGGGACTTTCGCCCCGTCATATTTTTTAGAATCCGCCACCAGTTGTTATGGTATAGATAATTTCTGCATCTGCCTTTTTTATCATAAGACTATCAATCGCTAAATCTCTGATATAAATCTGTGCATTATAACTCCAAGTACCCTTTTCAATTATACCATCTTTATTAATTCTTACTTTAACTGTTGGATTTGTATAGTGAATTTTTATATCAGCTTCTTCAAATTTAATATCAAATGCAGGAAACTGTTCAACTGCAGTAGCAACATTACCTAAAACATTGATTGCATGACCAACTGAACCGCCCTGATAATCCCCATATATGCCATCTGTCTGCTCCGCCATTACCATTTCAATTACTATGTAATCACCATCTTTATATGCTTTTGCAGATTGAACATCTGAAGGTACCATCTTTGTATATCCACCTGTAATTCCGCCATATGTTGTAGCGTTTTTCTCAAGTACAGAAGCAATTACAGGTGTTGCTACTTTAAGGAAGAAGCCGAGAGCACCGTCACCATCGTTTACAACAAGTTTAGGCATTGCGTAAACCTGAGATGACTGAACAACATTGTGTGACTTAGTAGCAGAACTCTTGTAAACAGCAACAATGTCTTCTTTTGACCACTCCGCAGGATTTGCAGAAAGTTCTTTTTTGCCACCACTATCATTCTGTTCTTCTTTATCTGTTGAATTATCATTACCACCGATTATAGTGATTGTACCATTATCACCAATAACCATATCACTATCATTGTTTTCAGTTGAATTATCTACATCTGTTGAAATGTCTGTGTTGTTTTCAGTTGGGGTGTTGTTATCTACTTTGATAGAATCCTTTGATATTTTGTCAGCAATCACAACTACACCAATTGTAAGAACAATTGCTAATAAAAGTGCTAAAAAGGATGTAAAATTCATTGAACTGTTTGATTTCTTAATCGCCTTAATTTCGGCCTGCTCAGATGTTAATACTTTTTTTGCCATAACAAATCCCTCTTTTTTATCACAGTGTTTTTATTTAACATCGTTTATAAGTTCAATATATGCTTCAGTAAAATTAGCACCCGCTGTTTTGCTAACTACGTTTACTTCCTCGTTTTCAGAAAGAAGTGAATGATATTCGTTGTCACGCAATACGTATCCTGCCTGGTCATTACAAAGACCGTAAACCATAACGTATTCTATATCTGCAACGTCTTTAAGTGGAGCATAGTACCATGTCTCCCCTGTCCATGCTGCATCTCCTGATTCAGGTCCGCCAAAGATAATGGATGGGTCAAACTCGCCAGGGCAGAAGAAGATACCAACTTTATTTCCAAGCTCCATATATCCGATTTCAGTTACTATAATATATTTAAGACCTTTTTTTACGATAACTACGTTGAATAAATCCTCACGTGCTGCAAGAGTTAATATACCATTGTCTACAGGTAAAAGAACTTCCTTATGTGCTACATTAAGGACTGGTGCTAAAAGCATATCATTATTTATTGCAATAACCTTATCTGCAACGGCGTAACCATAATTCGCAAGATTTTCAATATCAGTTGCTTCAGGATTATATACTAATTCATTTTCCATCTTTATTGCCAACTCGGCTCCGAGCACATATACTACGTTGGCATCAACTTTTTCATTGATTGCTTTTTCAATATAATATGGATAATCGGCTGTTAACTCGTCAGGACCTGCACCAAAGCCTGTACAGTGCATAGAACCCTGTACAATCCAAGTTTCCCTATCGCCATTTGCAGGTACAAATCTCAATCTGTGAATATTTGAATCAAAAGCTATCGGGTCACGAGCATCTCGCATATATTCAGATATATCTGTGCTTCCGTAGTACAAGTTACCCTCTTCCATTGATTCAAGAGCTGTTTCCATGCAATCTACTGTCTTATCAATCAAATTATCCATAAAATGCTGATTCTTTGTCACTTTATAATCATCAAGTAATCCGCCTAATGCAGCATTTGTTGTGTTAAGAACAAGAGCTGACAAAAGAGGCACGTTCATACCCAATGTGTCAATACAAGAATGCTGATGTAAAACAGATACATTTACACTGATAAGGTTATATCCACTTTCTTCTGCATATTCGTTCATACGTGAACGAATTTCCTGGACATCTCCACGAGAAATTCCAAATCCGTCAACAACAGCCTGAATTGCAATTCCGCTAACACCATCTGAGATTGCATATACTCTTACTCTCTGGTCATCATGAATGGTCGTTGGAACTCTTCCGGCAAAAGGTTCAAGAGAACCAGCAAGAAAATATTCACCATTCATTATGTCAATGCCCTCTAATAAAGAAGCCCCTGCATAACCTAATGACCATTTCGCACTAGTTACCACATCATTTTCAAACTTCTCCTCACCGGCATAGAACTCACTTGGAACATAATCGTCCAAAGCAGACCAGTTTCTATCATATCCCGGCCACACGAGATTAAACACCTTAAGTGCTTTGTGAATAACGGTATCAAGCATTTGGTTAAAGTAGTTTTCTATATTGATATTCGTTTTCGCATTCCCTGAACATGCAAACACCGGGAAAGCAAAAATTGACAATACCAAAGTTAATGCTACCACTACAGCGACTAATTTTTTATACATTTTCATCACCTCATATTATGATATTTTTATTATACAATTAATACATCAAATATTCAAGAGCAATATATATCTTAAATTATTCATATAACTTTGACAAATGTCAATATATGTACAAGATTTCTCGTTTTCCTTGACATAAAGGCAATTTTTGTTTATTATTTGCTGTGTGGTATTATGTATTTTTACATAAAAATTTTGTTTTTTGAGGATGTAAATCTATGAAATCTAATCTCTCAACAGTAAAAGATTTAGTGAAGTTTGCTGCTGACCAATATGGCGAAAGAGACTTTTGTAAGTTTTTTCGTGATAGTGAAATCGAAATCAAGAATTTTGCTGAGTTTCGTGAAGACTGTTTTGCAGTAAGCAGATACATCAAGACTATAGAAAAAGAAAAGATGCATATAGCATTTATAGGTAAAACAAGTTATGAATATATCGTCTGTCTTACAGGTATGATTTGTAGCGGTAATGTTGTTGTACCTTTTGACCCAAACATCTCTGTTGAAGAAGCTTGTATGCTTTTTGACGATGCTGATATCCAGATGCTTTTCTGTGAGGAAGAATTTTTAGGAAAAGCAGAAGAAATACAGAAGACATATAAGGGAATTCGTCAGGTTGTGTCCCTTGGTGACTGGCATTGGTTTGATAATATTTTCAAGACATATTCTGCTGACTCTGAATACGCTCATCTTTCAGATATTGAAATCGACCCTTATGAATGTGCATTGATTATCTACACTTCAGGTACAACTGGTGAAAGAAAAGGTGTTATGCTTACAAATAGCAACTTAATTTCAAACTCTTGTTATGACACATACAAAGCTCCAAAGGGTGAAATCTGTCTTTCAGTTTTACCTATGCACCATGTTTTCTGTTATGCTTGTGACGTACTCAAGGTTCTTTACGATGGAACAACAATCTGTCTTAATGGTGCACTCACAAACATTTACAGAAACTTCCTTATATTTGAGCCAACAAACACAAGAATCGTTCCACTTCTCTGTAAAGCAATTATCACAAAAATCAAAATTCAGGAAAAGAAGCATCCTGAACTTTCTCCTCGTGAGGTTGCCGAACTTGTTGTCGGCAAACGCCTTACTAGGTTCATTGCAGGTAGTGCTTTCTTGAGTGGTGCTTTGATTGACGAATTTGCAAAATACGGTATTACTGCTCGTCAGGGTTACGGTATGAGTGAATGTAGCCCACGAATCACAACATCTGACTTCTCTGAAGATAATAAGTATTCAAATGGTGTTCTCACAGGTGTGGACAATGTAAGAGTTGTTGACGGTGAAATTCAAGTTAAGGGGCCTTCAGTTATGAAGGGATATTACAAAAAGCCAGAAAAAACTGCTGAGGCATTTACAGAAGACGGATATTTACATACAGGTGACTTGGGTTATATTAAAAACAACCACATTTATCTTGTTGGTAGAAAGAAAAATCTTATTATCCTTTCAAATGGTGAAAATATATCTCCTGAAGAGCTCGAAAACAAGTTCTGTGATGACGGAATTGTAAAAGAAATCGTTGTTCGCGGTGAAAAGGATACTATTATTGCTGAAATATTCCCTGACGAAGCACTTGCTGCAACTATGGGAATTACAGATATTCCTGCTGAAATCAGTAGAATTGTTGATAGAGTAAACTCTTCTGTTAATACTGACAGACAGATTCACTCATTTGTCATCAAAGAAACTCCATTCCCAAGAACCTCAACAGGAAAAATTAGAAGAACTCAAATTAATTTTGCGGAGGATGAAGCAAAATGATAGAAAAAACTTTGCCTAACGGTCAGACTATTAAGGCGTATCCTATCTCAAACTCACAGAAAATGATGTTCTTAATGTCACTTAAATATGGTTCAGGATATCCTGTTAACAACATTGGTTGTGGATATTACTGGCAGGGCGACTTAAATGTTGACGTTTTGAAGGAGTCCGTTTATGAAGCAATCGCTCGTTGTGACACAATGCGACTCCGCTTCACAAAAGATAAAAAAGTAAGTCTTAATCTTCATCAATATGTTACTGAAAAAAGCGAACTTGTTATTGAGGACTGGGATTACAGTCTTAAAACAGTAGAAGAAGCTGAAAAAGAGCTTACAAAAATTTCAAGACAGAACATCCCCATGTATGAATGTGAAGTTCACAAGATTGCTGTTGTTAAATTTAAGGATGGCTATAAGGGCCTTTTCATAAGATTTCACCATCTGGCAATGGATGCTTATTCAGTGAAGATGTTTCTCAATGATGTTATTGAAATCTACAAGAGCAAAACTCAGGGTACTGCTTATCCAAAACCAATGAGACCATATATTCCTGTTCTTGAAAAAGAACTTGAATATCAGGAATCAGAACAGTGTAAAATTGACAAACAGTATTGGTATGATTCACTTGCAAAGGCAACTGAGCCAATCTTTACTGACTTTATGATTGACAATCGTCTTAAACATCAGCAGGAAAAGAATCCTGGTCAGAGATATGCTGACATTCACTCAGGTCTTCCTGATGCCGACATTTTTAATATGAGCATGAGTTCAGAAGATAGTGAGAAAATCATGAAACTTTGTGCCGACAGAAATCTCTCAATCTTTGCTGTACTTTCAATGGGAGTTCGTACAGCTCTTTCTTGCTTTAATGATAATCAGGAAGACGTTTCTTTCAAAATGATTATCAACCGTCGTGGTACAATTGCTGAAAAGAAATCAGGTGGTCTTCGTATTAACTTCCTTCCTATGAGAAGCATCATTAAGCCTGAAGAAACATTCGTTGGTGCAGTACAGAAGATTTCTGATGTTCAGAATGAAATGTATCAGCACGCAAGCTTAAGCTTCATGGATACTCTTAAGGAAAGACACAAGTCAATGCCTGAGGATTCAAGGTCCGACTCAACTTACGACAGTTTTGGACTTTCATATCAGCCACTTATGAAGAGCATATATATTGACGACGAAATGGAAAGAACTGCAAAGAGCATCTGGTACAACAATGGTTCTACAATGATTCCTCTCTATGTAACAATCAGACACAGAAAGCAGGACAATGGCCTTGACTTCTGTTTTGAATACAGAAAAGAGCCTCCAGCAGAATATGACCTTCGTATTCTCTACACTAAAATCAGCAAAGCACTGGTTATGGGTGCTGAAAATCCTGACATTACAGTCGGTGAAATATTAGATAAAATCGCACTAACGGATGCAGAAAGGAACGGTAAACCAGAATGCAAGAGTTCACACAGCTTGTTGAAATCCTTGAAAACTACGTGGAAGTTGAAGACATCTCTCCCGAAAGCAATTTTAGAGCTGATCTTGAAATGAGTTCATTCGACACAATGTGTCTTGTAACAGATGTTAAAACTGTTTTTGGAGTTGACCTTAAAGCAACTGATTTTATCGACTATAAAACAGTTGGCGAAATGTCAAATTATATCGCATCTGTCAGAAAATAATTTTATAAGTAAAAGCTCTCTGTAACCGAAAGGAAACAGAGAGTTTTTTGTTTGTCAAATTTATCTTATTTCAATTTGAATTCAAGAACAACAGGATTATGGTCGGAATACACAAAGTCCGTTTTTACATTTTCAACAGAAACTGACTCTACGTTGTCTGTTACAAGAAAGCCATCCACAATTATTGTAAAATTGCCTTCCTCATACGGAACATCGCAATTTCGACAAGTTGGTATTGGTATATCGTTTTTATATTCTACACACCTTTTAATACAATCCGGCAAAAGGTCTTCTGGAAATGGTTGTGCCCAACCAAAATCTACTTTTTGTCCACCATTAAGTTTTTGGGTTGAATCCCCTGTAAAATCGTGATTAAAATCACCACCACAAACACAATAGTTGCCCTTTTCATATTCTGCTTTCATATCATTAAAAAGCATTGTCATCTGTGCAGTTCTGATTTCATCACTACCACCATACGCTGAAAGATGCACATTGAAAATCACAAGTTCTTTACCATTTTCAACAGGGACTCTTGATACAGAATAGCATCTGTCTAGGTCTAAAAACTTGCTGACACTTTCTGATATTGGCAAACTGCGTCTTAATGAGGATGAAATAATATATCTACTCAAGGTAAGAATACCTGCTTTGGATGCTCCGTGTGGCTCGTTAAAAGGATACATCAAAAAGGCAGAATTATAATTCACAGCAAAGGCACTTGAAAGATTATTAAATCTTTTTTCAAGAATTTCACGCTGATTAATATGATAACTACGGGTTGAATCTAAGTCCACTTCCTGAAAGAGTATAAAATCAGGCTTATAATACTCAACAGTATCTCCTGCCATTTCTATACACTCCAAAACGCTTTCTTCACTCTCTGCCCAACTCTGTGTGCCACCGTCCATAAAAAACGTAAAATCCTGAGTATAAGCACCAAAACCAATGTTTTGAGTTACTATTGTATAGCTTTCACCTATTTTCACTTTCCCATTCTCACCTGTATTTGTAGGTGTAATCACCTGATTATCCTCAATTCGTGAATAACTGAGTAACACATATCCAAGATATCCACCCACAGCAATTAATAACGCAAGAAAAACGCATAAAACAATCTTGATTAACTTTTTTCCTTTCGACATAATCATCCCTGCCCTTCAACACAAGTATATCTTATCTTAAAAGATATTTCAATAACAAAGAAGGCCTATCATAAAGATAAGCCTTCTTGTACTAATTATAATTAAAGAACATTTTCAAGATTGAATAACCTGATAAATGCTTCAAATGCATTATTGGCTGCTGTGCCAAGACCCATAATCATTTTGTCAAAATCAGTGAACTCTTCAGTTCGAACCTGTACCGAGCCAAAATTGTTTGTAAGGAATTCAGCACGAGTTGTTGCATAATTCTTCACATAATCAACCTCAGCTCTGAATTCAGCCTTAATTGCATCAACATCGCTTGTTCCAAAAATATTCCAACGGACAGCATTTGCTACTGCTGAACCTTCAATTTTTGAAGCATAGTATGGAATATATGTTTTATTTACGTAATCAACAACAGGTAAGAGTTTATCGCACCATGAATCTCTGACACCGATTACGAAATCAGTCTTCTGGCAAAGAGCGTTAAAGAGTGTTGGTACCGCATGAATATCCCTTGACATAAAAATTGTATTTTTATACTGTCTTCCAAAACAAACTGTAAATTCTTCAGGATTTGTATAGTCACAACCATATCTGCTGCCACCATTGTTACCAAAAGCAATATCAAAATCCCAAACAGGTCCTGCATAAATCTTATCGTCATTTTCAGGCTTATACATATATGTACTTGTCAATCCACAGTCCATATTTGATGCCCACTCATTAATAGCGTAGAAGAGGCGGAAAGACTCAATATCACAGAGGTTTGCATAATAATCACCATCTGCATTTGTTCCGTCTTCAGCAAAAACCGCATCCTCAAATGCCTGATATACACCACTGATATACTTGATTTCACTTTCAGTTGCATATTCAGGATTTTTGAAAATAACAGGCTGTCCACCATTAGTAACAAAACCTGAAATTTCGCCAGGATATCTGTCAGCAATTTCTAATTCCATTAAATAACCACCAGTAATATTTTCAGGGTCATTTGGAATTTCTACCCACTTCTGTGTACCTTGTAAAAGGCCTGAATATGTGCCGTAAACACCACCACGGTCAAGTTCATCAAAATCTACACCAGGATTTGCATCTTCGTTTGCACCATCAAGGTCTTCAATTTCAACTCTGTTATCGTCAACCTCAACTCTCGTAGTAAGAATATATGAACCCATATATTCATTATTGATATAAAGGTCAACAGGTGTATATTTTGGTGTATAGTCAAGCACCTGACCAGCCACAGTATAGATTATTGAGTTTCTCATAAGAGATATATCACTGTGGTTTGCGATAAGGCTCCATTTTTTGCTCTTACCCATTCCAAAAAGGTCTGTTTTCTTGTCAAGTTTAAAGTTGTAAGGTTTCTTTTCCATTTTCCATGTAGAATTACCCCTGCCCTTTATGTATTCAAGGTCACCATCATACTGGAAAGAAACTCCATCTTCGGAAACAATCTGAATATAACCTGGTTCTTTATATTCCTTATCAGCATGAACAGCATCAAGATTTCCCGATTCTGTTGTAACAAAAACAGATGCTAGCTGTGTTTCTTCAATAATTTTTACTACATAGCTCTTATTCTTGCAAGAAACTGTAATTTCTGATTTTCCTGCAAGTGAAATAGCGTCGCCATTATTCACTTTATTACCATCAATAAGAACATCGCCATCTGCCTTGAAAGTAACTTTACAAAGCATTTTTGTTATTGCTGTAGGCATAAAGAGATAATAGTTACCATCTTCAGCTAAAAACCACTCAACTGTTGGTGTTTTATCTTCTTTAATTACAGATGATAAAGCAAAAGTATCAATTGTTTCACCATCAACAGCATAACCAATCATAGATGTTGCAGAAAACATCACAATTAATGAAAGAATAACTGTAAGTATTTTTTTCATAAAAAATCCCTCCTATTTGCATCAGTCAAATATACTATACCCTTTATTTTCACTTTTGTAAAGGGGCTTTTCCAACAAAAAAGAGACACACCAAATTCTTAGTGTGTCTCATAATTATTTTGAAGATTATTCACCTTTCATTTCAAGGAGCTTAACTTTTCCATCATAAGATGCCTGTGAAACCTTGATTGAATCAAAAATTGCAGCTTTGATATCATCAGGAGTTGCTCCAAGTTCTTTTGAATAGCTATCAGGAATGAAAAGATTTACATCCATGATATCTGCAAGTCCGTCAACATCGATACCACTTTCGATACCCTTTGCAGCATATTCTTTCTTAACGCCACCAAGACCCATACGCATCATCCATGGAGCAACACTGATGATCTTACGATCTTCGCCCATACCTCTTGCAGCGTAAACAATTTTAAGGAATTCTTTCCATGTTAAATTGTACATAGAAATAGGCCAAGCCTTTGCACCCTTAGATTTTTCAGCAGCACCATCAATAACTTCGCCAACCTGGCGAACTGTAAGCATTGCTGTACCACCGCCCGGGTACATTGTGAATGGAAGCTTATCCATTCTCTTAATCTGTTCAATAAGGATAACCCAAACAGGCTTTCTGCCCGGCTGTGTACCGAAAATGTATGGAAGTTCAAGAACTGATACATCAAAGTTTTCATCAGCAAATGAGAAAGCAACATTTTCCTGGTCAATACGGCTTCTGATATAAGGATGCTTTTCTGTAAGCTTCATATCAGGTCTTTCCTTTGCAAGATAAGCAAAGTATGAACCAAGGATAACAGCCTTCTTAACACCAACCTCCTTACAAAGAGGAAGAATTCTCTCAAGTGGCTGAATATTATATTTGTAATATGCATCATAAACAGGTGCAGGAAATTCAACTCTTTCGTCAATACCTGCAAGTCGGATCGTAGCCATGTCGTTCTGTGAGCCAAGGAGTTGAACAACTTGCTTGTCTTCCTAAGACCGCTTGGCCTCCGACTTAAAGAGGAAGAATTCTTTCAAGTGGCTGGATATTATACTTGTAATATGCATCATAAACAGGTGCAGGAAATTCAACTCTTTCGTCAATACCTGC
>JAZNJX010000094.1:0-4638 GCA_045578245.1 Candidatus Fimenecus sp. | reverse complement strand
AGCTCCGGCATCTGTTTCACTTGTTGGTTTCCTTATGTTCGGTAACCTTATCCGTGAATGTGGTGTGCTTAATTCTCTTTCAGAAACAGCACAGAAAGTTCTTGCAAACCTTATCACAATCTTCCTCGGTATCACAATTGCTACAAAGATGCACTATTCATCATTCCTTGCACCTGACACACTTCTTATCCTCGGTCTTGGTCTTGTTGCATTCATCTTTGACACAGTTGGTGGTGTTATGTTTGCAAAGATTCTCAACATCTTCCTTCCAAAGAGCAAAAAGATTAACCCAATGATTGGTGCTGCAGGTATTTCAGCATTCCCAATGTCAGGACGTATCGTTCACAAAATGGGACTTGCAGAAGACCCACAGAACTTCCTTCTCATGCATTCAATCGGTGTAAACGTTTCAGGTCAGATTGCATCTGTTATTGCAGGTGGTCTTATCCTTAACTTCTTTATGTAATTAGGAGGATACAGATATGTTACAGAATTTATTAGTTACTTTTATGGCTTTTAACCCAGGAGCTTTTATCGACAACCTCTATTATATGGGTATGGGTATGGCTGGAATCATCATCGTTATGGGTGTGCTTATTGCCATCACAACTCTTCTTAACAAAATCTTCTCAAAAACAAATAAGAAGGATAAAGAAGACAAATAATCACTAAAAACACTTTGACCGTCAGTAAAACCTGACGGTCTTATTTTTTTGCAAAAAATCATAAAAACCCTATTGACAGTCATATGAACTCGTGATATAATCAAAACAACACATAAAGGAGGTGGAGTAGATGAATTATATTCCCGGAACTGCGTTGGAGTTCAACAGCGTTGCAAAAGATGATTGTTTTTCATTGATTGCTCCCCTGTTAACAGTTACAAAAGGTCTTACTCTTGCGCAGGTCAGAGAATTAACGGGACTTGAAACATCAACAATCCAAAATTGGATAAAACGTGGTTGGGTAAAAAATCCCGAAGAAAAGCGCTATGGCGAGGAACAGGTTATGCGCATCATCCTTATAAATATGATGCGTGGGTCAATGCAGTTAGAACAAATCGCATTTCTTATGAACTATATCAACGGTTCTGTTGAAGACCGTTCTGACGACATTCTCCCCGACAGAGAGCTTTTCAACATTCTGTGCAGCGTAATTTATCAATGCGAAGCAAAAGCGATTTACGAAACTCAGAAGCTTGACGAAATCGTTGATGAAAACATAAAAAAAGCAACTATCCGCGATGATATTTCAAAAAAGAAATTACGAATCGCATTAAGGGCAATGGCACTTGCCATCATTTCAACAAGAATGAGGGATTTGGCTCAAAAAGCCTTTGCCGAACTACTTTAAGGAGTTTAAAAATGGTAAATTTATATGTATCAATTTCCCCACAAGAAACTGAAGAACTTATCACCAAAACCATTGTAAACGGGTCAGTTACAGGCGAACTGATTGACTCATATACCAGGGATGCCGGAAATGGCGCTTCAGTTATTGTGCTTGTTTATGAAAAACATTATTATCGAGCAGGTAACCGTCTGACTCTCACTATTACTATTGATGACCTTGAAGGTAACACACATATTCACGCAATCGGTGGCGGTGGTGGCGAAGGCTTGTTCAGATGTGACGGTGGTGCTTCCGAAAGCTTTGAAGACTGTATATATGATGCAATTTATAAATATATAATAAAGTAAAGGAGAGAAATCCAATGCAGAAAGAATACAAGATTTTAGAATTAAAACTCGGCGAAGCAGAAGCGAAAATGAACGAAATGACTAAACATGGCTGGGAAGTTGTAAGCACAAACCTTCATTCATTCGGAATGGCTCACACAAAAGCCGGTACACCAATGATTATCGTCTTTTCAAGAGAAATCAATAACGACTAAAATTATTTTTAAGGAGGATATTTGTGGAATATTTAGTGGAAAACCCTTGGATTGGCTGGATTGCCGTGGGAGTTGTGTTCTTGGTTGTAGAGCTTCTCACAACAGCACTTGTTTCCATCTGGTTTGTCCCTGCAGCAATACTTACCTGTATTGTATCCTTGTTTGTTGATAGTCTGATTTTACAAATTTCAATTTTTGTAATTTCAAGTGCCGTATTTATGGTAATCTGCCGTAAAATCTACAATAAACACATAAAAAAAGCAGTGGATGAGGTTGACCAGAACGAAAAACTTGTAGGCAAAACCGTAAAAGTTACCGAAGATACAAACGGAATTTCGGGCAGAATACTTGCAGGTGATGTTTACTGGAAAGCAGTCAGTGAAACTGGTGAAACAATCCAGAAGGGTGAAAATGTAATCGTTAAGAGTGTTAACGGAACAACTCTTGTAATAAACAAATTATAAAAAAGGAGAAACATTATGGAATTTTTAATTATCCCTATTATTTTAATCGCTATTGTTATAGCAATCATCGTAGCAAACGTACGAATCGTACCACAGGCAAATGCCTTTGTTATTGAAAGACTTGGTGCATACCACACCACATGGGATACAGGTCTTCACGTGAAAATCCCAATTATCGACAGAGTAGCAAAAAGAGTAAGCCTTAAGGAAGCTGTTGTGGATTTCCCACCACAACCTGTTATCACAAAGGATAACGTAACAATGTCAATCGACACAGTTGTTTTCTATCGCATTATCGACCCTAAACTCTACACATATGGTGTTGAGCGTCCTATGATGGCTATTGAAAACCTCACAGCAACGACACTTCGTAATATCATCGGTGACCTTGAGCTTGACGCAACTCTTACATCAAGAGACACAATCAACTCAAAGATTACTGAAGTTCTTGACGAAGCAACAGACGCATGGGGTATCAAAATCAACCGTGTTGAATTGAAGAACATTATGCCTCCTCGTGAAATTCAGGACTCAATGGAAAAGCAGATGAAGGCTGAACGTGAACGTCGTGAAAAGATTTTGCAGGCTGAAGGTGAAAAGAAAGCCGCAATCCTCGTTGCAGAAGGTGAAAAAGAATCTGCAATTCTTCGTGCTGATGCTATTAAGGAGTCAAAAATCCGTGAAGCAGAAGGTGAAGCTGCTGCAATCCTTAAGATTCAGGAAGCAACTGCTGCAGGTATCGAAATGATTAACAAGGTAAATCCAAGTCAGGAATTTATCAGCATCAAAGCTCTTGAATCTTTTGAAAAAGCTGCTGATGGTAAAGCTACAAAGATTATTATCCCATCAGAAATTCAGGGCCTTGCAGGTCTTGCAACATCCCTTACAGAGTTAGCAAAAAAGGATTAACCTTATAATTAAACATCACATTGTACGGCGGGATCAAGACCCCGCCGATTTTTTGAATACTTTTCATTTTCTTACCCATAATAAAAACGGTGATGAAAATGAAAAAAGAAAAGAATTATATAAATCAGTTGAAAGAAAATGTGACTTATATCCCCGACAATCCCGAAACACCATGGGAAATGGTAAATAAGTACGGAACTTATGAAATCCAACCCACAAACGAAATCGATAACGAGTTCCCCACAATCGCACAAGGTTTACCAAAAAAGGCAGAAAAGCCTACCGTTAAACCAGTTAAACACTCCAAAGAAAGTTCAATATAAAATATTTAAAAATTTTTATAAAAAATGCTTGACACTGTCGATTTCCTTTGATATAATGACTCTTGCGTTCGAGAGAACGACCGATATGCGAGAGTGGCGGAATCGGCAGACGCGCACGTTTGAGGGGCGTGTGGTAATCCCGTACGGGTTCAAGTCCCGTCTCTCGCACCATATTGAGTATTCATAAGGGATTTGACCTGTGAATACTCATTTTTTTATTTTTATACCAAAGTATATAACCCACTATGACACTTTCAGTTTTTCTGCAAAGATGTCAAGTGGTTTTTGTAATTATTCTAACAACTTGATTTCCTTTGATTTTGCGAGTATAATATTTCCGAGAGGTGATATTATGCTTAAATTGAGAAAAGGCTGTACAGTTTCGTTTCCTGAAAAGATTCACGAAGAATATGAAGTTAATGACAACTGTATAGTTGCAAATATAGATGCTGATAAAATAGAAAATTTGCTGTTAGATTTTATAAAAATGCATAATGAACCATTATTCTTTATATTAGAAAATCCATCAAAACAGTATGATGAAACTGAAATAAAACCCAGTATGGTTGAATCGTTACATAAAGATGTTTACTACATTGACGGTTGCACACAGGAACAAGCATTTGTTATTATAAACAGAATTGGTAAGCTTCTTGTAAATGATGGTTTGTCCTCTTTCGGCTTCGGTTGCCATATTTCACACGATGAAATAATGATTGGTAAGTACAATGTTATTACTATTTATTCACAAACTCCTGAAAACTATAATTCACTTTTAGAAAAGAATGAATTAAAGCGTGTTAATAAACTTGTAACCGCTTGGGATACTTTCACTCAAAATAATCCAGGTAAGTCAGAAAGAATTGAAACTGACGGAAAAGACATTTTTGATATCCCTGAAATGTTTGCAGATTGGGGAATATATTTTGCCGAACAAAGAGAAGATTAAATAAGAATTTTTATGAACATCCACACTAAAAAACAGCAGACAGCGTTTTATGCTGCCAAGTCGGAGGCCAAGCGGTCTTAGGAAGACAAGCAAGTTGTT
>JAZNJX010000093.1:0-10127 GCA_045578245.1 Candidatus Fimenecus sp. | reverse complement strand
TCCTAACTTCCCTGAGAACACAGCTTACCCTAACTTTAACGAGTTTTTTAAGGCAGAACAGGAAAGAACACAGAAAAAAGAAACATCTATAAAAAAAGAAAACATATCAAAACAAAGTTCTATTCAAAATCTTTTTGATGAACCTGATAAAGCCTTGATTTTGGGACTTATTATGTTGCTTAAAAGTGAGGGTGCTGACGAAGTGCTTATAATGGCTTTATCATATATTTTGTCATAAATCCTGTTGGATATATAAAAATTTGTTGACAGCATAAAAAGTTTGTAATATAATGACTTTCGTCAATTTAATATGTGCCGTGTGATGCAGATTGAAAAGAGAAATCTTGACTGTCTGTTGACGGCATCCTGGAGAATTCCACAGTGAGTGGATACCGAAGGTGCAAGGCGTAATGCTAATCTCTCAGGTCAAAGGACGGAAATTTCTTGCAGATTTTTTTGGACTGAGTGTGTTTGCATTCAGTCCTTTAATTTTATCTTGGATAGGAGAATGAAACAATGAATTTAAATGACATTCTTGTGGCAATCGACGATTTTGTGTGGGGCGTACCACTTATGGTGCTTATCATAGTAGGAGGTCTTTTGCTTACAATAAGAACAAAGCTTGTACAGATTTTCCACTTACCATTGGCACTTAAATGGATGGTACAGGAGGAAGAAGGTGGAGAAGGAAATGTTTCTTCATTCGGTGCATTGTGTACAGCACTTTCTGCAACAATAGGTACAGGTAATATTGTCGGTGTTGCAACTGCTATATGTGCAGGTGGTCCGGGTGCTCTTTTCTGGATGCTTGTTGCTGCTTTTTTTGGTATGGCAACTAAGTATGCAGAAGGTCTTTTGGCGGTTAAATACCGTGTAACAGATAAGGATGGTCATACTTTAGGCGGACCATTCTATTATATCGAAAAAGGTATGGGTGCAAAGTGGAAGTGGCTTGCAAAGGCTTTTGCAGTTTTTGGTGTATGTGCAGGTCTTATGGGTATTGGTACATTCACTCAGGTTAATGGTATTTCATCAGCAATAAACTCATTTTTCGATGCAAACAACACAAATACAGTAAATATTCCTCTTATTGGTGAGTATTCATGGTCAGTGGTAATTGCATCAGTATTACTTGCTGTTTGTGTAGGTCTTGTGCTAATTGGTGGAATTAAGAGAATATCAAGTGTTGCGACAATTGTTGTTCCGTTTATGGCAATTGCTTATATTGTTTTTGCGCTTATGCTTATCTTTTCAAATCTGGATAAGATTCCAATGGCATTCGAGCTTATCGTTAAAGGGGCATTTAATCCATCTGCAGTAACAGGTGGTATTGTTGGAACAATGTTCATAGCAATGCAGAAAGGTATAGCTCGTGGTATTTTCTCAAATGAAGCGGGTCTTGGTTCAGCTCCGATTGCTTCTGCAGCGGCAAAAACAAAAGAACCTGTAAGACAAGGTCTTGTTACAATGACAGGTACATTCCTTGATACAATTGTTATTTGTACAATGACAGGTCTTTCAATTATCATCACAGGTGCATGGAAAGTAGAAGGACTTGAGGGTGTTGGAGTTACATCCTATGCTTTTGGTGAGGGTATCCCATTTTTGCCTGAAAGAGTAACATCATTTATCCTTATGATTTGTCTTGTTTTCTTTGCATTTACAACAATTCTTGGTTGGGATTATTATTCAGAAAGTTGCCTTGAATACTTAACAAAGGGAAATAAGAAAGTTGTAAAAGCATTCAGATATCTTTATATTCTGGCTGTACTTATCGGACCATATATGACAATTTCGGCAGTATGGACAATCGCCGACATCTTCAACGGACTTATGGCAATTCCTAATATGATTGCACTCTTCGCACTTTCAGGTATAGTTGCAAAGGAAACAAAGAAATTCTTTGACAAAAGAAAAGCAGAAAAGTAAATAAAAATAAACATCCCATTGTTCAAACGAATGATGGGATGTTTTAAAATGCAAAGTGTAAAATGCAAAATGTTGGAACTACATTGCGATTAGATAATCAAACTAATGTGCTTGGAAGGTAGGGGAGATTCATAAATCGCCCGTTCTTTTATAACATAATAATCTTTATATCTTTATAATCTTCTATATACAAACTTGCTCTGACGTCTTGCTGACCATTTGTGTCATAGGCATCAAATCTTGCCATTTTTATAATTTCTTCAATAGTCGGAGCAGGGTCATCAACAGTAGATGAATCGAACTTTACATGAATTACAAAAATTGTTTTGTTAATATTATCTGATGTAAAGAACTCTGTTTCAGTTCTAAAATGCCAAGAACCTAGTGAGCCACCGAGAGCATCAACTAATTTGTATGTATATTCATTAAAATCGAACCACCAATTGTTTACAGAACAGTTAAAATATATATCATACATATCAGGGTCATCTTTTTGTTGAAAAACATAAACTGAATCGACATCATATAAAACCTTATGCCTTCTTCCCCAATAACCATATACAACAACATTTATAAGAGTGAACAAGATTGCTAATGAAACAAAAATGGAAATAGCAGTTTTTACTCTTTCTTTTTTTGCTTTTTTTAATGCTTCAACAACTATCTTTTCAGTTTGCTCGTTCTTATTTGTTTCTTTTGCATATTCACCGTCAAGTAATTCGACAACCGAAACATTCAGCTCACCGGCAAGTTTTGTCAATATAGATATATCAGGTGCACCATTACCTGTTTCCCATTTTGAAACAGCCTTATCAGTCACATTAAGTTTTTCTGCAAGTTGTTTTTGACTTATGTTTATGGATTTGCGACATTGTGCAATAAACATTCCTGTCTTTTTGTTATCCATCACAACATCTCCTTTCATCTATATTGTAACAAATAAAATGAAGAATAGCACTCCACTAACAGTAGAATTTAATGGTTTAATATTAAAAAAGGGCGATTCGTGAATCGTCCCTACAAGTTTGAATGATATATAAATTGTGATTATGCAATTTGCTATTATTTCTTCTCATTTATGAATGCTCGGAAAAGTGGCAGGCAGGATGAGAAGAATTTTTTATAGCTTTCACAGTAATCCCGGTCCGCTCTTGTGCGTTTGCAACCACCCGCACGACAAACAGGATAGAATTTACATTGTTTGCACTTGTCAGGCACTGCAAGGCTTTCTCGTAAAAATTCTATAGCTTTTTCACAATGTGCCAATGTATCAAAGTTTTCATTTTCATCGTTGATATTTCCTAAAAGCCATTGGTCTGTACAGTAAAAGTCGCAAGGATAGATATTTCCGTTACCCTCAGCAACAAACTGATGCATACAATGACCACACATTCCACATTGCTCCGTAGGATTCCCCAAAAACTGATGCACAATGTTGTCAAACCAACGGATGCTCGTGTATTGACCTCTTACATAGTCCTTAACGTAGTAGTTAAAGCCCTTTATAAGGAAATCAGCATATTGGTCAGGGGTCATATACAACTCACTTTCGGTGGTATCTCCGAAAGGTCTGAGACAAGGAATGAATTGTAAATAACGGAATCCTTTACTGCGAAAATACTTGTAAATCTCGTCAATATGGTCGGCACAATAGCCCGTAAGAACAGTAAGAATGTTGAATTCAACTTTATGTTTTTGTAGCTTTTCAGCGGCGGAGATAATCTTATAAAATGTATTTTCCCTGTTTGCATCAACACGGAATTTGTTATGTTCAAAGTTACCGTCAAGGCTTAATCCCACAAGGAAATTATTATGGTGAAAAAATTCACACCATTCATCTGTTAAGAGTGTACCATTTGTCTGCGTGCTGAAATAAATTTGACTGTTTAACTTGTTTGCAGATTTGACTTTTTCAACAAAATGCTTGAAATAGGGGAGTCCTGCCATTAAAGGCTCACCACCCTGAAAAGCAAATGCAACACTTTCACCATTGGCGAATTTCAATGCCTTTTCTATTAAATTGTCAGCTGTTGAGTCCTGCATAATGCCAAAGGATGAAACCTCTCGCAATTCAGTAACATTGTGATAAAAACAGTATTCACAACGCATATTGCAAAGGCTTGATGCAGGTTTAATCATTATAGAAAGAGGTGGCATAGTTTTTGACTCCGTATAGTATTTGACGTAATTATATAACAAAGCCCATTGATAATCAACTTTCCAATGGGCTTAAATTAATTAAAGATTAGTGTAATACTCGTTATTTATACCACGACGATTATCCTTGAATCCCTTCATAACAGAATCCATAAGTTTATCCATTTCTTCTGCGATTTCAGGGTATGTACTTGTACGTTTGTAGCTTTCACTCTTATCGTCATTAAGAATGAATAACCAGTTTTTACGGGTCTTATCGAAGAATGCAGGATTATCATTCTGCATCTTACGGAAATACTTGAATGTTACATAATCATTTTCTGTAAGAACAGGGTATTTGTAGTCCTTATATTCTTCACGAGTAAGAACATCCTTTGTTTCTGCTGTGTACTGAATTGCCTTTATTTTTTCACGCTTCATATGAAGAATAGGATGGTCAATAGTGTGAATTGCAGTATCGTCCTTTAAGACAGGAAGCATTGAAACACCATCGATTGTTCTGTCAGCAGGAAGATTATTTTCAATGCCATTTACAGTGATTCCACAAAGGTCTATAAGTGTTGGGAACATGTCGCAAAGAACAGCACTCTGACTACGTGTGTCACCCTTTTCCCAAAGTCCATCATTGTTTTCCCATTTAATCATAAACGGAACTTTCTGACCTGCTTCGTAGGCTGTGTACTTACCACCACGGAGCTCACCGGTTGAGCCTTCAAGTGCAGGACCATTGTCACTTGTGAAAACAATGATTGTATCATCCATAACACCAAGCTCTTCAAGAGTGTTAAAGAGTTTACCAAGGTAATAGTCAAATTCTGTAACGCAGTCAACATATGTACCCATACCAGAAGTACCATCAAAGTCATCACCTGCAAAAACAGGACCATGTGGCCATGGTGTCGCATAGTAAGCAAAGAATGGCTCGTCGGAATTTGTAACTTTATCGGTAATCCAGTCGTTGATTTCTTCGTGAATCCATTCACTGAGTTTACTCTGGTCTTTCTTGCCCTCAACAAACATTTCATCAGTACCGTGAACGATTTCATATTCACCATTTTCTTCGGAAACATGGTAGAAAGGATTCATATCGTTAACATGGTGGCTACCATAGAAATAATCAAAGCCTTGATTTGTAGGAAGATATTCACCATAGTCCCCAAGATGCCATTTACCGAAAGCACCTGTATTATATCCTGCATTCTGGAAAACTTCGGCAATTGTGATTTCGTCACCCAACATACCATCGCAGTTATTACCCATTTCGATAGAGTTAAAAATTCTTGTTGATGCGAAAGGTGAGAATGTGTCAAATGTTGGATAGATAACGTTGTCAGCGTATCCACGGAAAGGATAACGACCTGTCATAAGGCTGAAACGAGCAGGTGAGCAAACTGAGTATGCGGAATAGAAGTTGTCAAAGTTAAGACCTTCTTCACCTATTCTGTCCATATTAGGGGTGTCATAAATAGCACCATTAAGAGAGATGTCACCATATCCCATATCGTCCATCATAATGAAAAGCACATTTGGTTTGTCAGTAGTGTTTTTATCAATCTTGTTGAGATAGTCATCGTGACCTTCCCAAAGTCTCTGGACATTTGGCTGTGAACGAAGATTCATTGTGAGAACATAAAGAACGGAAGTTCCTGCAAGAAGCACACTGAGGAGGCTTGTTACAACAAAGTGTGTGCCTTTGTTCTTCAATGTCTTTTTGCCAACAAGCAAAAGTGCAACAAGTGCAATAATGCAAGGAAGCACGAGCAAAATGTTGCCACCTAAACGAACTAATATATTATAGTTACTTGCTCCTGAAAAGAGTCCGTTTGCGGCTGAACTCCAACCTGCCTTACCTGATGAAAATGCACCGAATCCTGCGTCAGCACCCCAGATTGTATAATACAATGCAATGGATAATGCAGAGAATCCGTAACCTATAAAATTCCAAAGATAAAGCTTCTTAAAAATTAAAAGTCCAAGAATGATAAGTGCAGAAACTATGCACATATAGCCTACATTAACAACTGCAAGAAGATTAAGTCGCATAATGTGAAGAACAATTCCTGCCACAAAGCCTAAAATCATGATGATTAAAGGAAATGCTTTCTTTGAATTATCAAAGATAATTCCTTTTTTCATTTATACTCCCCCTTAAAATAATTACACCATATTATAACCTAATTTTGTGTATAGTTCAATACATTAATTTACACAAAAAAGACAGCCTGTTTTTACAGACTGCCTAAAACTCTAGTCGTTATATTTTTGCGATTCCTCAAGAATAATCTTATGTACCTTTTCGTTGAGTTCTCTTACCTGCTCGCGATTCATTTCGCTTGTTTCGATAGGGTCGAGAATAGTAACTTTAACATCTGTAGGAGTTATAATTCCACCACTACCTTCAAGAATTTTAAATGCATTCCTTGTATAAATCGGAACAACGGTAACACCTGTTTTCTGAACAATTTTGAATGCTCCATTTTTAAATTCGTCAGGAGTATTGCTGAAACCTCTTTTTCCTTCAGGATAAACAACCATTGAAAGACCATTTTTAATCTGTTCAGCAGTCTTGTTAAGAGCTTTAACACCTTCTCGTGCATTTTCCTGATTGATTGGAACACAGTGAAGAATGTGGCTGATTTGTTCAATGGCAAAAAGCTTATTAAGCTGCATTCTCATAAGGAAACCGAAGTCGAAATCCTTTAACGCATGTAATAAAATCGGAACATCGGCATAACTCTGGTGATTTGGAGTGAAAAGTACAGGACGGTCTGTCGGGATTTTTTCAAGCCCCTTAACTGTAATATTAACTTTGGCGACTTTACAAACAAATTTTGCCCATTTTTTTACTGCAGTGAATCCAAATTCATCAGCCTTTTGTTGCTTGCCTTGTTTTTCAAGCATTTTGTGATAAAAGATTTTTGGTTCCATTACAACGAACAAGTGTCCGAAGATTTTTCCAAATGTAATATAGCTAAAAGCTTTTTTCTTAAAATTTTCCATTTGTTTACGCCTCTAAATAATCAATATACTCTTCTAAACATAATCCCAATTCATTCATTTTTTTAGCATGCTCAACACCAACATATCTGAAGTGCCAGGGTTCATACATAATACCAGTGATTTCAGTTTTGTCTTTAGCATAACGAAGAACAAAACCATAGTTTTCTGCATTTTCCATAAGCCATGCAAATTGTGCGCTGTTTTCAAAGGATGTACTGAGTGTGTAGTTGCCTTGTCCAAGAATGTCAAAACCAAGACCAGTGTTATGTTCACTTGTACCTGAAAAAGTTCGTTCCCGATTTGCCTTGTTGATTGCATCTGCTTCGGATAAGCCTTTATTCATATATGTATTAACAGAACGAGTGAAGAGTTTGTCCTGTAAATAGATACTACGATATGCTGAAACAAGGTTTAATGGAACACCTGCCTCTCTGGCAGCAGCAAACATATCTTTAAGTGGTTGATAAGCAGCACGGTCAACAGCTTTTACAGAATTGTGTTCCTCACAGTTAAGATACATAGCATCAACTGGCTTTCCATTTGACCAGTAAACCAAATCCCATTTAAAATCTTCTGGTAACTCGTATTCCCTGTTTAAAAGCATTAAGTTTCTTCCGTGCTTGAAAATATCAGCAGTAACTGCGTCAGGAGAACGGTATTTAACTGCATCATAAAAAGACTTAGTTACCGGAACAGTGGGGTCAACAGTAGTTGTATCCGTTGTAGTCTTTTTTTCAGTTGTAGGTTCCGTTACAGGGCTGTTGATAGGCTTTGTTGAAGGTTCAGTTGAGGGTTTTGTGTTATCCACATTGTCAGTGTGTTCTGTTTTGTTTTCGATAGGTGAATACTCAATATCAGGCTTGTTTTCGTTTAGCGAAGATACAGCAACAACTACAGCAACAACTAAAACAAGAATAGCAACAATCAAACAGACGCTTTTAGTGTTTAATTTAATCTTTTTATTACCTTTTTTTCTTGACATTTGGAACAACTCCTTTAACATATAATTATATCACAACCGAGTAAAAAAACAATACCATTAAAATAATTTAATTGTTTTAAAAACAGACAATGGGTATCCTATTGACAATTTTTGCGTTTTGTTGTAAAGTATATGAGTGAATGTTTAACTTTTGAAAGGAGTTAAAGAAAATGGCTAAAAAACAAATGACACCAGAGGAATACAAAGCAAAGCTTGAAATCAAAGCAATGAAAGGTGAAAGATTCTCAAAGGTATTTTTATCTTCAATTGCAGTTTTACTTTCATTGGTAATGGTATTCAGCGTTGTTTCAATCGCACAGACAACAATGTTAACAGTTGGTAAGGGTGGCACAGTAAGTGCTGGCAGCAATAATGTTGGTGGTAATAACGGTGGCAACTCATCTGTTGGTGGTAATGATGCCGTTATCGGTGACGATAATACTGTTGTTGGTGATGAAAATACACCTGCTGGTGATGATAATGTTGCTACAACACCTGGTGATGATAACACACAGACACCTTCTGCAGGCGCAACAAATGAAAATCAGGAAATTCTTGATATGTACAAAACAGCAGTTGCAAATGCAAGAACAAAGTCAAAGTCAGTTATCCGTGTAAAAGACGGTGCTCTTAACTACAAGGGTATTGTTGAAGCAGGTGGACTTTCAGGTGCTGCATCTACTCTTATGGGTATGTTCATGGCTAAGGACGAAGCTTCAATCGAAGTTAAGAACGAAACTTGGCAGAAAGAAAAGCTTCCTAATGCAAATGCTCTTACACTCAATGGCATCCAGAAAATCAGCCGTGTAGAAAAAGGCAATACATATGTAATTACAGTTGTGGCAAAGAATGCTACAAATCCAAAGGCAAATGCTGATGGTGTTGGTGCTATCGCAGGTGTTATTGAAGAAAGCCAGATTACAGGCGCTATCGGTTCAGTTCCTGGTCTTAAACTCAGCAACATTAAGATTGATTATGAAAACGTAACTGCAGTTGCAACAATTGATAAGGCAACAGGTAACCTTGTTGAACTCAAGCTCAACGCTCCTTGCGTTCTTGGTCTTGATGCAAAACTTGCTGTTATCACAATGAACGGCGCTAAAGTTGGTATCCAGGTTATCACAGAATACAAGATTTCTTACTAATTAAATCTTAAAAATTAAGGACTTGACTCATTGAGTCAGGTCCTTTTTGTATATCTAATTACTCGTAGTGGCAGGCTTCCATGTCTGATTTTGTCATTCTGAGCGTAGCGAAGAATCTCTATATCAAATTAATAGACCCTTCACGCTGTTCAGGGTGACTTTGAAAATTCAAATAAATCCAAATTATGCATTACGAATTATTCTTCTGTCTGTTTTCCAAGAAATGATGCTGCAACGGAGACAAGCTTAATTTCCGTCTGTGTGGGCATACTACCATCAGTATTGAGTAGTAGCACAACTGCACCTGCAACATCTCCGCCACCGATAATCGGAAAAGCAATACCAGCCTCTCTTTCATGGTCGATTAAAGGGTAAAGTGCCTTTGTGTCAGGTGAGGCAACATAGTTTTCACGGTCTTCCATAAGCGTTTCCAATTCAGGGGAAATATGCTTGTCAATGGCATCTTTTCTTGGCATACCCGATACGGCAATAACATGGTCACGGTCGGTAATTATTACGGGTAAATTCGTAGCCCTGTGCAATACATCCGTGTATTGACTTGCAAATTCCGACAATTCACCAATAGGGGAATACTTTTTAAAAATAACTTCCCCATCAGCAGCGGTAAAAATTTCCAATGGGTCTCCTTCGCGAATTCGCATAGTCCTACGAATCTCTTTAGGAATAACAACCCTTCCCAAATCGTCAATTCTTCTCACAATCCCAGTTGCTTTCATATATAAATGAAGTCGGATCGTAGCCATGTCGTTCTGTGAGCCAAGGAGTTGAACAACTTGCTTGTCTTCCTAAGACCGCTTGGCCTCCGACTTAGTCCTACGAATCTCATTAGGAATAACAACCCTTCCCAAATCGTCAATTCTTCTCACAATCCCAGTTGCTTTCATATATAAATG
>JAZNJX010000092.1:0-5051 GCA_045578245.1 Candidatus Fimenecus sp. | reverse complement strand
GTTAGTCATTTCTGCAAGGTTAGCACCTTTACCGCCGAGAAGTTCACGCATTGAAGCGTCGCCCTCGGAGAATAAATAAACGTACTTTTTGCTCATAGTTTACCTCCAAAAATAAATTATTAATATATTTGAGTAGCCGCTTTTTTTATAATTTAAAATAAAGCAACATAACACCAAAAATGATTATACCAAAATTATATTTTTATTTCCATAGTATAAAAATAAAAATATGACAGAATAGTTCATTGTTTTTTAGTCAACATAACTAAACAACTTGAATTTATCACATTTCCACGACTTGTGTCGTTCATTTTATTGATGTTCACCCTGTGTCAGAGAAACAATTGAAATAAGGTTAAAACCACCATCTGCAGTTTCTTTTAACTTGATTTCCATAAACTTGTCCGGTTGTGCAGGTGCAATAGTACCATCTGCCGAAACCTCAATATTATTAGTACCGATATAACCTACGCGTAATGTAACAAGTCCACCGGTTTTAGAAACACTTTCAATTCTTGGTGTAAATGGCGGAACAACACCTGTAAGTGGTACATAATAACAATTTTTGTTTGCATCGTATTGGAATTCATAACCATATCCTTGTACTGTTGCGTGAACAATCTGAACATCGTTACCAAACCATCTTCTGAAATATTGTTCAACATCCGTAGCGGGTACTATAAGACCAAATTCTGTAACATCATATTCGTCAGTTTTCACTCCGTCTGTAAGTAAAGAACAAACCGCAATATTAAGCAAATCGTCAAAATCTGCTTTTGTTATATCTGTAAACGGGTCAGGGTCAATACCAACAACCCATGTAAGATATTCAGCGTAAACAGAGAAGTCGTTTTCTACGACAACATTTTTTGAAATAGAATTTTTTATAAATATGCCGACAGAAACAATGCCAATTACAGCAAAAATTATAACAATCAAGCCAATAATAAATGGTGCTTTTTTCTTTTTTTCTTTGACCTCGACTTCCTGCACGAGTTGTTCGTTCATATCGCTCACTTATTTCACCCTTTCAAGCGGTTTACCTTTCTATTATATTATATTGATGCGTGAAATGCAAGGGGTAAATAGTTGGCTAGTATGGCTAGTATGGCTAGTATGGCTAGTATGGCTAGTTGGCTAGTTGGCTAGTGCCGAGTTAAGACAAATAAAAAAATCCTATCATTCTAATTGATAATACAACTAAAATGATAGGACATATTTATTTCTGTAACACTAGCAACTAACAACTAGCCACACTTACTTAACTTCTGTAACAAGTTCTATAAATGCTTTTGTGAATGTTGAACCTGATTTTTGGCTGATTGCGTTTACTTCTTCGTTTTCGCCAAGAAGTGAGTGGTATTCATTATCCGCAAGAACATAACCGCCCTGGTCATTTGCAAGACCGAATACTAAAACATTGTCGCAATCTGTAACATCTTTAAGTGCAGGGTAATCCCATGATTCACCATCCCAGCTTTCTTCAGGTGTTGCTGTGCCACCATAGAAAAGACTTGGTTCAAATTCACCTGGTGCAAAGAATACTGCAACTTCATTACCGAGTTCCATATAACCTACTTCAGATGCAAGTGTGTAATCTTCGCCATCTTTAACAACTACAGATGCTAAAATACCTTCACGACAAGCAAGTGTAAGAATTCCGTTATCAACCGGAACCATAACTTCTCTGTGAGCAATATTAAGAACTGGGTCAAGAGTAATTTCATTATCAATTGCTCTTACTTTATCTGCAAGTGCATTTGCGTAGTATTTAATGTTATTTAAATCTGATTCGCCTTCAACATTTGTCAAGTCGCCTTCAGATGTAATTGCGAGTTCCGCACCCATAACAAAGACAACATTTGCGCCTTCTCTTTCATTGATGTTCTGTTCAATGTAGTAAGGATAGTCAGCTGAAAGGATATCAGGACCAGCACCATAACCTGTGCAGTGGATACCTGCTTCTAAAATCCAAGTTTCTTCTGAACCATCATTTGGTGTGAAACGAAGTCTGTGGATATTTTCGTCAAAAGCCTGTGGGTCACGTTTATCTCTGATGTATTCTTTGATATTTGCATAACCGTAGTTAAGTGTACCTTCTGTCATATCACTGACTGCTTCTTCAACACAAGCAACTGTTGTTGTGTAAAGGTTTTCCATAAACTCAGGATTTTTAGTCACCATATAATCATCAAGAAGATTTTCACCAAATACAGAACCTGTTCCGGCATTACCTGTGTTAGCAATAAGTGCTTTAAGAAGCGGAACATTCATACCAAGTGTATCAATACATGAGTGTTGGTGAAGAACCGAAACGTTCATACTGATGATATTATTTGCTTTTGCAAATTCTTCGAGTCTGCCACGGATAACTTCAACGTCACCTCTTGCAAAACCGAAACCGTCGATTACAGCGTGAACAACCGTACCGCTTACACCATCACTTAAAGCGTAAACTCTTACTCTCTGATCATCGTAAACAGCTCTCGGAACTCTGCCTTCAAATACTTCAAGAGAACCCGCAAGGAAGAAGTCACCATTCATAATATTGAAATCGTCAATAAGAGAATCGCTTGAATAACCAAGACTCCATTTTGACTCTGCTTTTACAGTTCTGTCAAAACTATCTTCTCCTTCGTAGAAATATTCTGCAACATAAGATTCAGGATTATCAAATTCATCCTGGAAACCTGGCCAGAATCTATTAAGATAAGTGAGAACATAGTGTATAAGGTCGTTTAAAACTCTGTTAAATACATTCTCAATGTTAATCTCCAATGTTTGTGGTGCAACTACTGAAGCAGCACTTGCAGGAACCATAAACACAGAAATTGAAAGTGTTAGAGCAAGGATAATTGCGACTAATTTTTTAGTCATATCAGTTCCTCCTTATAAAGTGAAATTATGAACCGATTACCCCCATTGGCACCCGATTCACCGCAATTTAATGCAATTTTACAGATACATTATATACTAACTCTTTTAAATATGCAATATCAAATTAAATTGTTGTGCTTTCTTTGGTAGTTTTAGCCAATTCTTCTTCAATCATTTTGTTGATATTGTTAGGTCCCATATGACGATATGGCTTGAATCTCAAGAAGAGATACATAGGAACTGCACCTAATGTATTAAGAATCATATCACCCATTGTATCCATTATAGCAAATCGTCTTTCGAAACGCTCAGGGTCAAGTGGAATAAGCATAAACACTTTGTTTACGTCGCCACCAGCTTCAGAAATTGCTTTTTCTAAATCCCAGTGTTGAGCGTCGCCACCAAACCATTGGTCAAATACAAACTCGAAAAGCTCCCAGCCAGAAGCGAAAACAAAACCGACACCCAATGCACAGAGTGCTACGATTTTTGGTGGGCATACCACTTTATCACGAATCTGCATAGCACAAACTAATTCGTAACTGATAAACACTGCTTCTACACAACCCAAAGCATGAAGCACTTTGTCGAACATTGGTAAATCATAATACAAATTTAAAAACGCTCCACCGAAGGATGCACAGAAAAATCCGAAGATTGAAATATGCTGAAAATAGCGTGGTAATAATCTTGGGAATGTGTTCTTTGGAAACATCTGACAGATTTCGTAAGCAAACATACCAACTAAATTTGCCATCATCTGTAACGGTTGCATTGAACCTAAGTTAGGGTCAATTGTAACAAGGCTGTGAATAATACCATAAATCATCAAGCCTCTTAAAGTCCACCAGTAAATATGCTCTATTGGTTTCATACCCTTATAGAGTCTTTTAAAATAATCTTTAACCATATCTTTCTCTCCACTTTTTTAGTAGTTTGTTAAGCATACCAAATATATCACTTTTTTTAATTCTTTTCAAGAACTAAACATTAAAATAATCTTAATTTTCACATTTTTCGTTATTTTTTTCATTTTTTACCGTTTTAAAATGCAATTATACATATTGAACTATTGAAAAATTTTAATAAATACTATATAATAGTCTGCGAATGATTTAATGGAGGGGTAAAAATGCCTAAAAGAGAAGGTTACATTTCATGGGACGAATTTTTTATGGGTGCAGCAATGCTCTGCGCTAAAAGAAGTAAAGACCCTAACACACAAGTTGGTGCTTGTATTGTAAACTCTGAAAACAGAATAGTTTCTGTTGGTTATAATGGTTTCCCTGCAGGTTGTGACGATGATATTTTCCCTTGGGAACGCTCCGGTGATGATCGTTACAACACAAAATATCTTTATGTATGCCACGCAGAACTCAACGCAATTTTAAACGCAAGAGGCACAAATCTTACAGGTAACAGACTTTATGTTGCTCTTTTCCCTTGCAACGAATGTGCAAAGGCAATTATACAGAGTGGTATTACAGAAGTTATTTATCTTTCAAATAAATATAAAGATACACCGGAAACAAGAGCATCTAAAAGAATGCTTGAAGCGGCAGGTGTAAAACTTACACAATTAGTTCCTGAAAAAAACGAGATTGTGCTTGATTTCGACCCAGAAAAAATTTAGCTACTAGTCCCTAGTCCCCAATCCCTAGTCCCTGGTATATAATATCGCTTTGCGATTACATATAATAATATTTTAAAATTGGAGTGTTAAAAATGCCATTAGTAAATGCAAAAGAAATGCTTACAAAAGCAAAAGCCGGCCACTACGCTGTTGGTCAATTCAACATCAACAACCTTGAGTGGACAAAATCAATTCTTCTTACTGCACAGGAAATGAATTCTCCTGTTATTCTCGGTGTTTCTGAGGGTGCAGGTAAATATATGTGCGGTTACAAAACAGTTGTTGGTATGGTTAACGGAATGATTGAAGAATTAGGCATCACAGTTCCTGTTGCTCTTCACCTTGACCACGGTTCATACGAAGGTGCAAAGGCTTGCATCGAAGCAGGTTTCTCATCAATTATGTTTGACGGTTCTCACTACCCGATTGACGAAAACATTGCAAAAACAAAAGAATTAGTTGCTATCTGCGAAGAAAAAGGTCTTTCAATTGAAGCTGAAGTTGGTTCAATTGGTGGCGAAGAAGACGGTGTTGTTGGTGC